>DATJXL010000214.1:0-64465 GCA_035500135.1 Kofleriaceae bacterium
GTCGGCGAGTCCGGCGGCGTGCGCGTGGTACCGATCGACGGCGCACCGGAGCGCAGGCTGGGCGGCACACGCGCGCTCGTGGTCACTGCTCGGTTCTCGCCCGACGGTCGAACGCTCGCCGGCGGTGGTGGCGACGGCGAGCTGATGCTGTGGGACCTCGCGACCGGCAGCTCGCGGACGCTCGTTCCACGCCACGGCGCGGTGCACGATCTCGCGTTCTCCAGCGACGGCCACTGGCTCGCCGCGGCGAGCGCGTCCGGAGAAATCGGCGTCTACGACCTCGTCAGCGGGCACGAACGCTCGCTGTTCGGGCACGTGGGGGCGGTCGAGAAGCTCGCATTCCTGCCGGGCAGCTCCGAGCTCGTCTCCGGTGGCGTCGACGGCACGATCCGTCTGTGGAAGCTCGACGACGCAACGCTGCTGTCGTTGATCCGAGTCGACGGCAAGGTCAACGCGATCGCGGTCGATCCGGCCAAGCGGTTCGTCGCGGTCGGCACGGCCACCGGGCTCGCTTATCGCTGGCCGCTTGCCGCGTTCGAGCCCTACGCGACCGTGCTCCCGAAGTTTCTCGATCAGATCAGTCGCGCCTCCTACGATGCGGATGCGCATTTGACCTCACTGTAGGCGCATGTCCGCCATGCTGTTTCGGCGCGCTGGCCCATGCCGACTCGGCATTCACGCCGAATCGGCATGAACGACCGCTCGCAGATCGTGAGGGTTGCGGTGGCACGAGGGCTGCTCTTGAACGGCGTCATGAAGCGCACTAGCAAGAAGAAGCTCGAGCTCCAGAAGCAGATGGTACGTGTCCTGGTCCAGCGGCTCGACACGGACTCCCTCCAACGTGTCGTTGGCGGTGGCAGCATGGTCGCCTGCGAATCGGAGCGTTGCTCGACCAAGGAATGGGGCCAGTAACTCAGCGATCGCGCGAGCCGAACAGCCGCCGGGTCAATCGGGTCAGCCGCGAACGCGTTGTCGGAGCTTCGCGCTCGCCCGGTGGTTGCGGCGGCGCCACGATCGCGCGGAGTTGAGACATGCCGCTCGACTCGGTGCCGGGCTGCTGCGCGTAGAGCCACTGCACCCATTCGGCGACGTGCTTGGCCTCGGCCGGATCGCCGCGCTGGACCATGCGTCCGCGGAGCGCGTCGGACAGCATCCTCGCGGTCTGCCAGCGCCGGCCCGGATCGCGCTCGAGCGCGGTCATCACGATCTCGTCGAGCTCGGGGGAGACGCGCGGGTTCGCGCGCGACGGTCGCGGGATCGGCAGCTTCTGCACGCGCGTGATCGTCTGGTGGTTGTCGGGCGCATCGAACAGCCGGCGGCTCGTGAGCAGCTCGTACATGACGACACCGAGGGCCCACAGATCGGCGCGCGCGTCGAACGTGCCGTCTGCGATGTACTCGGGTGCGACGTAGTTGAACTTGCCCTTCAGCTGGCCCTTCTGGGTGTCCTCGTGCACGCCCTCGACCTTCGCCAGGCCGAAGTCGATCACCTTGATGACGCCGTCCTCGCGCAACAGGATGTTCGCCGGGCACACGTCGCGGTGCACGACGTGGAGCGGACGACCCTTCGGATCGCGACACAGATGCGCGTGATCGAGCGCGTCGCACACCTGCGATGCGATCGTCAGCGTGATCGGGATCGGCAGCGTGCCGATCGTGCGCGACGTCTGCTCGACGAGCTGCTTGAGCGTGGGGCCCCGGACGTACTCCATCGCGATGTAGTGGATGCCGCGAACGCTCCCGTGATCGTAGGTCTCGGCGATGTTCGGGTGATGGAGGTGGCTCATCAACGCGCCCTCGCGCGTGAACCACTGCCTGAGCTCGCGATTCGACACGGTCGTCGCGAGGAGCCGTTTGAGGGCGACCGTCGTGCGCGAGCCGTCCTTGTTCACGCGCTCCGCGCGATGCACCTCGGCCATGCCGCCTGCGCCGAGCCGCTCGTGGACGATGTATGCACCGAAACGATCGGGCTCACCCACGCTAGCCATCATAACAGAGCTGGTCGTCACGGCCGGTGGCCGCAGCGCGCGCGGCATGCGGCTGGCGCGCCGAGAGCTCGGCGATGCGCTCGCGCAGCCGCTGGGATGCCCGGCGTGCCGCGTCGACGCGAGCCGTGCGCGCCGCGACCTTCTCGCGGCGCAACGCGAACTCGGCGTGCTCGGCCGCGATCGCGGATTCGAGCCAGATGCGCTGACGCTCGAGCGCGGCGGCGAGCTCGTCGGCGAGCGCGGCTTCGATCGCCGCGCGCAGCGCGGGCTCGGCGTCGCGCATTCCGGCAACTGCGACCTGCTCGAGGCGCGCGACCTGATGCTCGACCTTCCCGCGGATGTCCGTGCGCCGCGAATCGAGCGAGCGGAACAGTGCGCCGAACCATCCCGCGCTCCCGACGTTCATGGCGGTCGGCGAGGCGAGCGAGCGCAGCACCGGCACCGTCGGCAACGGCGGCGCCGGCGACCGCGCCTGAACCAGCTGCTCGGACAGCCCGTGCTTGCGAAGCGGCGCGGCGACCTCGGGAAACAGGTCGCGCACGCACCCGCCGATGCCGCCCATCACGAGCAGCCGCGCGTCTTCGGCGATCTGACGCACCGACGCGGCCGAGGTCTCGTTGATCTTCGCGACCGCGTCGCTGAGCTCGCCGCTGGTCGAGACGCGTTCGATCGCGGTCAGCCATTCGCGGCCGAGCTGCGCGACGTCGGCGCCGAGATGCGCGGCGGCATGCTCCATCACCGTCGTGACGCTCGGCAAGATCTGCTTGCCGACGCGCTCGATCTGGGTGCGCGCGAACCCGACCGGGTCCGCGATCCGCAGGTCTTCGAGATCGGCGACGCGGCCTGCGAAGTCGGCGGCCGCCGCTCGATCTTCGGAGTCGACCGCCGCGACGATCCCGGTGGTCGCGTCGAGTGCCCGTTCCGCGAGGCGCAGCTCGCGAGCGGTCTCGAGCAGCTGGGGCAGCTCCGCGGTCACGTGCGGCAGCTCGCCGATCGGCGTGCGTCCGGGGTCGGGCGTGTAGAGCCGCGTCCCCGCGACGACGAGGATGGCGTCGAGCTGGCTCGCATCGTTCGCGTCGCCGAGCTCGAGCACCTCGATGTCCCGGGCGAGCGGGCCTCGAGACACCCGGAGCGCGATCTCGATGACGCCTGGGACCTGTCCCGATGCGAGCTCGCGGAGGCGCGCGACGAACGCGTCGGGTTGTCCCGGCAGCTGCGGCCGCCGAGATACCAGCCGGCGCAGCCACGCGAAGATACGGCCGATCCACCCGCGCTCGCGCGGTGGTGGTGCACGAGGCTCCAAACGCTCCTCGGCCTGACCCTGATCGCGCAGCGCGACGAAGCCGGTGCGGTTCGCGTGGCGCAACCGGATCGGCGCGCAATCGGGTGCGCGGTCTCCGAGCAGTCCACCGCCGGCCATCGCATCGAACAGGCTCGTCCGGTCGACGATGTTGTCGCCGCGAATGCCGACCCTCCACGGCACGCGGCCGAGCGCCTGCTCGATCTCGCGCGCGAGCTGGAGCACCGAGCTCGGATTGGCCGCCGCATCGGCGACCGCGCGCAAGATCGCGACAGCCTCCGCCACCAGCGATGCGGACGTCATCGGCACGCTATCGTATCGCGTGCGACGCGACTACGCGCTGAAGTCCGCGCGCGGCTCGAACGCGCGCGAAGCCCGTCGAGGCGCCAAGCGCGGCCGACGCTGCGGCGTGCGTCGACATCGGGGGCGGCTGCGCGAGGGCTGAGCTGCTAGAACAGCCCACATGATCCGCGACTTCGCGGCCGGGGTGAGCGACGGCGTACGCGGTGCGGCGTACCTCGCGCGTCATCTCGGCCTGTGGAAGTGGGTCGTCGCGCCCGCCCTGGTCGTGACGCTGGTCGGAGTCGTCACGCTGGGCTGGCTGATCGCGCTCGTCGGCGCGATCGGGCTGGTCGGCTGGACGTCGCTCGCGATCGCGTGCGCGACCGTGATCGCGACGTTCGCGGTGCTGGTCGCCGGCCCGTTCAACGAGCTGCTATCGGAAGCGATCGAGGTCCGCGAGGCCGGGCTGCGGCCACCGAGCTTCAGCGTCTCGCGCTTCGCGCACGAGATCGCGATCAGCATCGTGCACGCGATCCGGCGCGGTGTCGCGCACCTCGCGTTCATCGTCGCGCTCCTGGTGATCGGCCGGTTCGTGCCGGTCACCGGGAGCGCGCTCGCGGCCGTCGGAACCGCGTGGGTCGCGGCGCGGTTCGCGTCGTACGCCGTGTACGACGCGGTCTGGGCACGCCGGCACTGGCGCTATCGCGAGAAGACCGCGTACCTGCGCGCCCGGCGCTGGCGAACGCTCGGCACGGGCGCGCTCGTCGCGGCGATGCTCGTCGTGCCCGGCCTCAACGTCATCGGCCTCGCGATCGGCTCGACCGGCGCGACGCTGCGCATGATCGCCGACGAGCGGCGGCCGCCGCCTCCTCGGGCGACGGCGTGAAGTAGACCTCGACCTCGGAAGACGAGTCACGTCGCGACCCGCTACGTGACGATCAGCGGTCGTGCATGTCCTCGGGCACCGTGGTCTCGCCGCCGCACGCGATATCGAGCGTCCGCGGCGTGCCGTGGCTTCCGATGCGGATCTCGTGCGAACCGCACGGCACCACCGCGCGCGAGCTCTTGACCGACACGACGTGACCATCGACGAACACGCGATGATCGGCTGCTTCGGGGGGAAGCACGATCACGCCGTCGGTCGGGACCTCGGTGGGCGGAGGCGCAGGAGCGGCCGGCGGAGCGGGCTTCTCGGCGACAGGCGAGGGGACCGCCGAGGACGTGCTCGAGACCGTGGCGGCCGCCTCGGGAACGACCGCCGGCGGGGCCGCGCGCTCCGGCGCCGGCTCGGTGGACATCACCGCGGCGGAGGACGGCGCCGCGCGACGGTCGTCGCGTTCGTCGCCACCGGAGCTGCGCCACGACACGATCGCGAGCGTCGCGAGACAGCCGAGGACCACTCCGCCGAGCAGCGTCAAGCCGCTCGTCAGCTTCGATTTCGGATCCTCGGTCACCTCGAGGATCGTCTCGACCGGACGCGACGCGGTCACCCGCGGCGGCGGCATCGGCGGCGGCTTCGGCCGCTCGATCGCTCGTGCGAGCGCCGGCGCGTCCCCCGCGCCGTCTCCGATCAGCTCGACGAGCTGCGTCGCGAGCTCGCGGAACCTGGTGCGCGTCGCGGCCAGATCGCTCCTGGCCGTGTCGCGCTCCGTCGTGATCGTCGCGAGCTCGGCGTCGCGCGTCGCGACGAGCGCGGCCGAGTCCTTGAGCGAGGCGACCTGCGTCTCGAGCTGACTCGTGGCCTCGCGATGCTGCTTGCGCTGGTCCTCGAGCTCGCGCTCGAGCGGCTCGGTCGCGGTGCGATGCTGCTGGCGCACCTCGTCGAGCTGCGCGTCGCGCGAGGCGAGCTCGCGGCGGAGCTCGTCGGCGGCCGTCGTCGCGCTCGCCAGCTTCGCGCGCAGGCTCACGGCCTCGGCGACGGCCTCGGCGGTGCGAGCGACACTCTCCTGCGCCCTCGCCTCCTGCTCGTGCAGGCGCGCCTCGATCGCCTCGAGGCGCTCCGCATCCTCGGCGCGTCCGTGCAGCTCGATCGCGATCCGCTGCTGCGCGTCGGTGAGCTGGCGCTGCAGCTCGGCGAGCTCGCGCCGCATCGCGGCGATGCGCTCGGCCTTGGCCGGAGGGAGACCCTCCAGCACCATCGCCGTGGCCACGCTGTGCTCGGTACGCTCGGGAACGACCGCAGGCACCTCGGTATCCGAACCCCGCGCGAACGCCTGCTCCAGCATCGCGCGCCCCTCCGACTGCACCGGCTGCTGCCCCGGCGTCGCCGCGGCCGGTGTCTTGCGCTCGTCCATCGCCCTGATGGTACCTGGAACCGCGGCCCGGGATCGCGCTTAACGTGCGCGCTCGCAGCCCACGAACGGCCCGCCGTTGGACCACCCGATCTCCGAGGACGACCGCGTCACGGTGAACTGCTGCGGCGGCCCCGCGGTCGCGGTCGACTGCGCGACCACCGCGACCGGGCAATGCTCGGCGGGAATCGTCAGATCGGTCGTGGGATCGCCGTGGGTCTCGGCGAGCGGCGTGACCGTCGGCAGCGGCTTGCGCGCGAGGTAGGCGCGCGCGATCGCCTCGGCGTCTTCGCGGCACACCAGCACGACGTGGACCTGCGGCGGAGCTTCGACGTGCACGGTCATGCCCTCCTGCGCGCGCTGCGGGCCGAGCATGAGCACGCCGCCGGGCTCGAGCTCGAACTCGGTGGTCGACGGCTCGAGCACGTCGGGCGGGGCAAGCTGGCCCTTCGGGACATGGCCGGTCGTCGACCGCGCGAGCCCGGTGCACAGATCGATCGTGACGGTGAGGCCCTCGGCGAGCTGGACCATGAACTCGTGGGTGCCGGCGCGCTTCGCTTCCTTCATGCCCTCGCGCGCCGGCGAGCGCGCGAACAGCGAGCCGACCGTGCCGACGACCGACGACCAGGCGCCCGAGCGATCGACCTCGACCGCGCCGACGAGATCGAGATCGACGGCGGGCGCGCGCAGCGGCGAGAACCACAGCGACGCGACGTGCGTGCCGCCGTCGTAGCCGAGGTCGAGCACGCCGGCGATCGTCGCCTTCGCCGCGAAGCGCACGTACTGGTGGACTTGAAACGTGCCGCCGGCCTTGTGCGTGGTCTTGTCGACCCACTGCCAGCCGCTGCCGGTGAGCGTGAACGTGACGTTCGTGCCGTCTTGCTTGGTGTCGCAGCCCTCGAACCACATGACGCCGGTCACGACGTCGTGGCGTTCCGCCGCGCGCAGCGCGTGGAAGCGATCGCGGATGCGATCGCAGGCCTTCTGCGTCGCGATCTCCGCGATCATCATGCGCAGATCGGCATCGCCGACGGCATCGCGCACCGGAGCGGACACGATCGGCGGCGCGGGATCGTGCCCGCACGCGGCGAGAGCCACGATGGCAGCGACGGTGCACCCAGCGATGCGCGCGGTCACCGCTACAACGTAGCATCCCTACGCGGCCGGTTCGGCTTCCACGAGCTGGCACGCGCCGAACACGGCGTTGACGCGCAGATGCAGGCGCGACGGGTGATCGCTCGCCGCGCGATAGACGAGGCTGCCCATCGCGGTCGCCGTGCGATCCGGCATGCGCACCTCGCCGAACGCGGAGTTGCCTTCGACGTCGTACGCGAGCGCGGGCGGCAGCTTGACGAGCGCGTGGCCGAACAACGTCTCGATCGTCACCGTGACGTCGTGCTCGGGCTCGACGAGCCCGGTGAGGTCGACCGTGCCGCTACCGAACAGGACGTCGAAGCGCGCGTCGTGATCGAGCGCGCCGGCGTGAGAGAAATTCCGGCGGGCGAGCACGGCCTCGGCGCTCACCCCGTCCTGGCCGCGGCGTGCCCAGGCGCGCACGATCATGCGCCCACCGATGAGCACGAACAGCACGGCGATCACCGTGCGAACGATCGGAAAGCTCAGCCCCGCGACGATCTCGAAGAGCAGCAGTGCGCCTATGACAAGGACGACCAGGCCGAGGCCGAAACGCGAACCAAGGTGTCTCATGCGGCCCGGGTGGAGCAAGGCGCATGCCGCGAGGATCAGCGAGGGCGCGACGCGCGCGCATACGTGCCCACGAGCTCGCCTTCGGCGAGCACGTGGCCTGCGACGGCCTTCAGCAGCGCGTCGCGACTCGCGACGTGCCCGAGCTTGGTGTCGAGCGCGTAGACGTGAAAGCGATAGCGATGCGTGCCGTTCGGCGGGCACGGCGCGGTGTAACCCGGCTGGTCGCCCGGTAACGTCGTCTGCGTCGGATCGACGTCGGTGACGATCCAGTGCGTGTACACGCCGCGCGGCGCGTCGGGATCGTCGACGAGGATCGCGATGCTCTTCGCTTCCGGCGGCACCGCGCTCCACGCGAGCGGCGGCGACTTGCGAGCGCCGTCGCACGTGTACGCGGTCGGGATCGCCGCCATCGATCGAAACGCGGGCGACGAGACCTCGAGCGACCGCGGAGGAGCGGCGATCGCGACCGCGCCGGCGGCGCACGCCAGCGCGAGTGAAAGCGTCAGACGCATGACCGATCGAGATGCAACGCTCGTTCCGGTGTCGTACAAACGCGGCATGCCGAAGGCCTACGACACGTGGACGGTGCTCCCGCACAAGCCGATCGAGAAGCTCGAGCCGAACTTGTGGCGCGTCGAAGGCTCGCTGCCGGGCGGCAACGGCAACCGCGTGATGACGCTCGTCAAGCTCGCGAGCGGCGGGCTGCTCGTGCACAACGCGATCGCGCTGGAAGAAGATCAGATGAAGGAGATCGAGGCGTTCGGCACGCCCAAGATCCTCGTCGTGCCGAACGGGTTCCACCGGCTCGACGCGAAGGTGTTCAAGGAGCGCTATCCGGGCGTGCGCGTCTTGTGCCCCGCCGGCGCGCGCAAGAAGGTCGCGCAGGTCGTCGCGGTCGACGGCTCGTACGACGACGCGCCGAGCGATGCGAACGTGCGGCTGTTTCACCTCGACGGCGCGAAGCAGCACGAAGGCGTCGTCGAGGTGAAGTCGGCGAGCGGCACGACGCTGGTGTTCAACGACGTCATCAACAACCTGCCGAAGCTCAAGGGGATGATGGGCGTCATGCTCGCGCCGACCGGGCGACCGAGCGTGCCGCGCATCTTCCGCTGGTTCTTCGTCAAGGACAAAACCAAGTTCACCGCGATGATCGAGGGTCTCGCGGCGAAGCCGGATCTCGTGCGCGTGATCGTGTCGCACGGCGAGATGCTCGCGAAGCCGGCCGAGGGCCTGCGCACCGCGCTCACGTCTTGGGACTGAGCTCGGGATCGCCGAACGCCGCGAGGAAGAAGCTCCACACGTCGGCGAGCTCGGCGAACTTCTGCACGCGCATCGAGCCCGGACCGTGCCCGGCGTCGACGTCGAGCCGGACGAGGATCGGGCGCTTGGCCGTCGACGACGCGAGCATGCGCGCAGCCATCTTCGCGGTCATCCACGGCGCGACGCGGTGATCGTGCAAGCCGACCGTGAAGATCGTCGCGGGATACGCGGTGTGCGTGACGTGCAGGTACGGATCCATCGCGGCGAGGTCGCGTGCGCCGGCCTCGGTGGCGGGATCGCCGAGCTCGGCGATCTGATTCGGGCCGTTCTCGGCGACCGCGAGGCGCGACGGGTTGACGAAGCCGACGCCGACGTTCGCGGCGGCGAACAGGTCGGGCTGTTCGGTGATCACGCGGCCGATCAAGAGCCCGCCCATGCTGCGGCCGGCCACCGCGAGCTTGGCCGGCGACGTGTAGCCGCGCGCGACGAGCTCGTTCGCGCACGCGATCACGTCGTGGATGCCGTTCATCTTCTTGTCGTGCGAGCCGTCGTCTTGCCAGCGCCGGCCGCGCTCGCCGCCGCCGCGTACGTGCGCGATCGCGATCACGCCGCCGCGCTCGATCCAGGCCAGCCGCGTCGCCGAGAAACCCGGCGATTCCGACGAACCGTACGCGCCGTACGCGTAGATCACGGTCGGCCGCGCGCGATCGCGCACCACATCCTTGGCGTGGATGACGGTGAGTGGAACCTTCGTGCCGTCCGCGCTCGTCGCCTCGAGCTCGTCGACGGCCAGCGACGAGAAGTCGCCGGTCGCGGTCGACGCCAGGCCGATCGGCGCGACCTTCCTGGTCTTCGCGTCGTACGCGAAGTACGAGCCGGGTGCGAGCCAGCCTTCGAGCTGGAACACCAGGCCGTCGCGCAGCGGATCGCTCGCGAGATCGGGCGCCCACGCCTCGAACGGCAGCGCGAGCGGCTCGGGCTTGCCGGCCCACGGCCAGCGCAGGATCGTCGCGTGACCGTTATCGCGGCGCAGCACGTAGAGCGCGTCGCGCGCGAGCCAGATGCCGGAGAGCGACGCATCGGGCGACTCGGGAATTTCGACGCGCGCCTTCGCGAGATCGGGATGCGCGAGCGGCACCGACAGCACGCGCCGGTTCGGCGCGCCGGCGTAGCTCTGGACGTAGATCCGGTCGCCGTGCACGACCGCGGCCTCGACGCCATCCGCGTAGGTCGACACCGTGCGCCACGGCGTCTTGCCGGCGCCGCTGCGATCGAGCTCGGACAGCTTCGCGACCGAGATCCGCTGCTCGCTGTGCGCGCCGCCGACGAACGTGAGCACGGCGCCGGTCCCCGGCGGCGCCCACAGGCCGGGCCACTCGTTGGGCGCGAGCGCGAGCGTCGTGGTCGCGTTGCGCGGCAGGATCTCGACATCGCTCGCGGCCGGCGTGCCGAGCACGTGCAGCTTCGCGACCTGGTTCGCGAGCGCGTCGCCGTGCGGCACCGGAACGAGCTGCGTGTAGAAGAAGCTCTTGCCGTCGGGCAGCCACGACGCGGCGCCTTGGCCCCAGATCGGCTCGACGGCATCGGGCAGGTCCTTGCCGGTCGCGGCGTCGAGCACGTGGAGCGTGCCGATCTCGCTGCCGCCTGGCGAAATGACGTACGCGACGAGCTTGCCGTCGGGCGACGGCGAATACGCGTGCAGCGAGTAGTGCGTACCGGAGGTCGCGAGCGCTTCGGGATCGACGAGCACTCGGTCGCCGGCCTTGTCGCGCACCATCAGCCGCGCGAGCTCGGCGCCGGCCGGTGTCGCGTTGTAGAAGATGCGATCGCCGGCGCGCGACACGTCGAACACCGCGCCGACGCCGAGCCCGAGCTCGGTGACGCGCGCGCGGAGCTTGTCGCTGCCGGGCAGCTTCGCGAGCTCCGCGGCGGCGTATTCGCCTTGCGCGCGCAGCCACGCATCGCGCTCGGGGTTGTCGGTGCCTTCCATCCAGCGATACGGATCGCCGGCGACGTCGTCGGTGCGCGCGACCGGCGGACCGGCCGGTGCGGCATCCGGCGGCGCCGCGGTGACCGGCGGCGGGAACGGCGGCGCCGGCATCGGCGTCGGACGCGGGCTCACCGGTGGCGTGCACGCGGCGAGCGCGATCAAAATTCCTGTTGCATGCGCGGCAGAAAGCTTCAGCATCGATCTGGAATGGAGGTCAGCATGCGTTTGCACGCGAAGCAATACACCGAGCCCATCTACGACCGTCTCGCCGACTACCACGCGGAGCTCGAGCGCCACCCGTTGCTGCTCGCACCGCGACTCTCTCACCAGGCCCTGTACGAATTCTCGCGTCGGATCCACGCCAGGGCGTGTTCGTCGCGCTGGAGCGAGCCCGATACCGCCGGCTGGCTGCTCGTCGCCGAGACGCTCGTACCCGTGACGTTCGGCGCGCTCGCCGCCGCGACCGCTCGTTCGGTCGAGGACATGCTCGCGATCTTCGGCCCGTACGCCGCGCCCGTGGTCGAAGCCGGGATGATCGAAGCGTGGCTCGAGATGCGCGAGCTTCTCGACGGATCTTGATATCGTTCGCGGCAGATGGTCGCGACTCGCATACCGGGCGTGGTCTACACGCCGCGCGAAGTGTGCGAGCCGATGGTGCGGTGCGCGCTCGCGCCGCTCGTCGCGGGCAAGTCGCGGCGCGAGCTGCTCGCGCTGCGCGTGTGCGATCCGGCGATCGGCGAAGGTGCGTTCCTCGTCGAGATCGTTCGCGTGATCGCGGAGGCGATGCGAGGGTCCCCGCGGCAGGCGCGCCGGCTCGTCGCCGAGCATTGCCTCGTCGGCGCCGACGTCGATCCGCGCGCGGTGGCGGCCGCGCGCGCCGCGGTCGAGCGCTTCGTCGGCGCGCCGGTGCCCTCGCTCGGCGAACGGCTGCGCGTCGGCGATGCGCTCGCGCTCGACTGGCCGCGCGAGCTCGACGCGGTCGTCGCGAATCCGCCGTACGTGCGGCAAGAGCGGCTCGGCGCGGGCAAGGCCGCGCTGCGCGGCTACGCGACCTACGACGGCGTCGCCGATCTCTACGTCTACTTCATCGAGCTCGCGCATCGCGTGCTGCGACGTGGCGGCCGCTACTGCGTGATCGTCCCCGACAAGTGGCTGACCGCGGCGTACGGCCGGCCGCTGCGCGCGTTCCTGGCGAAGCAGCGCAGCGTCGAGGGACTCGTCGATTTCGCGCGCGCGCTGCCGCTGTTCGGCGACGCCGACGCGTTTCCGTGCATCGCGTGGGGCACGATCGGCGCGCGCACGGACGCCATCCGCGCGTCGCGGGTGGCCGACGCGACGCCGGTCGCACGCGCGCTCGCAGTCGCAGGCGTACCGCACGCGCGTGCGCGCTGGGTCGCCGAGCCGTGGCACATCGATCACCCACGCGATGGCGCGCTGATCGATCGGCTCGCGCGGCGCTGGCCCGCGCTCGGCGACACGCTCGCCGCGCTGCCGTCGCGCGGCATCATCACCGGCTGCAACCGCGCGTTCGTGATCGATGGCGAGACCCGCGCGCGCCTGCTCGATGCCGAGCCCGCCGCCGCCGCGCTGATCCGCCCGCTCGTCAAGGGCCGCGACGTGCGGCGCTGGCGTCCGACCGCGGTCGATCGCTTCGTGCTGCTCGTCGATCACGGCACGTCGCTCGCGCAGCTGCCGCGCGTGCGCGCGCACCTCGCGCGGTTTCGCGCCGCGCTCGAGCCGCGGCCGCGCTCGCATCGCGGCGCGTGGGCCGGCCGCAAGCCGGGCTCCTATCGCTGGTACGAGCTGCAGGATCCGGTCGTGCCGCTCGCCAGGGCGCGCGCACCGCGGCTGTTCTACCAGGACATCCAGACCCAGCCGGCGTGCTGCCTCGACCCGTCGGGCCAGCTCGTGCCCGACACGACGGTGTGGATCCTGCCGTCGCAGGATCCGTTCCTGCTCGCGCTGCTCAACTCGTCGCTGTATCGCTGGTACGCGCAGCGGCGGTTTCCGCCGGCGCTCAACGGCGCGGTGCGGCCGAAGCTCGCGTACCTGCGCCAGCTGCCGGTCGCGACGCCGCCACCGGATCTGCGCGCGCACGTGGCGGCGCTCGTGACCGCACAGCTCGCCGAGCTCGATCCGGCGCGCGACGCCGCGCTCGACGATGCGGTCGCCGACGCGTACGAGCTGTCGGCCGCGGACCGCGCGGCTATCGCACCGCAGAGTCGGCCGCGACCGGCAGCCGCACGGTGAAGCCGTTCGCGCCGCACGCGAGCGAGCCGTCCTCGCGATCGATCGCGTGCGCGGCGAGGGCGATCATCTCGCCGATCGCGACACCCTTCGGCGGCTCCTCGGTTCCGACGATCGAGATCACGGCCGTGTCGCCGTGCGCGATCGAGACGTCGACGACCCGGCGCAGACCGGGGCCGGCGGCGAGATCGAGCAGCTGCGCGAACGCGTGCGTCATCGCCGACACCGCGACGCGCACCTCGCACGTGTCGAGCTGGCCGCGCAACGCCACGCCGCTGCGATCCCCGGCGCGCTCGAGCAGCTCGTGCACCGAGATGACCGCGCGCAACGTCGGCTTCGCGAGCGCGCGGTTGCCGTCGAGCAGCTCGCGGAGCTCGCGCAGCGCCGCGGTCGCGGTGCCGATCGCCGCGTGGAGCGGCGAGTCCTTGCCGACGAGCTCGTTGGCCTCGTCGATCGCCATCACGAGGCTCTGCAGCTTCGACGCGATCTCGTGGTTGAAGCTGCGCATCCGCGAGCCGAGCATCGCGAGCTCGTAGAGGCGGGCCGGCGCGACCTCGGGATGGCGCACACACGGCGCGCCCGACTCGTCGACGTGGCTCATCGCGGCTCCAGCTCGCGATCGAGGCCGGCGAGCCCGAGCTCGGCCGCTTCGCTCCACGGATCCGCCGTGACCTCGAGCGTCGTGCCCGGCCGGCGCGCCTCGGAGATGCCCGGATACTCGGCTTCGAGCGCAGCGCGCAGGGCCTCGCGGCGCTCGCGGCGCTGGCGATCGCCCGACAGCGCGACCAGCTCCTCGTGGCGCTGCACGGCCTCGGCGACACACTGGCGCAGCATGCGGTCCTCGAACGGCTTGCCGATGAAGCGGAAGATCTCGCCCTGGTTGATGCCGTCGACCGCGGTCTCGAGCGTGCGCTTGCCGGTCAGCAAGATGCGCACGGTCTCGGGCCGGAGCAGCTTGGCCTGGCCGGCGAGCTGCGCGCCGGTCATCTCGGGCATGTCGTAATCGGAGACGAGGACCGCGAACGGCTCGTTGCCGATCCACGCGAGCGCGTCGTGCGGGTTGGTCGTCGTGCGAACCTCGAACGCGGCCTCGCGGCGCAGGCAGCGGCCCACCGCGGCGAGCATCGCCTCGTCGTCGTCGACGCACAGGATCAGGTGCTTGCTCAACTGCTCAGCCATTTCCGCCACCCTCTGCGGTCGGTGACTCGCTCGACCTCGTCGAGCGCGGCGATCATCGCGCGCATGCCGGGAAACCGCGCCTGCGGCGACTTCTGGAGGCAGGTCGTGATCACGTCGGCGAGCTTCGGCGGCAGCGGGCCGTGCGGGCTCGTGACCTGCGGGATCGGCGCCTGCACGTGCATCAGGCACAGCTCGCGCAAGTTCTCGTGGACGTACGGCGGCCGGCCGGCGAGCAGCTCGAACAGCACCGCGCCGAGGCCGTATTGATCGCTGCGATCGGTCGCGGGCAGCCCGCGCAGCTGCTCGGGCGAGATGTACGCCGGCGTGCCGAGCACGAAGTCGGATTCTTCCTCGGTGAACCCTTCGCCGGCGATCGCCGCGAGCCCGAAGTCGACGAGCTTGACGACGGGAGGCTCGCCGGTCACGACCAGCGCGTTCGACGGCGTGACGTCGCCGTGGATCACGCCGTGATCGTGCACGGCCGCGAGCGCGGTCGCGATCTGGCGGCCGATCGAGACCACCTCGGCCGGATCGAGTGCGCCGCGTGCGACGCGCTCGGTCAGGCTCTCGCCCTCGAGCAGCTCCATCACGAAGTACGGGCGGCCGTCCGCGAGGTGGCCGAAGTCGAACACGTCGCAGATGTTGGCGTGCCGCACGCGCGCCGCGGCACGCGCCTCGCGCACGAACCGCTGCGACGCGCTCGAATCCTTCTCGAACACCTTCGAGCGCAGGACCTTGAGCGCGTAGGTGCGGCCGAGCACGACGTGCTCGACGCGAAACACCGTGCCCATGCCGCCCTCGCCGAGCGGCTCGATGATGCGGTAGTTGCCGATCAGGTCGCCGACGAGCCCGACCGACCCCGAAGCGGCCGGCGTCGGCCGCTGGCCGGCGCGGCCCTTGGTCATCACGACCAGATCGGCGCGCAGGCCGTCGCCGGGGCGCACCGTGATCACGACGTCGGCGTCGCGGTCGCCCGAACGCACGGGCACGATCGCGCTCGTCGCGTGCGCCGCCGCGAGATCGAGCCCGGCGACGTACGCGAGCCGCGCGATCGTCGCGGCGCCGATCACGCCGTCGACCGTGAGGGTCGTCAACGTTTCGCGGCCGCGCTCGAACACGAGCACGTAGTTCTCGTCGGAAGTCCCCGAAGGTTCGAGGTAAACGGCCTCGCACGACGCACGCACCGCGGCGGCCAGCGTGATGTCGGCGAGCCGACGCGGATCCATGCGTCGGGCTATACTAACACACGCATGGCGAGCGATGCGCTGGGCGTGGTGTCTGAAGCGACGATGCTGCCCGGGGCCGTGCGGTTGCTCGTCGTGGACGACGAGATCTCGATCTGCCGTGCCGTGGCCTCGGGCCTCGCGCAGGCGGGCTTCCAAGTCGTGACTGCCAACGACGCGAGCGAAGCGATCGCGCAGTCGCAGGTCACGCCACCCGACGTCGCGATCGTCGACCTCGGCATGCCGACCACCGGCGGCTACGAGGTGATCCGCCACTTGAAGCAACAAGGCGGCCCGGTCGTGCACGTGATCGTGTTGACCGGCCGCGACGACGAGCTGAGCCGCACCGAGGCGTTCGACGCCGGCACCGACGACTACGTGCTCAAGCCGATCGCGCTCGCCGAGCTGCGGCGGCGGATCAGCGCAGCGGTGCGCACCCAACGCGCGTTCGTCAACGTGCGGCTCGAGAAGGAAGCGGCCGAGCGCCGGCTCGTGTACGGCACCGAGGCCACCGCGCTGCTCGCGCACGATCTCAACAACGGCCTCGCGGTGTCGCTGTCGAACCTGTCGTACCTGATGGACACCGTGCAGGGCGACCCCGACACCAACGAGGCGCTCGCCGCGACGCTGCGCTCGGTGCGCCGCATGTCGGGTCTGGTCGCGAACTTCGTCGACATCGCGCGGTTCGAGGACGCGGCAGTCAAGCCGATGGTGCAGCGCACGCGCGTCAAACCCGTGCTGCAATCGGTGATCGACGTCAACGCGCCGTCGGTCACGCGCGGCATGAAGCTCGAGCTCGATTGCGCCGACGAGCTCGCCGGCCGCTACGACGTCGGCTTGATCGAGCGCGTGCTGCACAACCTGTTCGGCAACGCGGCGCGCTACTGCAACGCGGGCGGGACGATCACGCTCGGAGCGCGACGCTGGCTCGACGGCGAGGACGACAGCCTCGAGATCGTGGTCGCGAATACCGGCCCTCAGGTGCCGGAGAACATCCGGCCGATGCTGTTCGGGAAGTACGTGCAGGGCAAAGGGGGCAAGCGTGGCATGGGTCTCTACTTCTGCAGACTCGTCGCCGAAGCGCATGGTGGGCGGATCGACTACGAAGCACGGCCCGACGGTCCGAGCTTCGTGGTGCGGCTGCCCGGACGCGCGTGAGTTCGTGTAGAATTGCACCTCGTGGCCGCCGCGTCGGTGAAGCTCGGGCGCGTGCTCGTCGTGGACGACGACGCCACGCTGTTGCGAGTGTGCATGCGCGTGCTCGGCGCCGAGGGCTGGGAGGTCGTCACCTCGGGCAATCCGCGCGAGGCGATCGCCGCGATCGAGAGCGCGGCACAGCCGTTCGATTGCGTGCTGTCGGACATCCACATGCCCGAGATGGATGGCTTCGAGCTGGTCGCCGCGGTGCGCCGCCACGACGACGATCTGCCGGTGCTGCTGATGACCGGCGACCCGACGCTCGACGGCGCGGTCAAGGCGATCGACACCGGCGCGGTCTCGTACATCACAAAGCCGTTTCAGCCCGAGGCGCTCGCGTCGGCGATCGCGCGAGCCGCACGACGCCACGGCGTCCAGCGCATGCGCCGCCGCGCCGACTCCTACGCGCGCGCGCTGTACGGCGGCGAGCAGCACGATCCGACCGAGATCGAGGAGCGGTTCGCGCGCGCGATCGATCGATCGTGGATGGCGTTCCAGCCGATCGTCGACATCGCGAAGCGCGAGGTATTCGCGTACGAGGCGCTGCTGCGCACCGACGAGGACTCGCTGCGCCGCACCGACCTGTTCATCGCGACCGCCGAGCGACTGGGCAAGATCCACCTGCTCGGCCGGCGCGTGCGCGGAGCGGTCGCCGAGGCCGCGCGCGCGATGCCCGACCACGCGCTCCTGTTCGTCAACGTACACGGCCTCGAGCTCGCCGACGAGCAGCTGTTCGCGCCCGAAGGCGCGCTATCGCGGCTCGCGCCGCGCGTCGTGCTCGAGATCACCGAGCGCACGGGTCTGGATCCGGCGGCCGGGCCGAAGAGCGTCGCGATGCTGCGCAAGCTCGGCTACCGGATCGCGGTCGACGATCTCGGCGCGGGTTACGCGGCGCTCGGCGCGCTCGCCTCGCTCGAGCCCGAGGTCGTCAAGCTCGACATGTCGCTGATCCGCGATCTCGATCGCCATGCGACGAAACGTCGCGTGGTCGGCGCGATCTCGACGATGTGCCGCGAGCTCGGCAGCCATGTCGTCGCCGAGGGCGTCGAGACCGCCGCGGAGCGCGACGCGTGCATCGCGGCCGGCGTCGGATTGCTGCAGGGTTATCTGTTCGCGAAGCCGGCTCGCGGATTTCCCGCCCCATCACTGTGACGACGCTTGCACGGGCGGCACGGCAACGGTAGGGTTCCGAATTACATGGGATCCCATGCATCGCGCGGCCCTCGCGGTCTTCGCGATCCGGGCGCCGCCGCCGTGATGAACGCGCTGCGCCGGGTCGTGCGGTTCTTGCGGCTCGCGGATCGCGAATCCGAGTCCGCGGTCGGGCTGTCGGCGGCGCAGCTGTTCGTGCTGCACACGCTCGGTCACGAGCCCGCGGGCTCGCTCGCGGAGCTGGCCGAACGCACGCTGACCGACCAGAGCTCGGTGTCGACGGTGGTCGCGAAGCTGGTCGCGCGCAAGCTGGTCGCGCGCACCGCGGCGAAGGGCGATCGCCGGCGCGCCGAGCTGCGTCTGACTCCGGCCGGCGAGCGACTCGCGCGCAGCGCGCCGCACGTGCCGCAGACGAGGATCGCCGAGGTCGTGCGCGCGATGCCGCCGGCGCGCCGCGCGCAGCTCGTGCTCTCGCTCGAGGGCCTGGTGTCGGCGATCGGCGCGAGCGACGTGCCGCCGCGCATGCTGTTCGAAGACGAGCCGAACCGGAGACGTACCCGTGGACGCCGATGATCGCTCGAATCGCGTGGTCGTGCGCGCCCGCGAGCTCGTCGGCGTCGCGCGCGATGCGGTCGTGCGGGTCGGCCTGCTCGTGGCGCCATCGCTGTCGGCGACGATGGGCCGCGAGCACGTCGACCCGGTACCGGCGACGATGGATCGCCGCGACGCGATCGTCACCGCCTATGCGCTCGCGCTCGGCGTGGTCGCGTTCGGCGCCGCGGAGCTGCTGGTCCGCACGATCGCGCTGGTCACGAACCTCGCGTTCTACCAGCGCGTGTCGACTGACTCGGTCGGCCCGGCCGGCAACCACCTCGGCTGGCTCGTCGTCGCGGTCCCCGTCGTCGGCGGCATCATCGTCGGCATCATGGCGCGCTTCGGCTCGCGCGCGATCCGCGGCCACGGCATCCCCGAGGCGATGGAGCAGATCCTCACGAACGAGAGCAAGATCCCGCTGCGCGTCACGTTCTTGAAGCCGGCGTCGGCGGCAGTCGCGATCGGCACCGGCGGTCCGTTCGGTGCGGAAGGCCCGATCATCGCGACCGGTGGCGCGCTCGGCTCGGTGCTCGGCCAGCTCGTGCGCGTGACCGCGGGCGAGCGCAAGACCCTGCTCGCGGCCGGCGCCGCGGCCGGCATGTCGGCGATCTTCGGCACGCCGATCGCGGCGGTCTTGATCGCGATCGAGCTGCTGTTGTTCGAGTACCGCGCGCGCTCGGTCGTGCCGGTCGCGCTCGCCGCGGCCGCGGCCGGCGGCCTGCGCGTGGTCTTCCACGGCGTGGGACCGGTGTTCGTCATGCCCGAGATCGCGCAGCCGAGCGCGGCGACCGGCATCGTCGCGACGATCGCGGGCGCGCTCGTCGGCCTGACGTCGACCTACGTGACGCGCTTCGTGTACTGGATCGAGGACGGCTTCGAGAAGCTGCCGATCCACTGGATGTGGTGGCCGGCGATCGGCGCGGTCGCGGTCGGGGTGATCGGCGTCTGGCAGCCGCGCACGCTCGGCGTCGGTTACGACAACATCGAGGGCGCGCTGTCGGGACACTTCACGGTCGCGGCGCTCGCCGCGCTGTGCGCCGCGAAGCTCGCTTCGTGGTCGATCGCGCTCGGCAGCGGCACGTCGGGCGGCACGCTGGCGCCGCTGCTCACGTTCGGCGCCGGCACCGGCTGGCTGCTCGCGCACGCCGCCGCGCAATGGTTCCCCGACGCCGGGATCGATCCGCGCGTCGGCGCGCTCGTCGGCATGACCGCGATGTTCGCCGGCGCCTCGCGCGCGCTGCTCGCGTCGATCGCGTTCGCGCTCGAGTCGACGCAGCAGATCCACGCGGTCGTGCCGATCGTCGCCGGCGTGTCGGTCGCGTACTTCGCGTCGTGCCTGATGATGCGCACGACGATCATGACCGAGAAGCTCGCGCGCCGCGGCGTCAAGGTCGCCGGCGAGTACGACGTCGATCCGCTCGCGCAGGTCACGGTGCGCGCGCTCGCGACGACCGAGCTCCGCGTGCTCGCCGCCGACGCCCGCATCGCCGACGCGATCGGCTCGCTCGCGCGTCACCAGGCGTATCCGGTCGTGCGCGCCGGCCGGCTCGTCGGCGTCGTCACCGCGCGCGATCTGCTCGCGGCCGATCCCGAGCGCACGGTAGCGACGCTCGTCACGCGCCCGCCGGTGACCGCGAAGCCGGCCGAAAGCGCGCGCGCCGCGGTCGAGCGCATGGCGAACGAGAACGTCGGCCGGCTGATCGTCGTCGACGAGCTCGAGCCCGGCCGCGCGATCGGCATCCTGACCCGCAGCGACCTGGTGGCCGCGTACGCGAAGGGCACGTGACCGCGGAACGTGCCCGCGCGTTCGAGCTCGTGCGCCGTTACGGGCACGACACGGTCTCGTTTCAGGGTCTCGAGAGCGGCTACCGCTATTTCTTCGACGGTGATGACGCGGTGGTCGCGTTCGTCGATACGGGCGGCGCGTGGGTGGCGGCCGGGTCGCCGGTCGCGCCGGCCGGCCGCGTCGCGGAGTGCGCGGCGCGCTTCGGCGAGGCCGCGCTCGCGCAGAACCGCCGCGCGTGCTTCTTCGCCGCCGAGCAGCCGCTCGCCGATGCCGGGTTGCCCGCGCTGCTCGTCGGCGAGCAGCCGGTGTGGCACACGGCCGGATGGGACGAGCGCGTGCGCGCGACGTCGTCGCTGCGCTACCAGCTGCGCCGCGCGCGCGGCAAGGGCGTCACCGTGCGCCGGGTCGAGCCACACGAGCTCGCAGCCGGCACGCCGCTCGGCGACGCGCTCGGCGAGCTCGGCCGGCGCTGGCAGGCGACGCATCGCATGCCGCCGATGCGGTTCCTCGTCCAGCTCGAGCCGCTGGCATTCGGCGACGAGCGCCTGCTGTACATCGCCGAGCGCGACGGGGCGCTGATCGGCCTCGCGTCGGCCGTGCCGGTGTACGCACGTGCGCGCGTCTTTGTCGAGGATCTCGTGCGCTCGCCGAGCGCGCCGAACGGCACGCCCGAGCTGCTCGTCGATGCGGTGATGCGCGCGACAGCTCGCGAGGTCACGCTCGGGCTCGCGCCGCTGGCCGGCGGCGTCGCGCGCTGGCTCAAGTTCGCGCGCTGGGCGGGCGGACCGTTCTACGACTTCGAAGGCCTGCGCGCGTTCAAGGCCAAGCTGCGGCCGCACGCGTGGGAGCCGGTATACCTGTGCGCGCCGCCCGGCGCGTCGCGGCTCGCGGCGCTGCGCGACAGCCTGCGCGCGTTCGCCGGCGGCAGCCTCGTCGACTTCGCGACGCGCTCGCTGTTCGGCCGGCGGGTCAGCGCGCCGCGATCAGCAGCTCGTTGAGGATGCGAAACGTGAGGCCCCATATCACGTGGTGCTCGTAGTTCCAGCACGGCAACACGCGATCGAGGTGCGGATAGCGGTACGAGCCGTCGAGCGCGCCCGATTCGGCGAGCGCGAGCGGCAGCCAGAACGACGACTCGGCCTCGGCGCTCGTGTGCGGGTCGGGAGGAGCCTCGGCCGCGAACACGAACGGCGTGACCTCGATGCCTCTGGGGCCCGACATCAGCGGCGCGAGCGCCGGCAGCGTGCCGACCCAGCGCGTCGCCGCGAGATCGATCGCGAGCTCCTCGCGAGCCTCGCGGATCGCGGTCGCATGCAGGTCGCCGTCGGCCGTCTGGTAGCCACCGCCCGGCAGCGAGATGTGGCCCGACCACGGGTCGCCGTCACGCGCGCTGCGCTTCATCAGCAGCACGCGATCGTCGTGCACGACCGCCGCGACCGCCGCGCGCCGCTGGCCGTCATCCGGAGGGCGCACCTCGTTGCGCTGGAGCCGGGCGAGCAGCGTCTCGATCCGCGAAGCCACGCGACAGGATAGCATCCGCTTCATGCACACGAGGGCGTTCGGCCCGCTCGGCGTTCGCGTGCCGGTGATCGGCCTCGGCACGTGGAACATGGAGCGCGACGATCGCAAGGCGGCGGTCGCGGCGATCCAGCGCGCGCTCGAGCTCGGCATGACTCACCTCGATACCGCCGAGATGTACGGCAGCGGCCGGGTCGAGACGATCGTGGGCCAGGCGATCGCGGGCCGCCGCGACGGCGTGTTCCTGGTCTCGAAGGTCCTGCCGCGCAACGCGAGCTACGACGGCACGCTGCGCGCCTGCGAGCAATCGCTCGCCCGGCTCGGCACCGATCACCTCGACCTCTACCTCCTGCACTGGCGCGAGGACACGCCGCTCGCCGAGACGTTCCGCGCGTTCGAGAAGCTCGTGCAGCAGGGCAAGATCCGCGCGTGGGGTGTGTCGAACTTCGACGACGCCGACCTCGAGGACGCGTGGCGCGAGGGCAAGCCGGCGTGCAATCAGGTGCTCTATCACCTCGGCCAGCGCGAGATCGAGCACCGCGTCATCCCGTGGTGCGAGGCGCACGGCGTCGCGGTCGTCGCGTACAGCCCGCTCGGCGGATCGGTGACACACGGCGGCGGCTTCCCGCGCTCGCGGCCGCTCGAGGCGCTCGCGAAGCGACGCGGCGCGACGGCGCGGCAGGTCGCGCTCGCGTTCTTGACCCGCCGCGAGTCCGTGTTCGCGATCCCGAAGTCGTCCAGCGTCGCGCACATCGACGAGCTCGCGCGCCAGGTCGAGCTCGATGCCGCCGCGCTCGCCGAGCTCGAGGCCGCGTTTCCGCTCGGCGCGTGGCGAGGCTTGCCGATGCTATGACCGACCGCGAGTTCGACATCGTCGTGTTCGGAGCGACCGGGTTCACCGGCCGGCTCACCGCCGAGTATCTGGCCGCGCACGCGCCGCCGCGCTGGGCGATCGCGGGCAGGAGCCGCGACAAGCTCGCCGCACTCGGCCTCGCCGCGCCGATCCTCGTCGCCGACGCGCTCGATCGGGCCGCGTGCGCCGACATCGCGCGCCGCGCTCGCGTCGTGTGCACGACCGTCGGCCCGTACACGAAGTACGGCAGCGAGCTCGTCGCCGCGTGCGCCGCGGCGGGGACGCACTACTGCGATCTCACCGGCGAGGTCAGCTGGATGCGCGCGATGATCGACGCGCATCACGCGCGCGCGGTCGCGACCGGCGCGCGCATCGTCCACACGTGCGGCTTCGACTCGATCCCGAGCGATCTCGGCACCTGGGCCACGCAGCAGGAGTTCGCGGCGCGCTTCGGCCGGCCGGCCGCGACGGTGACCGCGCTGTTCGGCGAGCTGTCGGGAACGATGTCGGGCGGCACCGCCGCGAGCGCGTTCGTGCTCGCCGATGCGATGAGCGATCCGGCGGTGCGCCGCATCCTGCGCAACCCGCACGCGCTCGATCCCGATCCGGATGCGCCGCATGCACGCGCCGAGCGGCCGTCGATCGGCTGGGAGCGGCATCTCCGGATGTTCACGATGCCGTTCTTCATGGCCGACACGAACGGGCCGGTCGTGCGGCGCGCGCACGCGCTCGCGGGGTTTCCATGGGGCAAGGACTTCGTCTACCGCGAGATCATGAGCACGCCCGGCTCGGCACGCGGCCTCGCGATGGCCGTGGTCGGAACCGGCGCGCTGGCCGGGCTTGCCGCCGCGATGAAGCGGCCGCGGCTGCGCGAATGGCTGAAGACGCGAGCGCCGAAGCCCGGCGAGGGTCCGTCGCCCGAGCGCCGGGCGCGCGGCCACTGGACGGTCCGGTTCGTCGCCGAGGCCGGCGCCGACGTGCTGGTCTACATCGTGAGCGATCCGCACGGTGACCCCGGTTACGCGTCGACGTCGAAGATGCTCGCAGAATCGGCGCTGTGCCTCGCGCTCGATCCGCTGACCTCGCAGGGCGGCGTGCAGACGCCGTCGGTGGCGATGGGCCGGCACCTGTTCGATCGCCTGCGCGCCGCCGGCCTCACGTTCGCCTCCGCGTGAACCGAGGCGAGCCTTGGCGAGCCGTCCTGTCCGGATAGCCGCGCGCTTCGCGAGGCGATCGATCGGCGGAGGCCGTCTGCAATCCGGCCTCCGCTGGTGACGAAATCGTCGCGCTCGTGTTACAGCGAGCGCATGTTCGGCCGGTTCTTGCCCCGCGAGACCAGCTTCTTCGACTTCTTCGAGCAGCACGCCGGGCTGACGATCGAAGGCACGAAGGAGTTCCTGTCGATGGTCACCACCGGCGCGAACATCCCGACCAAGTGCCGGCGGATCTCGGACATCGAGCACGAGACCGACACGATCACGCACCGCTGCGTCGAGGCGCTGCACAAGACGTTCATCACACCGATCGACCGCGACTCGATCCACCGCCTGATCACGCGCATGGACGACGTCATGGATTACGTCGAGGCCGCGGCCGAGCGAGTCGAGCTGTACGAGCTCACGACGATGACGAACGACGCGCGCGATCTCGCCGACGTGTTGCACCGGTCGGCGCTCCAGGTCGAGGCCGCGATCCGCGGGCTGCGCACGCTCCACGATCCGCAGGCGACGCTCAAGCTGTGCATCGACATCAACCGGCTCGAGAACGAAGCCGACGCGATCCTGCGCCGCTCGGTCGCGCGCCTGTTCAAGGAGGAGAAGGATCCGATCCTCGTGATCAAGTGGAAGGAGATCTACGAGAACCTCGAGAACGCGACCGATCGCTGCGAGGACGTCGCGAACATCATCGAGGGCGTCATCCTCGAGCACGCGTAGATGGAGCTCGAAGCGATCGTCATCGTCACGATCGGCGTCGCGCTGATCTTCGACGTGATCAACGGCTTTCACGACGCCGCGAACTCGATCGCGACGATCGTCTCGACCCGCGTGCTGTCGCCGCGCTGGGCGGTGCTGTGGGCCGCCACGTTCAACTTCGCCGCGCTGTGGATCTTCAAGCTCTCGGTCGCGAAGACGATCGCGAACATCATCTTCGTCGACCCCCACGACACGGCGTTCGTGTACGTCGTCATCTGCGGGCTCGCCGGCGCCATCCTGTGGAACCTGCTCACGTGGTGGCTCGGGCTGCCGTCGTCGAGCTCGCACGCGCTGATCGGCGGGCTGTCCGGGGCCGGGCTCGCGTACCACGGCCTCGACGCGCTCAACATGGACAAGCTCGTGCCCACGCTCGAGTTCATCGTGCTCGCGCCGATCATCGGGCTGGTCGCCGGTATGGTGCTGATGATCGCGGTGTCGTGGGTGTTCTCGCGCGCGCGGCCGCGCACGGTCGATCGCGTGTTCCGGCGCGGCCAGCTGCTGTCGGCGGCCGCGTACTCGATCGGACACGGCGGTAACGACGCTCAGAAGACGATCGGCGTGATCGCGCTCGTGCTGTTCGCGTCCGGCAAGCTGACGAAGCTCGAGCTCGATGCCGGCGACATCCCGGCCTGGGTCATATTCGCATCGTACGGTTGCATGGCCGTCGGCACCGCGATCGGCGGCTGGCGCATCGTCAAGACGATGGGCATGGGCATCACGCCGCTGAGGCCGGTCGGCGGGTTCTGCGCCGAGATCGCGGGCGCGATCACCCTGTTCGGCGCCACGCACTTCAAGGTCCCGGTCTCGACGACGCACACGATCACGGGCGCGATCGTCGGCGTCGGCTCGGTGACGAAGCTGCGCGGGATTCGCTGGGGCGTCGCGGCGCGCATCGTATGGGCGTGGATCCTGACGATCCCGATGGCGGGGGCCGTCGGCATCGCCGCGCTGGCCGCGGCGCGCTGGCTCGGCGGCTGGTAGCTACAAGTTCCCGGTACGCCGCAGAAGCCAGATGAAGCCGGCCAGCCCGGCGACGACGAGCGCGACGATCGCGAGCAGGAACAGAGTCGGCATGATCGGCGGCGATGCAGCCGTCATTCCGGATCGAGCGAGACGTCGAGGTCGAGGTGGTCGGAATCTCCCGCGTTCGGGATCGAGATGTCGTGGAACTTCTCGCGCACGCACGCGTCGGCGTCGCGGTCGCCGGTCGCGACGGTGCGCACGTTCGCGTGGCCGTGGGCGAGCGTGATGCCGAGCTTGACCAGCGCGGTCTTGGGATGGCCGTCGAGGCAGCCGAGCAGGTGCAGCTTGCGCGAGCGCACGGCGGTCGTCAGCGCGTCGCGCAGGTCGGTGGCGTGCGAGCTCGCCTCCTCGCGGGGCGCGAGTGCCTCGCCGGGCGGCGCGATCGCGAGCTCCAGCCACATCGACGAATCGGCGGTCGGCAGCGGGATCGCGGACAGCGCGCGCGCGACGCACGCGTCGTAGTCGGGCGCGCCGGTGTGGACGATCGCGTGGCCGTCGGTCCACGCGATGCCGCGCACGGGCTTGGCCGCGCGGCCGCGCTTGCTCGCGCATGCGGCGATCGCCGCGCTCGCGCCGTCGAGCGCGGCCCCGATGTCGAGCGCGCGGTTGTCGGTGTAGCCGACGCGTTCGACCGTCAGCTGCCACGGCGCGCCGTGCGCGTCGACCATGATCGGCACGCGGTTGATGCGGGGCGACGCCTGGCCGTCGGCCTCGACGCGGCCGACCACCACGATCGCGTTCGGCAGCTTGTCGGTCACGCGCGCCGCAGTCAGCGCACGCTCGAGGCACGCATCGGCCTTGCCCGCACCGTGCACGTGGGCAACGGCGACGTGCCCGGCCTTGCCGATCTCGAGCCAGAACAGCGCGGCGCCGGTCGGCTCGGGGCACTTCGAGGTATCGACCGTGCCGAGCAAGGCGTGGTCCGGCGCCGGATCGAGGCCCATCACTCCGTCCTCGACGACGCGGTAGGGGTCGGCGAGCGCTGGTGTCGCGGCGAGTGTGGCGGTCAGGACGAGGGCGCGCATCGGTTTCACGTCAGTGTCAGACCTCGAGTGCAAGGTTCAAGCCGTGGCGAAACTTTACTTCCGGTACGGCACGATGGACTCGGCGAAGTCGATGAACCTGCTGGCGGTGGCGCACAACTATCGCAAACAAGGCAAGCGCGTGCTGCTGGTCAAGCCGCGGCTCGACACCCGGTTCGGCGCCTCGAGGATCTCGTCGCGGTGCGGGCTGGAAGCCGAGGCCGACTTGCTCGTCGACGAGGACGCCACGCTCGACCCGCGCGACTTCGCGGGTCTCGACTGCGTGCTGGTCGACGAGGCGCAGTTCCTGGCGCCGAGCCTGATCGACGATCTGCGCCGCATCACGGTCGACCCCGGCGTGCCGGTCATCTGCTACGGCCTGCGCACCGACTTCCGCACGAAGCTATTCCCCGGCGCGCAGCGGCTGATGGAGCTCGCCGACCGCATCGAGGAAGTGAAGGTCACCTGCCAGTACTGCGCGAAGAAGGCGATCTGCAACCTGCGCTTCGTCAACGGCGCGCCGACCGTGGTCGGCCCGCAGATCCAGCTCGGCGCCGACGAGCACTACGCGCCGGTGTGCTGGGCACACTACGACGAGGCGACGCGCGCGATCGCGGTCGACACCTCGGGCGCGGTGCTGCGACCGAGCTAGGCTGGCGAGAACACGATGAACGGCGTCAACTCGAGCGCGACGACGAGCGCGCGCATCAGTTGAGGTCCGCGCGCTTCGTGCGCCACTCGTTGAACAGCGCCGCGAACCGCGCGTCGTGCTGGAGCGGAGCCAGATCGGGATCGGTCTCCATCTTCTCGCTGTGCTCGTAGTCGTGCTCGATCGCGCGCGAGACTTGATCGAGCGCGCGATCGATCTCGCCGATCGCCGCGTACGCGCATGCCGCCGAGTGATAGATGTACGGATTCTCCGGCGCGTAGCGCTGGCCGCCGTCGGCGAGCTCGACGGCGAGCTTGTAGTCGCCGAGCGCGTGAGCGTGGATGCAGGCGTTGTTCCACGCCATGACGAGCGCGGTGCGCGCCTCGCCCGAATCGCGCGCCGGCTCGGGCAGCGACAGCACGCGGCGCAGCAGCGCGAGCCCCTGCGGGCGATCGACCGAGAAGCTCGCGTTGTAGAGCGGCGGGACGAGCGCGGCATCGTCGGGCAAGCGCGCGAGCAGCGCGCCGAGCTGCGCCGGCGCGTGACGCGCGACCGTCGCGGCGAGCTCCGCCAGGTCGTCGGGACCGGCCTCGCGAACGGCCGCGGCGTCGATGAGGCCGAGAGACGGCTCCAGCTCGCCAGGTGCGTGCTCCGCGATCTCGCCGATGACGAGCAGGCGAACGTCGTAGCTGCGCGCCGTGCGCGCGAGCGCGATCGCCTCGTCGTAGCGGCGCTGGCGCACGAGCACGATCGCGAGGTAGCCGGTGGCATCCGACGCCGGGTCGAACGACAGCGCGCGGCGGAGCAACTGCTCTGCGATCGCCGCGGTCGACGGCTCGTCCGGATCGTGCTCGAGGGCGAGCTCGACCAGCATCGCCGCGAGCTCGCGGCGGCTCCACGCGGTCTGGCCGACCGCCCACGCGAGCGCGGCATCGGGCCCGGCGCGATGAAAGCGCTCCGCGAACGGGTTGCCGGCCAGGACGAACGGCTCGGGACCGGTCGCGCGAGACTTGATCGAGTCGTCGACGGCCGCGAACCGCGCCCACGCGACCGGCACGATCTCGTGCAGCCGGGCGATGACCCACAGCAGGAAGTGCACCTGATCCGATGCGGTCGCCGGCACCGCGAACTGCTCGACCCACATCAGCGCCGCGCGATCGCGGCGATCGTGCACGACATCGGCACGCTGGAACGGCTCGAACTCGTCGGCGCGCTCGTCCTGGTACACGCTCAGCCACAGCGCGAAGAACGCGTTGATCACCGACTCTTCGCCGGGGAGCCCGGCGCCGGCAAGCTTGATCGCGACGCCGAAGCTCTCGCCGTCGTACTCGCCGAGGATCTCGGGGTACTGCTCGATCGGAAACGGCACGGACGACTCGACCGGCGGCGGGCCGTTACGCCAGTGGCTCTCGCCCGGCATCTCGACGTCGGGTTCTTCCGGCTCGTCCGCATCGTCCTCGTCGGCTTCGGGGACGTCGCCCGGCGGAGCCTCCGCGGTGCCGGGCGCGTCGGGCGCCGCGTACAGCACTTCCTGCGCGCTGTCGTCGAGCGTGTCGCCGTCGCCCGGTTCGGTCTCGCCTTCGTCGGCAGCCGCCGGCGGTGCCTCGGCCGCGGCCAGCTCGAGCCACGCGACGCCGTCGATGCCGGTCTCGACCTTCACGAACCACACGGCGTCGAGCTCGAACTTCGCGCCGGCCGCCTCGACCGCGGCGCGGTGGTCGTCGAGCTCGCGCTCGGCCGGCGGCAGCCACGGCGCCGCGTGCCACTGCCGTGCCGGCTCGTCCGCGGTGTCGTCGTCGGCCGGCTCGGTCACGCCCGCGCCCGACAGCGCGTCCCACAGCTCCTTCTGCGTCGCGGCATCGAGCGGTCGCGCACTGCGTGCGATCACGATCCCGCGCGCCAGGTCGCTCCGCCGCGGCTCGAGCCCGACGATCAGCACGGGGGCCCCGACCGTGCGTTCGTGCGTCCGCCCGGCGTGAGAGCCGCGCCGAGCCCGAGGCGCCGCGACGAAGCAGGAACGCACGGTCGAGGCACGAGATCAGACTATCAGCATTCGATGATGTTGACGGCCAGCCCGCCGCGCGCGGTCTCTTTGTACTTGCTGCTCATGTCGGCGCCGGTGCGCCACATCGTCTTGATGACCTTGTCGAGCGAGACCTTGTGCGTGCCGTCGCCTTGCAGCGCGAGCCGCGCGGCGTTGATCGCCTTGACCGCGCCCATCGCGTTGCGCTCGATGCACGGCACCTGCACGAGGCCGCCGATCGGATCGCACGTGAGGCCGAGGTTGTGCTCCATGCCGATCTCCGCGGCGTTCTCGACCTGCGCCGGCGTGCCGCCCATGACCTCGGCGAGCGCACCGGCCGCCATCGAGCACGCCACGCCGACCTCGCCCTGGCAACCGACCTCGGCGCCGCTGATCGACGCGTTCTTCTTGTAGAGCGCGCCGATCGCCGCCGCGGTCAGCAAGAACCGGATCGTGCCCTCGTCGTCGGCGTTCGGCACGAACCGCCGGTAGTACGTCAGCACGGCCGGGATGATGCCGGCCGCGCCGTTCGTCGGCGCGGTCACGACGCGGCCGCCCGCCGCGTTCTCCTCGTTGACCGCGAGCGCGAACAGGTTGACCCAGTCCATGATGACGAGCGGATCGGCGACGCCGCGCGGATCGCTCTTGAGCTTGCGATGCAGCGCCGCCGCGCGCCGCTTGACCTTGAGCCCGCCCGGCAGGATGCCTTCGCGCTCGCAGCCGCGCTTCACGCAGGCTTCCATCGCGTGCCAGATCTCGAGCATGCGGCGGCGCACCTCGTGCTCCGGCGCGTGCGCCTTCTCGTTGTCGAGCATCACGGACGAGATCGCGAGGCCCTGCTCGCTCGCATGCCGCAGCAGCTCGTCGGCCGAGTCGAACGAGAACGGCACCGAGATCTCTGTCGCCGGCGTCGAGCCATCTGCCGGCGCGCCGGCGTGGTCGACGACGAAGCCGCCGCCGACCGAGTAGTAGATGCGCTCGGCGAGCGTGCCGCCGCCGGCGCCGTACGCCGTGAACCGCATGCCGTTCGCGTGCAGCGGCAGCTTGTCGCGGCGATGGAACACGAGCGCGGCGGCGGGATCGAGCTCGACCTCGTGCTTGCCGAGCACGTGCACGCGATGGCTCGCCTCGACCGCCGCGACGCGCTTGCCGATGGTATCGACGTCGACCGTCGCCGGCTCGTCGCCTTCGAGGCCGAGGATGATCGCCTTGTCGCTGCCGTGACCCTTGCCGGTGAAGCCGAGGCTGCCGAACAGCTCGATCTTCACGCTCGCGGTGTCGGCGAGCTGGCCGTCGGCGTCGAGCCGCTCGGCAAACCGCTTCGCTGCGCGCATCGGCCCGACCGTGTGCGAGCTCGACGGCCCGATGCCGATCTTGAAGATGTCGAAAACCGAGATGTGCACGCCGCGCTACCTTACTGTAGCGCGCGGCGCCTCACTGGGGCGTCGCGATCAGCTGGCGGCCGCCCTCGAGGTCGACGCTGCACACCTGCGGGCCGTCGCAGCGCGACGTCGCCGGGGTCGAGTGCGCCTGCACCGCGGCGATCGTGTCGCCGGCCGGGAAGTGGATGACGTTGCCCGCGATCTGCACGGCCGCCGGCGGCTGGACCTGCGCGTCGCTGATCGACGCGACGTCCGCCCACGTGATCGTCGCGGCGTTCTGGTCGACGACGAAGTCGTTCGCGAACAGCTTCACGGTGTCGATCGTCCAGGTCGCGCTCGCGTCGGCGACGACGAGCTCCGAGCGCGTGGTCGCGACCTCGAAGTTGTTGACCATGGCCGACGGCAGCACGTCGAACCAGAACGCGATCGGGTAGCAGCCGCTCGCGTCGGTATCGGGACCGCCGCGCAGCACCTGCATGTTCGCGCCGTCGAACGTCGCGGCCACGTCGTTGCCGATCAGCGGGCACGCGCCCGGCGAGGCCACGTGCATCTCGATCGAGAGATCGCCTGTCGCGACCACCTCGAGCGATACATCACCGTACTGCTTCTGGAGATCGGCCAGCGACGTCGCCGTCTGCTGGGATGCGCAACCGGCGAGCAGGCCGGCGGCCAGGAAGATCCTCGTCATGCCCTAAGCGAACCCGATCTCCCCCGCAAAGCCAAGGGATTTCTGATTAGAAAAGGATTCGGGTCTTGATGCTCGTCGGCAGCGCGGCGACCGCCTTCTTCACGTCCTGCGACACGTCTTGATCGAGGTCCATGATGAGGTAGCCGATCTCGGGATCGGTCGCGAGCAACTGCGCGCGAATGTTGGCGTTCAAGTCCGACACGATCTTGTTGATGTCGCGCAGCACACCCGGGACGTTGCGGTGGATGTTGAGGATCCGGTGGGCGCCGCGGGTCACGGCGAGCTCGATCGGTGGAAAATTGACCGATCCGGTCGTCGCGCCCTGGTTGATCAGCTTGATCAGCGTCGCCGAGACCTCGCGGCCGATCGCCTCCTGCGCCTCCTCGGTCGAGCCGCCGATGTGTGGGGTCAAGATCACGTTCGGCAATCCGCGCAGCGGCGTCTCGAACGTGGTCGTGTTGCCTTCGGGCTCGCTGGGATAGACGTCGACCGCGGCACCGCCGATGTGGCCGCTACGCAGCGCGTCGGCGAGCGCTTCGATCACGACGACCGTGCCGCGGCTCGCGTTGAGCAAGCACGCGCCCTTCCGCATGCGGGCGAGCTGCTCGGCGCCGATCATGTGCTTGGTCTGTGGCGTTTCGGGGACGTGCAGCGTGACGAAGTCCGATTGTGCGAGCAGGTCGTCGAGGTTCGGCAGCGCGCGGTTGTTGCCCATCGGCAGCTTGGCCGCGATGTCGTGGAACACGACGCGCATGCCGAACGCCTCGGCGAGCACGCCGACCTGGCTGCCGATGTGGCCGTAGCCCACGATGCCGAGCGTGTGGCCGCGCACCTCGTGGCTGCCGACTGCCACCTTCTTCCACGTTCCGGTGTGGACCTCGCGCACGCGATCGCCGAGGTGGCGCGACAGCATGACGACCTCGGCGAGGATCATCTCGGCGACCGAGCGCGTGTTCGAGAACGGCGCGTTGAACACCGGCACGCCCCGCTTGTTGGCGTGCACGAGATCGATCTGGTTCGTGCCGATGCAGAACGCGCCGACCGCGAGCAGGCGGCGCGCCTCGTCGAGAACTCTCGCGGTGATCTGCGTCTTGCTCCGGATTCCGACGACATGGGCATCGCGTACGCGCTCGGCGAGCTCGGCCTCGGGCAGCGCACCCGACGCGACCTCGACGTGAAAGCCTTCGGCCGAGAGCTCCTGCTTCGCCACCGGGTGGATGTTCTCGAGCAAGAGGATCTTGATCTCGGATTTCGGAAACGACGTCGCGGCCATCGCACGCGAGCCTATCAGGGATAGAGTCGGCGCCCATGGCGAAGGCGAAGGCATCCGCACCGAAGAAGGCGACGACTCCGCGCAAGAAGAGAGTGAAAGCCGAGCCCGGTTCGGTGGGGCTGACCGCCGACGAGGTCGCCACCGGCACGCCGCCTGCGGAGATCACCAAGCTGCGCGGGTTGATCGAGGCGGCTGGCGGCCACGTGCTCGCGAGCTATCGCGAGCCGCTCGGCGGGCACTGGGTCGCGCACGCCGTGCTGCCGCTCGCGAAGATCGCGCCGACGCCGTACCAGCGCGAGCTGTCGAAGGCGCACGCCGATCGGCTCGCGGCCGTGATCCCGAAGGTCGGGCGGTTTCTCGATCCGGTGATCGCGGTGCCGCACGGCGACGGCTTCATCTCGCCGAACGGCATGCACCGGATCGCCGCGATGAACCAGCTCGGCGCGAAGAGCATCGTCGCGATCGTGATGCCGGAGCCGGAGATCGCGTTCCGCATCCTCGCGCTCAACACCGAGAAGGCGCACAACTTGAAGGACAAGGCGCTCGAGGTGATCCGCATGGCGCGCGCGATCGCGAGCGACGGAAACCGGAGCGAGGCCGATGTCGCGTTCGAGCTCGAGCAGGCCTCGCTCGTCACGCTCGGTGCGTGCTACGAGAAGAACCCGCGGTTCTCGGGCGGCGCGTACAACTCGGTCGTCAGCAAGTGCGAGTCGTTCTCGACCGATCCGATGACGAAGAGCCTGAAGCTGCGCGAAGCGCACGCCGAGAAGCTGCTCGAGCTCGACGAGGCCGTGACCGTGGCGGTCGGCAAGCTCAAGGAGGCCGGCTGGACGAGCGGCTACTTGAAGCCGATCGTGGTCGCGCGCGTGAACCCGCTGCGGTTCGCGAAGCTCGGCAAGGACGACCGCGCCGACTTCGACAAGACGATCGACCGCATGCTCGAGGGCGCGAAGAAGTTCGACGCGTCGAAGGTGAAGGCGCAGGATATCGCACTCGCAGCGGCCGTCGGGGGAGCCGAGGCCGAGGCCAACTGACCCCGCGGATCGCCAACCGCGTTGGCGATCGCCCCGCGTAACCGCGCGACTTCGTGAATCGTGACGGTGGCGACATGCTTGCTCTACGCGAGCACATGCTTCGATCGATCATCGCCATCGCGATCGTTACCGGCTGTGCCGCCGACCAGACCAAGCCCCCCGTCGAGTCCTCGGGCGACTTGGCCGTGACGATCTTCGTCGCGACGCAGGACTCGACGTGCCTGAACGGCCAGCTAGAGGTGCCGCTGCTTTGCACCGTGAGCGACGTGCAGCACCGCGGCGCGCCGAACCAGGTCGAGACCTTGATGCCGCAATGCGACTACTCCGACAGCGTCCCGTGCTGGAGCGTGCAACTCGAACGCGATCGGTGCCAGACCACGACCCAGCTGCAGCTGTCGGTCACGCGTGACCAGGCGGCGCCCGCCGGCACCGAGACCGTCGCTGCCTGCGCGCGCGACTAACCTTAGAAGAAGTAGTAGGTCACGCCCGCACCGCCTTGCAGCGAAGTGCCCTGGCCGATGACCACGGTGTTCGTGCCGTTCGAGAGCCCGATGTTGATGCCCGACGTGAAGCTGAGCGCGACGTTCGACGCGACGAACAGGCGGATCTGGAACGCGGGCTCGAGGTAGACGTTCGTCGTGCGGTTGGTCCCGCCCATCGCGGCCATCTGGGGCACGCTCGCGATGTCGAGCCCGCCGCCGAGCCCGAAGTCCGCGAGCGCGGTCTGGTGCAGGTGGTAGAAGAACAGGCCCGCGATGTCGACTTCGCTCGCGTTGGTGCCGCCGGCATCGGTCGCGAGGCCGAACAGCGCGGTCGCGTGAAACTTGCCGGCGTCGTAACTGCCGGCGATGCCGGCGACTCCGCTGAGATCGGCCTCGGCGCCGAGCCCGAACGAACCGGCTTGACCGCCGGCATGTGCGGTCGCCGCCGCGGTGAGGAGGATCGCCGCGATCATCATCGTCTTCGTCATGGCGGCGATGCTCGCGCCTTTCGCCGGAAGGGAGCAAGTTTGGTACGGTCGTGGCGATGCTGTCGCCCGAGCTCGAGCTCGCCGATCTCGACGCGCGCCACTGGCGCAACGGCTGGCGGCTGCTCGTGCCGCCGCGCGTGCTCGAGGCGCCGGCGTGGGCGCTCGTCGTCGTCGATGGCGGTCCCACGAAGATCGTGAAGGTGATCGTGGCGGGCGCGAATGCACGCGGATCGATCGATCCGGCGAGCGCGCCGCTGCCCGGCGTCGAGCCCGGGCAGCTCGCCGCGTACGGCAAGCAGCTCGGCGTCGGCGCGGTGATCGTGATCGAGCGCGGCTTGCTCGCGCAGCTGTCGGCGGAGATCGAAGGCGCGCTGCGGATGGATCAAGACGGCGTGGCGCAGGCGCTGGTCGCGTTGCGCGCGCTCAAGAAGCACGCCGGCGCCGGGCTATGGACCGAACCGCCGCTGCTCGACTTGTTGCCGGCGCCGGCGATCGAGCCGCTGCAGCGCACGTTCGATCTGCTCGTGCCCGATCGCAGCGCGCTGGTCGCGTACGTGATCGAGGACGATCGCTCGCGCGTCCACACGTCGATCATCGCGGTCAAGGACGGCGGTCGCATCGTGCGCGCCGCCACGCACCGCGCGATCGCGGATCTCGTGACCGAGCAGGCGCTCGCGCGCGACTGGGAGAAGTCGTACAAGCGCGTGCTCGCGGCCGTCGAGGACCGGTTCGGCAAGCCGGCGATCGCGCTGTTCCTCGAGCGCGCGACGTTGATGAAGGTGCTGACCGGGCCGAGCGACCAGCTCGCGCGCGAGCTGAACGGCAAGCACGTCGTGATCGATCCCTCGCCGGCGTGGCTGTACGGCCTGCTCGGCGGAGCCGCGGTCGCCGCGGTCGCCGGGCGCGCCGCGAAGGGGCTCGCGCAGATGCTGCCGCAGTCGGCGCGCGATCGAGCCGCGTCGCTCGCGCAGCGCGCGAAGGACGCGATCGATCCGTTCGCGCTGCTCGGGTTCGACCCGCTCGAGCTGTGGTCGCGGCTCAAGCACCATTATCGCGCCTGATCGTGTCGTGCGAATCGTCGGCGAGCGCGATCGCGTCGTGATCGGGCACGTAGCGCGCGGCGCAGCGCGCGCACGCGAGATCGGTCGACAGCGTCTCGCCGCAGCGACACGCCCAGCCGGTGCGGTGCGCCGGCGTGCCGACGACGAGCGCGTGCGGCGGCACGTCGTGGGTGACGACCGCGCCCGCGCCGACGAGCGCGTACTCGCCGATCGTGATGCCGGGCAGGATCGTCGCGTTCGCGCCGATCGTCGCGCCCTTGCAGACCAGCGTGCGGCCGAGCTCGGCGCGACGGCGGACGTGCGCGCGGGGATGGTCGACGTTCGTGAACACGCACGACGGTCCGCAGAACACGTCGTCCTCGAGCGTCACGCCGTCGAAGATCGAGACATGGTTCTGGATGCGGCAGCCGTGACCGATGCGCACCTGGCCGATGAAGCAGCCGTGGCCGACGACGCAGCGATCGCCGATCCACGCGCCCGCCATCACGTGCACGCCGTGCCAGATCTTGGTGTCGGCGCCGAGGTGCGTGCCCGGACCGTCGATCGTCGCGCTCGGATGCACGTAGGCGTCAGCCATTCGTCGTAGTCTCTCGCGCGACGTGCCCAAACGTCCACCCCGCATCGACGGCGAGCTGCCCGTGCCGCGCGACCTGCGCGGCGCCGGCCCCAGGCGCGCGCACGCCGACGCCGCCGGCGAGCTGTGGCACGCCGACGTGCTCGAGCTGCTCGCGCGACTGCCCGAGCGCTCGGTCGATCTCGTCGTCACCGATCCGCCGTACAACATCGCGAAAGACGACTGGGACGAGCTGGGCTCGCTCGACGAGTACGTCGCGTGGTGCGATCGCTGGCTCGCCGAGATCGCGCGCGTGCTCGCGCCGCACGGCTCGGCGTACGTGTGCGGGTTCTCCGAGATCCTCGCCGACGTCAAGGCCGCCAGCGCACGCCGGTTCGCGGGCTGCCGCTGGCTCGTCTGGTACTACCGCAACAAGGCCAACCTCGGCCGCGACTGGGGCCGCTCGCACGAGTCGATCCTGCACCTGCGCGGGGAAGCCGCTCGCGTCGATGTCGACGCCGTGCGCGTGCCGTACAACGGCCACACCACGCGCTATCCGGCCCGCGTGCAAGCGGTGAATTCGCAGTACGGCCGCGGCGTACGGCGCGATCGCTGGCAGCCGAACCCGCTCGGCGCCAAGCCGCGCGACGTGATCGAGGTGCCGGTCATCTGCAACGGCATGTCTGAAAAGACGCCGCACGCGACGCAAAAGCCGGAGGCACTGATCGAGCGGCTCGTGCTGGCGTCGAGCGCGCCCGGGCAGCTCGTCGTCGATCCGTTCGTCGGCTCGGGCACGACCGCGGTCGTCGCCGCGCGGCTCGGCCGGCGCTGGCTCGCGGGTGACGCCGATGCACGTTACGTCGGGCTCGCGCGCCAGCGGATCGCCGGCCGCGCGATGTGACACAATGCCCCCATGATCGAGGGGAACGCGGAAGCTATCGAGGCCTGGAACACGGTCCTGTACGACAAGTTCGTGCGGTTCCGACGCGTGCTGATCGCCGGTTTGGGCGTACACGGCGAGCGTGCGATGGATCGCCACGGGCCGCGCGCTGGCGAGCGCGTGGTCGATCTCGGCTGCGGCTTCGGCGACACGACGATCGAGCTCGGCAAGCGCGTCGGCGCCGAAGGCCGCGCGGTCGGGCTCGACGCCGCGGCGAACTTCATCGCGACCGCACGCAAGGAAGCGGCCGACGCGAACGCGCGCAACGTCGCGTTCGAGGTCGCCGACATCGAGGCCGCGGTGCCGGGCGGCCCGTACGATCTCGCGTACTCGCGCATGGGCACGATGTTCTTCGCGAGCCCGGTGATCGCGCTGCGCAACGTGCGCAAGGCGCTGCGCCCGGGCGGTCGGCTGTGCATGGTGACCTGGCGCAAGCGCGAGGCGAACGACTGCATGCACCGCGCCGAGGTCGTCGTGCGCGAGCTGCTCGGCGATCCGCCGAAACAGGACCAGGTCACGTGCGGTCCCGGCCCGTTCTCGATGGCGAGCGCCGACCTCGTCGGCGATCAGCTGATCGCGGCCGGCTACACCGACCTCGCGTTCGAGCGCAGCGACGCCGCGATCGAGATCGGCAGCGACCTCGACGACGCGCTGCGCTTCGCGCTCGCGCTCGGCCCGGCCGGCGAGGTCGTCCGGCTGTCGGGCGATGCCGCGACCGCGCGCATGCCGGAGGTCACCGCGGCGCTGCGCGCCGGGCTCGCCGACTTCGTGCGCGACGACGGCACCGTATGGGCACCGTCGTCGTGCTGGATCGTGACGGCTCACTCTCCGGCGAGCTGAGCGATCACGGCATCTTGACGTCGACGCCCATCTCCTTGATGAGCCGGTCAGCGCCATCGATGACGTGCATCGTCCAGATCATGTAACGCGCGTCGACCTGAATGGTCCGCGTCGTCGCACCGTTGAACACGACATCCGATGCGAGGCCTTCCTTGTTACCGTCGAACGCGAGGCCGACGAGCTCGCCCTTGTTGTTGAGCGTCGGCGAGCCCGAGTTGCCGCCGGTGATGTCGAGATCCGACTCGAAGTTCACCGGCAGCTCGCCGCCGAGTGCGGGATCCGCGAACGGCCCGTAGTGCTTGGCGCGAATCGCGTCGAGCAGCTTCTTCGGCGAGTTGAATGGATCCTTGCCGGTGTCCTTCGCGAGGATCTGCGACGCGACCGTGAACGGCCAGTCCGCCGGATCCTTCGAGTCGGGTTTGAGCGACTTCACCGTGCCGTACGTGATGCGCAAGGTCGAGTTCGCGTCGGGCGCGAGCGCACCGCCGAGCGCCTGCTTGAGCGCCTCCTCGTACATCGGGTGGACGAGCAGCTCCTCGCCGGTCCGCGTGTCTTCCTTCTTCTCCTCGGACTTCACGATCGGCCAGATTCGCAACGCGGCCTGGACGAACGGGTCCTTCGACGCCTTGAGCTCGGCGGTCGTGCCCTTCTGCAGGAGCTCGAGCCGGAGCTTGTCATCCTCGAGGAGCTGCGCCTTGTACCAGGCGTCGAGCGTCTTATCGATGAACGCCTCGTCGATCTTCTGGCCCTTCTTCGCGTTCAGGAGCGTCGCGAGCCACGGCCGGTCGGCCTCGGGCAGCTGCGTCGCGCGCACGAGCGACAGCCGGAACGCGGCGCGATCGAGCGTGCGGTCGTAGTTCTTCGCGAACTGCTTCTGGCCCGACAGCGCGCGCGGCAGGTCGCGGTCCTGAAAGCCGGGCTTGCGATCGGCGTCCTTCTTCGCGCGCTCCTCGGCCCAGCGCGTGAGCGACAGCGCGGTCGACATCAACGACGAGCCGCGGAACGCAGCGGCGCGATCGAAATCGACGCGCGCGGTTCGGCGCTGGTCCTGCTCGAGTGCTTCGAGCTTGTCGATCGCCGCCTTGTACGCCTCGTTGCCGGGCTGCGCCGCCCAGTCCTTGGCCTTCTTGTCGAGGTCTTCCTTCTGCTTCAGCAGCTCGGGGTCCTTCTGCAGGCCGGCGAGGATGCCCTGGAACTTCGCGAGGGCGTTCTGGATGTACTGCTTCTGGACGCCGGCCTTGATCTTGGTCTCGCCCTCGTCGTTGAGGTGCGACTCGGCGAGCGCGTAGCGCTCCTGGTAGTACGCGATCATGTACGGATATGCCCACTCGACGTCGTGGCGGACCGACGATGCGGTCGCGAGGCGATTGGTGCGGCCCGGGTAGCCCGTCACCATCACGAAGTCGCCCGGCTTGAGGCCTGCGGTCGAGACCTTGAGGAAGTGCGCCGGGTGATACGGCACGTTGTCCTTCGAGTAGTCCGCCGGCTTGCCGTCCTTGCCGACGTATGCGCGATAGAACGACCAGTCGCCGGTGTGACGCGGCCAGCCCCAGTTGTCGACCTCGCCGCCGTAGTCGCCGATCGAGCGCTCGGGCGCGTAGACGAGGCGGACGTCGCGAATCTCGAGCATCTCGATCAGCTGGTAGAGACCACCGCCGAAAAAGCCCGACACCTGGCAGCGAATGCCCGGGCGATCCTTCTCGCATGCGGCGACGAGGCCCTTCTGCCGCTTCTCGGATTCTTCCTTGCGCGCGACCGGATCCTTGATCGCGTCGAGTCCCTCGCGCATGTCCTTCGTGACGTCCTTGTACGCCTGCACGACCATCACGCGCGCGGCCGGGCCGGCGCTCGGCTCGTCGGCCTGCGTCGCCGCGAGGAAGCCGTTCTCGACGTAGTCGTGCTTGTCGTCGGAGTTGTACTGCAGCGCGCCTTGCACGCAGTGATGGTTGGTGACGATGAGGCCTTCCGGCGACACGAACGAGCCGGTGCAGCCTCCGAGCGACACGACCGCGGACAGCGGCTCCTTGAGCGGATCGGAGAGCGCCTTGGCGTCGAGCGCCACGCCCATCTTCTGGAAGTTCTCGACGTGCTGCGGCAGGGTCATCTGCGACGGCATCCACATGCCGCCCGGATCCTGGTAGCTCTGGCGAAACGCCAGCGCCGGGTCCGGCTTGCGCGGTGTCGCGTCTTGGCCATCGTGGCCCGACGCGTGCTGGGTCGAGCCGAGCTCGTCGGTCGACGGGGTCGACGACACGTTCTTGTTGCCACCGCCGCACGCCGCGAGCAGCGTGACGCAGATGAGAGCGTTGCGTTTCATGGCGGCGACATACCACAGCCCCCCATCGACGACGCGGAGTATTCTGCTGCGACAGGGTGCGACAGACGGCTCAGCGAGCGGCCCGGTGGACCACCCCGCCCGTGAAATGCTGAAACGCGTCGGTGCCGGGTGGCGCGATCGCGAAGTCGATCGCGAGCTCGTCGTTGCCGTGCAGGTCGTACGTCAGCTTGAACCGCGGCGCGCCCGGAGCCGCGTCGCTGACCAGCTCGACGTGATTCTCGGCCGCGGTCACCGCGTACGCGATCACGTGGCCTTCGTTGTCGAAGTAGCTCGCACGCAGGCCGTCTTTCGCGGCGTAGATGACCATGAGGTCGTCGTGCGGCCCCTGCGGCGTGTCGTCGTGGTTGTGACGAACGAGGACCTTGCCGCCGAGCTCGGGGACGAGCGTGAAGCGGCCGGACGTGTGACGCGCCGGGTCGGTGCCTTGCCACGCGCCGATCAGCGGAGCGAGTGGGCGGAGCGCCGCGTCGGGCTCGGGCGCAGCCGGTGTCGGCTCCGGGGCGGGCGCCGGTGCGGTGGGCGCCGGACTCGCATGCATACAGGCGGCGAACGCGACACAAGCGAGAGCCTTCATCGCCGATCTCGTATCATGCTGCGTGCGATGACTCCGGCCGCCGCGCTCGCGAAGGTGCGAAAGCTGTGTTCGGCGCTGCCCGAGGTCAGCGAGCGGCCGAGCCACGGCTCGCCGGCGTTCCTCGTCGGCAAGAAGATGTTCGCGTACTTCCTGAACAACCACCACGGCGACGGCCGGCTCGCGCTGTGGTGCGGCGTCCCCGACGGCATGCAGCGCGCGCTCGTCGACAGCGATCCCGAGGTCTACTTCGTGCCGCCGTACGTCGGGCCCAGCGGCTGGGTCGGCGTGCGGCTCGATCGCGCGCTGCCGTGGCCGCAGATCGCGAGCGTGCTCGAGGCCGCGCACGCGCACAAGCGCGTCATTCGTCGAGCGCGAGGCTCGCGAAGAACGACCTGACCTCGTCGGCCGGGACCTTCTGGCGCGCCTCTTCGCCGAGATCGCGCACCTCGAGCAGCTCGTCGGGGATCTCGAGCAGGAACCGCGACGGCGTGCGCTGCACCGAGCGGCCGCGCGTCACGCGCGTGCAGGCGCGCGTCAGGTACAGCTTGCGCTGCGCGCGCGTGATGCCGACGTAGCACAGCCGGCGCTCCTCGCTGATGTCGGTCGCGTGATCCGGATCGGCGACATCGGAGACCTGCGGGTTCAGCGTGCGCGCGTGCGGCAAGAGCTCCTCTTCGAGCCCGATCAGGAACACGACCGGGAACTCGAGCCCCTTCGCGCCGTGCAACGTGGTCAGGATGACCCGCTCGCCCGAAGCTTCCTTCTTGTCGCTGGTCTCGAGCGTGAGCAGGCGCAGGTACTCGGCCAGCCCGTCGCGGCCGTTACCGCGCTCGGCGAACCGCGCGAGCGAGCCGAGCAGATTCTCGACGTTGTCGATGCGGCGCTGCGCGGCCGACAGGCTCGGCGAGGCCGCGCGCAGGTCGTCGTACAGCGCGACGTCGTCGATGAGCCCGCGCGTCGCGGCGACCACATCCATCCCCGAGTCGATCCCGGCGCCGAGCCGCGACACCGCGTTGCGGAACGAGTCGATGCCGGCGCGCGCGCCGCCGTGCGCGTCGACCTGGGCCAGCGCGTCCCACAGCGTCGCGTGCTTCGCGTGCGCGGCGGCGACCAGCTTCTCGACCGTGGTCGCGCCGATCCCGCGCGCCGGGTAGTTCAGCACGCGGCGCAGCGCGAGCTCGTCGCGCGGGTTGAGCGCGACCCGCAGGTACGCGATCACGTCTTTCACTTCCTTGCGCTCGAAGAACTGCTGGCCGCCGTACATCACGTACGGCACCTCGGCCGCGCGCAGCTCCTCCTCGAGCACCTTCGCCTGCAGGTTCGAGCGATAGAGCACGGCGACGTCGCTCCACGGCCGGCCGTCGTCGCGGAGCCGGCGGATCTCGCGCGCGATCCACTTTGCTTCGTCCTCGGCGGTGGCCGCCACGGCGTGCGTGATCGCGTCGCCCTCGCCGACGTTCGACCACAGCGTCTTGCCGTGGCGCTTCGTGTTGTGCGCGATCACCTGGTTCGCGGCCGCGAGGATCGTCTTGGTCGAGCGATAGTTTTGCTCGAGCTTGACCACCTTCGCGCCGGCGAACAGCTCGGCGAAGCGCAGGATGTTGGTCGGATCGGCGCCGCGCCAGCTGTAGATCGACTGGTCGTCGTCGCCGACCACGACCAGGTTCTGATGCGGCGACACGAGGTGCCGCACCATCTCGAGCTGCGCGCGGTTCGTGTCCTGGAACTCGTCGACCATCACGTACTCGAAGCGCTCGGCCCAGCGCCGTCCGACCTCCGGATCGCGCTGCCACAGCCGCACCGGCTCGACGATCAGATCGTCGAAGTCGAACGCGGCACACGCGCGCAGCGTGTCCTGATACTTCGGATACACGTGCGCGGTGATCTCGTCGTAGTCGTCGGCGGGGTTGCCCGCAAATTCGTCGGGCGACACGAACGCGTTCTTCGCGAGCGAGATCCGCGTCGCGACCGCCTTCGCGTCGTAGCGGCGGTCGCCATCGTGGATCGTGCGCATCGCCTCGCGCACCGCGCCGATCGAATCGGCTTGATCGTAGATCGCGAACCCGCGCGGCAACCCGAGCGCCTTGCGCTCGCTGCGCAGGACGTGCAGGCCGAGCGCGTGGAACGTGCCGATCGACAGCTCGCGCGCGAGGTGCCGGTCGCGCAGCAGATGGCCGATGCGCTCGCGCATCTCCTCGGCTGCCTTGTTCGTGAACGTGACCGCGCAGATCGCGCGCGGCGACACGCCCTGCGCGAGCAGGTGCGCGATCCGGAACGTGATCACGCGCGTCTTGCCCGAGCCCGCGCCGGCGAGCACCAGCATCGGCCCGCTGCCGTGGCTCGCCGCCTCGCGCTGCGGCGGGTTGAGCTGGCTCAGGTCGACCACGAAGACGTCACGCTACGGATCTGCGCGCGCGCCGTCAACGGCCGCGCTACGCTCCGGACGTGGATCGATACGACGCGCTCGTCGCGGCGCTGCGCGAGGAGATCCCCGGCTTCCGCATCGTGCGCAAGGACGACTCGCGGCTGCACCGCGCGATCGACGTCGCGCTGCGCGCGGTCACGTTCGGCCGCATGCGCGACTACCTCGCGCAGTACCAGACGACGATCGGCCGCACCGTGTACGTGACCTCGGACTGGGACGACTGGCCGGCCGACCGGCGCTACGTCACGCTGCGCCACGAGGCGATCCACCTGCGGCAATTTCGCAAGCTCACGCTGCCGGTGATGGCGCTTCTATATCTGCTCGTGCCGCTGCCGATGGGGCTCGCGTACTTCCGTGCGCGGTTCGAGATGGAGGCGTACGCCGAATCGATCCGAGCCGCCGCCGAGGTGTGGGGGCCGGCCGAGCCGCGCCGCGCCGAGTTTCGCGCCCACGTCGTTTCGCAGTTTCTCGGCGCGTCGTACGGCTGGATGTGGCCTTTTCGTCGCGCCGTCGAACGGTGGTACGATCGCGTCCTCGCCACTTTGGTTGATACGTGAACGACCCGATCGTAGGCATCGACCTGGGCACGTCGAACACGGTCGTCGCCCACGCCGACGACGCCGGCACGGTGCGCGTGCTCGCCGATCCGAGCGGCTACAAGATCCATCCGTCGGTGGTGTCGTTCCATCCGAACGGCGGCGTCGTGGTCGGCGCGGCCGCGAAGCAGCGCAAGGTCATCGACCCGAAGAACACGATCTTCTCGATCAAGCGCTTGATCGGCCGCAGCTTCGATTCGCCCGAGGTGCAGATCGCGAAGCAGCGCATGCCGTACGTGATCGAGCCCGGCGAAAAAGGTGCGCCGGCGGTCGTCACGCGCGCCGGCAAGTACGCGGTGCCGGAGATCTCCGCGATCGTGCTCGACTACGCGCGCGGGATCGCGGCCGCGCAGCTCGAAGCCGAGGTCGGGCGCGCGGTCGTCACCGTGCCGGCGAGCTTCAACGACGCGCAGCGCTCGGCGACCGCGACGTCGGGAGCGATCGCCGGGCTCACGATCGTGCGCGTGCTCAACGAGCCGACGGCGGCGGCGCTCGCGTACGGCCACACGCGCAACCTGCGCGAGGTCATCGCGGTGTACGACTTCGGCGGCGGCACGTTCGACATCACGCTGTTGCGCCTGCAAGACCAGGTCTACGAGGTGCTCGGCACGGCCGGAGACACGTTCCTCGGCGGCGACGATCTCGACGAGCGCCTCGTCGATCGGATGGTCGACAAGTTCCTCGCCGAGAATCGCGTCGATCTGCGCCAGAACGAGGTCTCGATGATGCGGCTGCGCGCCGTCGCCGAGCAGACGAAGATCGAGCTGTCGCGGCGGTCGCGCGCGGTCGTGAAGATCGACGAGATCGCGTACGGTCCGCGCGGTAAGCCGCTCGATCTGCAGATCGAGATCACGCGCGACGAGTTCGTGTCGCAGGTCGCCGACATCATCGATCGTACGTTCCCGGTCTGCGCGGAGGCGCTCAAGTACGCGCAGCTCACGACCGATCACATCGACGACGTGATCCTCGTCGGCGGCACGACCAAGATCCCGTACGTGCGCGATCAGGTGACCAAGTTCTTCGCGAAGGCGCCGCGCACCGACGTCAACCCCGAAGACGCGGTCGCGATCGGCGCCGCGCTGCAGGCGAGCGCGCTCGATCGCGTGCTCAAACGCGGGCGCGTATCTCGCACGACCGCGGCGCGCCAGGCCGCGCAGCAAGACGAGGAGACGACCGCCGCTGGCGCGTTGATCCTCGGCGACGAGTCGATGGCCGGCGACACGGTCACGCGCGAGCACGCCGATCCCGGCAGTGCGCCGATCGATGCCGACCGCGTGATCGACGAGCTCACGCTCGACACCCGGCCGCGGCCGCGCCAGACGGCCGACTACGCCGAGATCCCGGCGGTGCGCTCGAACCAGGAGGTGCGCCTCGAGCGCCCGGTCGAGCGCGGCCGCCATCACGATCAGTTCGAGGAGCGCACGCCGGCGCCCGGATCGGTGCCGCCGCAGAACGCGCCCGGTGCCGCGCCGCTCGGTCGGCTCGCACGCCCCGCCACCGCACCGACGATGGCGGAAGGCGCGAAGACGCTGCCGATCGGCTCGTCGCGGCCGCCTCCGCCGCCGCAGCAGGCCGTGCCGCAACCGGTCGCGCCCGCTCGCACGCGTGCGATGCCGATCCCGCGGCCACCCGCGCCGTCGCCGGCGGTCCCGGTCGCGCCGGCGCAGGCACCGACGCTGATGATCGAAAGCCCCGGCTTCGCCGGAGCGCGCAGCGACGCGGAGCGTCGCGGAGTATCGATCGAAAGCTCCGGCTTCGCCGGAGCGCGCAGCGACGCGGAGCGTCGCGGAGTATCGATCGAAAGCTCCGGCTTCGCCGGAGCGCGCAGCGACGCGGAGCGTCGCGGAGTGTCGATCGAGCCGTCGCCGGCACCGCCGCCGTCGCCGGCGTCGACCTCGCCGGGCATGGGACCGGCGCCCGGCACGACGGCGCCGACGCTCGTCGTGCCGCCGCCCTCACCCGCGATCACCGCGCCCGGGTTCGCGCCGCCGCCACCGCTGCACTCGGCCGTGACAACGGCGCCCGGGTTCGGCGCTCCGGCGTTGCCGCCGAACGTCGGCGGCTATCCGGTGATGCACTCGCCGGTCGTGCTCGACGTGACGCCGCGCGGGCTCGGCATCGCCACCGTCGCCGGATTTTGCGAGGAGTTGATCCGCCGCAACTCTCGCGTGCCGACCGAGATCCGCAAGCTGTTCACGACGTCGCGCGATCTCCAGGATGCGGTGCGCATCATCGTCGTGCAGGGCGAATCGCGGCGCATGGATCAAAACGTCGTGATCGGCGACCTCCGGCTCGAGAACCTGCCCCCCCGCGCGCGCGGCGAGACGTCGATCGAGGTGACGTTCGCGCTCGACGCGTCCGGAATTCTCCAGGTGCGCGCTCGCGACGCGCAGACCGGCCGCGAGCAGCGCGCTTCGCTCGACGTCGTCGGCTCGATGCCGGCCGAGGACGTCGCGGCGTCGCGCGAGCGCCTGCAATCGCTGAGGCGTTAGGTCATCGGGAACGGCTTGGTGCCGGTCATCGTCGGGCCAGTCATGCCGGCCGGATTGTTCGCCGGGATCGTGAACGTCGCGGTGCGCAGCACGCCCGGGCCGGAATCGGTCGGCATCTGGATCGGACGGTTGATCACGACCATCGTCGCCGTGACCTCGGTCGCCGTGACCTGCACGTAGCCGTAGCCTTGCGAGTTCGAGTCGGCGTACAGCAGGTGCGGATTGACCGTCGGATCGTATGCCGACTCGGCCGTCGGCAGATCGAGCGTCTGCGCGTACGTGAGCGATGCGCCGAGGCCGTGCAACAGCGTCATGTTGAGCGTGTTCTGGAACGCGGGTCCGGCGGGCGTGGCCGTCGTCGCGTCGACCGTCACGAACGACCGCAGCTGCGCCGGGAGCGCGCGCGTCGCGGCCTCGTAGAACGAGAACAGCGAGTTCGAGCTGATGCCGGGCACGACGAGCTCGTTCGCGATCGGCGTCGGCTCCGCCGAATCGAAGTCGTCCATCACGATGCCGGCGAACGTCGCATGGATGTCGCCGCTGAGCAGCACGACGTTCGAGATGTCGTTGTCGCGCAGGAAGCCCATCAGCTCGACGCGCTCGCTCGGGTAGCCGTCCCAGCCGTCGCCGTCCATCACGCGATCGACACCGAGCGCGTTCATGAAGTTGTTGATCAAGAACCGCATCATGATCACTTCGTTCGCCCACAGCCGCCACGTCGCGGTCGAAGCCATCATGGTGTCCTTCCACCATTGCTTCTGCGCCGCGCCGAGCATCGTGCCGACCGGCGACGCGACGCGCGGGTTCGGATAGCCGTCGACCATCGCCGGCGGGCTGCCTCCGTTCGCGGTCATACCTTCGTCGAAGACCTGCACCATGTTGATGGGCAGCACGTTTCGCGGATTGAAGAACAGTGGCGCGACCGCGACCTCTTCCGGAATCGCGTGGTCGCTGCGGTACGAGCGCTGGTCGGTGATGATGAGATCGACGTTCGCGCCCCAGCCGAGCGAGCGATAGATCGTGATCGCGCCGATCGCGGCGACGTTGTTCGGTTCCTCGACGAAGTTGTCGGCGTCGGGATCGATGAACGCCGCGTCCATCACGCCGCCGGCGACCGGCGTGAAGTCCACCGCATCGCCGTCGGTGGTCAGATCTTGCGCGCCGGTCAGGAGCGCCGGGATGTACTCGAACCAGGCCTGGCTCGCGGCGTAGCGGCGGGTCTGCGACGGCTCGTCGAGCGATTCGTGGTTGTCGTAGTTCGCCATCGACTGCCAGCAGTCGTCGGTGAACTCGTGATCGTCCCAGGTGTGGACGAACGGCCAGCGCGCGCGCGCCGCCATCATGTCCGGATCGGACAGGAACGTCTGGTACAGGCTGCGGTAGTCGTCGAGCGTCGCCGCAAACACGTTGCCGCCGTTCGCGCCGCCGCCGGATGGCAGCGCCGGCACCAGGCGCTGGCTGCCGTCGGCGTTCGTGATCGTGATCGGGTTGAAGCTGTCGTCGAGCGCCTTCTGGAAGTCCGAGTTGACGGTCTCGTAGATCACGTCGCCGACGTGGAGCACGAAGTGGATCTGATCGGCGGGATCGCGTGCGGCGTCGTCGATCAACATCTGGCGAAGCGCGCCGTAGTTGCCCGCCTGGTAGTCCTGGCACGTCACCCACGCGATGTTGACCTGGCCGGTATCGGCCGGATCCGGCGCGGTGCGCGTCTGGCCGACGACCATGTCGGTGCCGACGCGGAACCGGTAGTAGTACGCCGTGCCGGACTGCAAACCGGTGACGAGCACGCGCACGCAGTGGTCGCTGACGAAGGTCGCGGTCAGATACATCGTGACGACGATGTTGCCGAAGCCGGAGTCGCTCGCGACCTCGAGCGTGACGACGACGGCCTCGGCGCCACCGTCGCCGGGAAGCGCGCGCGTCCACAGCACGACCGAGTCCGGCTGCGGATCGCCGGATGCGACTCCTTGCGGGAACGTCGCGGTCGACGGCGGGCCACCGCCGCCATCGGGCTGCGGCTTGCTGCTGCTGCCGCAACCGGGGATACCGGAGAGCGTCGCCCCGGCCACGAACCACCCTGCACCACGAAGGAAGTCTCGGCGCTTCATGTCGCCATGATACGCACACTCTCGCGCGCGTTGGCGCTACTGGCCCGCAGACTTCTTGGCGTTATCGCACCACGGCATCTTGATCGACCGCTTCTCGGCGAGCAGCTTCGGATCGAGCACGCCGAACTCGCCGAGCCGGTCGCCGCGCAGCATCACGAGCAGGTTGGTCTTGCCCATCACTGCGGTCGCCCCCATCAGGGCGCCGTACTCCTTCGCGATCGAGTCCTTGCACTTGTCGGTGACCTTGTCGCCGTCGTGCCAGAACGCGTCGACCTCGTCGCCCTTGCACGCGAGCTTGCCGATCTTGCGCACCGCCTTCGCGCGCCTGCCGGTCGAGATCTCGAAGCTCGTGAGCGTCTCCATGCCACGCTCGGCGACGCCGACGTGATCGGGATCGAGCAGCGAGAACGAGCCGTGATAGGTCGACAGCGGATCCTTGCCGCCGATGCCGACGAGCGGACCGACCGCGGTGCCGTCGGCCTTGAACTGCCACACCGCCGCGTACGGGCCTTGATCGGCGCCCTCGACGAAGATCGTGTCGCCGATGAAGTGCACGGCGATCGGATCGTTCGTGAGGCCCTTGTCGCCGCGGATCGGAAACGACGAGGTGTGGGACTTGTCGGCGGCGTCGAAGATGTGAACGTCGTCGCCGACCAGCACCGCGACCTTCTTGCCGTCGAGGCTCCAGCTCATGTGCGCGATCTTGATGCCGGCGATCTTTGCCTCCTTCGGCATGCAGAAGCCGCGCGCACAGCGGTCGTCGAGCAACACGTCGATGTTCGAGCCGGGAAGCGGTGCCGCATCGGTGTACGTCAACGCGCCGGTGTCGAGCGCGACCTTCCAGCAGCCGACAGCGCCGAGCAGGCGCGACCGATCGGTGTCGATCGCACACACCTCGACGCCCTTGCCGCCGTCGACGGCCGCGAATTCGAGGCGCGGCGCGCTGTCGTCCTTGAGCGCGACCGGCAAGCAGCTCGAGCCGTCGGGCACGATCGCGAGCGCGAGCGCGTGCCGCTTGGTCTCGCGATCGGCCTCGGTCTCGGGCGGCGGCGGCTTCGACGCCTGGTCGTCCTTCGGTGCCGGCTTGTGCGGGTGCTTGTCACCGCCGCCGCACGCGACGAGCGCAGCGACGACGAGCAGGTAGCGGACCATGCGATCGTTGTACGCCCCGGATGGAGCTGATACAAGGAGGCGTGGCGCGTCGGACGAAGCTCGAGCGCAACACGAAAGAGACGCAGATCGCCGTCGAGCTCGAGCTCGATGGCAGCGGCAAGCGGGCGATCGCGACGCCGGTGCCGTTCCTTTCGCACATGCTCGACGCGTTCGCGCGCCACGGCCAGTTCGATCTCGACGTCCGCGCCGCCGGCGACATCGAGATCGACGGCCATCACACGATCGAGGACATCGGGCTCGTGCTCGGCGGCGCGTTCGAGCAAGCGCTCGGCGACCGCGCCGGCATCGTGCGGTTCGGCTCCGCGACGCTGCCGATGGACGAGGTGCTCGCGACCGTCGCGGTCGACTTCTCGGGCCGCCCGGCGTTCGTGTGGCGCGTGCAAGGTCTCGAGGGCAAGTGGATCGGCGACTTCGATTGCGAGCTCGCTCGCGAGTTTTTCGCAGCGTTCGCGACCAAGGCGCCGTGTAACCTGCATGTCGTGTTGCACTACGGAGGCAACGCGCATCACACGATCGAGTGCATCTTCAAAGCGTTCGCTCGTGCGTGCGACGCGGCGACGCAGATCGATCCGCGCCTCGGCGGGGCGGTGCCATCGACGAAGGGCTCGCTCGGGTAGCCGGCGGCTCGAGTTGCCGATCGTTGCGAAAATGGACTGCGCACGAGCGTAACTGCGCGTGATCGAGCTGGCCCCGATGTTGCTGACGCGGGGCGGCATGAATCGCTTGCGCTACCTCGTGTTCCTCTCTGCCGCGCTCGCGGCGTGTACGACCGATCCGCGTCCCGATGATCCGGGCTACGCCGAGGCGGGCGGCAAGGCCGACGGCGCGTGGTGCCACATCAACTTCTGGAGCGTCGAGGGCACGAACATTCGCGTCGACTACCAGATCGCGACGTCGCTGGTGGATCAGAGCTACGACCAGAACGCGCAGCCGACGTGGCTCAACGTGCAGCGCGACGACCTCGACAGCGCGAACGCGGTACACGTGTGGATCGGCGACCAGACGTACTGGGAGCCCGAAGGCTACGAGGCCGCGCTGCAGTGGAACGAGCTGCAGACCGGGCCCGATACCTCGATCGATCTCTATCGCAGCCCCGACGACACGCGGTTCACCGGCCAGCTCTCGGCCGGCCTGGCGATCTCGCACATCATCGAAGGCGACGACAAGCCGACATGGCACGCCCATCAGTTCGCGATCGAGATCGACGGCAACTGGCAGACCGATCCGGTCAGCGGCACCCACAACTTCCTCGCAACCCGCCTCGACGAGTGTGCACAATGAACCGCTTCCAAGCTTTCGTTCTCGTGGCCGCGCTCGCGGCGTGTACGACCAGCGCTCGGCCCGACGATCCCGCGTACGACCTGACCGGCGGCAAGGCCGATAGCAACTGGTGCCACGTCAACTTCGACAGTGTCGAAGGCGCGAACATCCGCGTCGACTATCAGATCGCGGATTCCGAGCCCAACGATGGCGCGGAATACGTCCAGACCGCGAACCCGGTCTGGTTGAACGTCCAGCGCGACGATCTCGCGAGCGCGAGCTCCGTGCTGGTGTGGATCGGCGACGAGACTTACATCGATCCGCTCGGTTACCAGGAATCGCTGCAGTACGGCGAGGTCCACGACAACGGCGGCGCGACGACGAATCTGTACCGCAGCGAAGATGCGACGCGGTTCACGAGCCAGGTCGCGGCCGGTCTGCCGATCTCGGAGGCGTACGAAGGCGACGACGTCGCGACCCTGCACGCGCATCAGTTCGCGATCGAGATCGACGGCAACTGGCAGACCGACCCGATCAGCGGCGTGCACAACTTCCTCGCGACCTATCTCGGCAGCTGCGGTAACTGAGTCATACTGCGTGCGGTGATCGCGATCGTCGACGCGTGCTCGGGCAATCTGCGCTCGGTCGCGCGCGCGATCGCGCATGTCGGTGGCGACGTCGTCGTCACGCGCGATCCCGACGTGGTCCGGCGCGCCGACCAGATCGTGGTGCCCGGGCAAGGCGCGTTCGACGTGTTCATGCGCGGGCTGGCCGAGCGCTCGCTCGGCGATGCGCTGCGCGAGACGATCGCCGCCGGCAAGCCATACCTCGGGATCTGCTTGGGGCTCCAGGTCTTGTTCGAGCACTCCGAGGAAGGGGATTGCGCCGGCCTCGGCGTGCTCGCCGGAGGCGTGACGCGGCTCGCGCCGGCCGATCGGCGCCTCAAGATCCCGCACATGGGCTGGAACCGCGTGCACGGCCGCGCGCCGGGCATCGCCGACGGCGCGTATGTCTACTTCGTGCACTCGTATCGCGCGGTGCCAGCCGATCGCTCGATCGTCGCGCTCGAAGCCGAGCACGGCGAACGCTTCTGCGCCGCGATCCACACGCGCAACCTGTTCGCGTGCCAGTTTCATCCCGAGAAGAGCCAGGCGGTCGGGCTCGCGCTGCTCGAGGACTTCGTCGCATGAAGCTCCTGCCCGCGATCGACCTGCTCGGCGGCCGCGCGGTGCGGCTCGAAGCGGGCCGGCGCGACCGCGCGACCGTGTTTCACGAGCGGCCGGTCGAGCTCGTCGCCGAGCTCGCGCGCGGCGGCGCCGATCGGCTGCACGTGGTCGACCTCGACGGCGCGTTCGGCGAGCTGCCGCAGCGCGCCTTGCTACGCGAGATCATCGCGGCGTCGCCGATTCCGGTCGAGGTCGGCGGCGGAATTCGCGACGCGGCGGCGATCGAGGAGGTGCTCGCAGCAGGTGCCGCCTTCGTCGTGCTCGGCACCGCGGCCGTGCGCGAGCCCGCGCTCGTCGAAGCGGCGTGCCGCGCGCATCCCGGCCGCGTGATCGTCGCGGTCGACGCGGACGCCGGCGTGGTTGCGGTCGACGGCTGGACCGCGAGCGGCGGCGTCACCGCGATCGAGCTCGGCCGGCGCGCCGCCGGCTGGGGCGCGGCCGCGCTGCTCTACACCGACGTCGCGCGCGACGGCCTGCGCGTCGGGCCGAATGTCGAGCTGACGAGCGAGCTCGCGCGCGCCGTGACATGCGAAGTGATCGCGTCGGGCGGAGTCGGCTCGCTCGACGATCTCGCGCGGCTGCGCGAGGCCGGCATCGCCGCGGTCGTGGTCGGCCGCGCGCTGTACGATCGCCGCTTCACGATCGCAGAAGCCGCCGAGGTCGCGCATGCTCGCGCGTAGGATCGTGCCGTGCCTCGACGTCAAGGACGGCCGCGTCGTCAAAGGCACCAACTTCGTGCAGCTGCGAGACGCCGGCGATCCGGTCGAGCAAGCGGCCGCGTACGACGCGCAGGGTGCCGACGAGATCTGCTACCTCGACATCTCGGCGTCGCCCGAAGGCCGCGCGACGCTCGTCGATGTCGTCGCGCGCACGGCCGATCAGGTGTTCGCGCCGCTCACGGTCGGCGGCGGCGTGCGATCGATCGGCGATGCCGAGCGCCTGCTCGAGGCCGGCGCCGACAAGATCGCGGTCAACACCGCGGCGATCCGCACGCCGCAGCTCGTCGCCGACATCGCGGCACGGTTCGGCAATCAGGCGATCGTGGTCGCGGTCGATGCCAAGCGGCGCGGCCCACAGGCCTGGGAGGTCTACAGCCACGGCGGCCGCACGCCGGAAGGGCTCGACGCGCTCGCGTGGTGCCGGCGCGTCGCCGAGCTCGGCGCCGGCGAGCTGCTCGTCACGAGCATGGATCGCGACGGCACCGGCCTCGGCTACGACGTCGAGCTCGTGGGCGCGGTCGCGACCGGGGTGTCGGTGCCCGTGATCGCCTCGGGCGGGGTCGGCGAGCTCGCGCACCTGGCCGAGGGGCTCGCGGCCGGCGCCGATGCCGTGCTCGCGGCGTCGATCTTCCACTTCGGCCGCCACACGATCGGCGAGGCCAAGGCGTTTCTTGCGGCGCGCGGGATCGCCGTGCGAAGTTGACCGCGTGAAGTGGGACGAGCACGGCCTGGTCCCGTGCGTCGCGCAAGACGCGACGACCGGCGCGGTGCTGATGGTGGCGTGGATGAACGCCGAGGCGCTGCGGCTCACGAAGGAGACCGGCTTCGTGCACTTCTGGTCGCGCTCGCGACAGGAGCTGTGGAAGAAGGGCGGCACGAGCGGCCACACGCTCGAGCTCGTCGAGCTGCGCGAGGATTGCGATGCCGACACGCTGCTCGCGCGGGTCAAGCCAGCCGGTCCTGCGTGTCACACCGGTGCGCCAACCTGCTTCGGCGTGCCGCTCGCGACGATCCTCGACCAGCTCGCGGCCACGCTCGCCGCGCGCCGCGACTCCGCGACGGGCGAGAACAGCTACACGAAGTCGCTGCTCGACGCCGGCTGGCCGAAGATCCTCGCGAAGATCGCCGAGGAGCACGGCGAGCTCGCCGCCGAGCTGCCGGCCGGCCCCGACGACGCGGTCGTGCACGAGACCGCGGATCTGCTGTTTCACGTCATGGTCGGGCTGACCGCGCGCGGGATCGCGATCGACCGCGTGCTCGCCGAGCTCGCGCGCCGGTTCGGCACGAGCGGCCACGCCGAGAAAGCCGCGCGACCGAAATGATCGATCTGCTCGCACCGGGCGGCGGGCTCGCCCGCGCGATCCCGCACTACGAAGATCGCGCCGAGCAGCGCGCGATGTCGGCGGCGGTGACGCGCGCGCTCGACGAAGCGCGTCCGCTGATCGTCGAAGCCGGCACCGGCACCGGCAAGACGCTCGCGTACCTCGTGCCCGCGCTCGAGAGCGGCAAGCGCGTCGTGGTCTCGACCGGGACGCGCGCGCTGCAAGATCAGATCGCGCGCCACGACATCCCGCTCCTGCGCACGATCGTCGCGCGGCCGTTCACCGCGGTCGTGCTCAAGGGCGTCGCGAACTACGTGTGCCGGCGCAAGCTGGCCGAAGCCGCACCGCACGCGCCGAACGTGCAAGGCATCGTGGACTGGGCCGAGCACTCGGAGACCGGCGATCGCGCCGAGGTCGAGTGGCTGCCCGAATCGGCGCCGATCTGGACCGACGTCACGACCACGCCCGACGCGCGCATCGGCCCGCGCTGCCCGTACTTCGAGCGCTGCTTCGTGACCCAGGCGCGCCGGCTCGCGGAACGCGCCGATCTGATCCTCGTCAACCATCACCTGTATTTTGCCGACCGCGCGCTCCGCGCGGCCGCGCCGGGCGCGAAGGTGCTGCCCGAGCACGACGCGGTGATCTTCGACGAGGCCCATCAGCTCGAGGACGTCGCCACCGAGCACTTCGGCGCGCGGATCTCGACCCACGCGCTCGCCCAGCTCGTGCGCGACGCCCATCTCGCGCTCGTCCACCTGCCGCTATGGACCGGGCGCACCGCCGACGACGTGATCCGCGCGGTCGAGCGCGCCGGCGCCACGTTGTTCGCGCACGTGCGCGGCGCGCTCGTCGGCGATGCCGATCGGGTGCCGCTCCCCGACGGCTTGTTCGACCATCCCGAACGGCAACGCGCGTGGTTCCAGCTCGACACCGCGCTCGAAGAGCTCGCGCGCACAGCCGACGCCGAAGGCGAGCCGGCGCCCGATGCCGAAGAGGATGGCGCGCGCGCCGCCCTGGCCGGGCTCGCGCGCCGCGCGCGAGGGCTGCGCGACGACCTCGCGATGATCGCCGAGCAGCGCGGCAAGAGCCACGTGTACTGGGGCGAGGCGCGCGCGACCGGCACCGCGCTCACCGCATCGCCGATCGAGGTCGGCGAGCTCGTGCGCCGCCACGTCGTCACGGCCGGGCCGACCGCGATCTTCACCTCGGCGACGTTGGCAACCGCCGCGACGTCCGTCGCCAAGGATCCGGTGACGCAGGCCGCGACCGCCGGCGAGTTCGCGTATTCGCGCGCGCGGCTCGGGCTGGCAGATGCGGACGAGCTGCTCGTGCCGTCGCCGTTCGACTACGCGCGCCAGGCGATGCTGTACGTGCCGCGCGATCTGCCGGCGCCCGGCGAGAGCCGCGGCGCGGCCGGGGCGCGCGGCGGAGCATCGAGCGACGATTCGTTCGCGGCCGCGGCGGCCGCGCGCACGCTCGAGCTGCTCGCGCTGACGTCGGGCCGCGCGTTCCTGTTGTTCACGTCGCACCGCGCCCTTCGCGAGGCCGCCGCGCGGCTCGCCGATCTGCCGTATCCGCGGCTCGTCCAGGGCGATGCGCCGCGGGCGACGCTCGTCGATCGCTTCCGCGCGACGCCCGGCGCCGTGCTGTTCGGCACCGCGTCGTTCTGGGAAGGCGTCGACGTGCCGGGCGACGCGCTCAGCCTTGTCGTGATCGACAAGCTGCCGTTCGCGCCCCACGTCGATCCGCTCGTCGCCGCGCGCATGCAAGCGTGCGCCGAGCGCGGCGGCGATCCGTTCGCCGAGCTGCAGCTACCGGCCGCGGCGCTCGCGCTCAAGCAGGGCTTCGGCCGGTTGATCCGCCGTCGCGACGATCGCGGCATCGTCGCGATCCTCGACAGCCGCATCGTGACCAGGACCTACGGCCGCGTGTTCCTCGACACGCTGCCCACCGGTCTGCCGCGCACGTCGGCGCTCGAGCAGGTGCGGCGGTGGTGGCTCACCACGTCGTCGTGACCAGCTCGCAGCGCTGATCGGCGACGCGTGCGAGCAGCGGCCTCGCCTGCTCGAACAGGTCCGCGAGCGGCTCGAGCGCGAACCGGCGCTCGAGCAGCCGCGGGTGCGGTAGCTCGAGCTCGGGCGTGCGCAGCGTGCGCGCCCCCCACGCGAGCACGTCGAGATCGATCGCGCGCGGGCCTCCGCGCGCTTCGCCCCGGCGGTCGCGGCCGAGCAAGCGCTCGAGCTCCAAGATCGTCGCGATCAACTCGGCGGGCGTACCGTCGCGATAGCGCACGCGCACGGCCGTGTTGAGAAAATCCGGCTGCGCCGGGCCGCTAGCGCGCGGGCCCGCGCCGTGCGCGGGGCCGACCCACGCCGTGCGATACAGCGGCGCCGACTTCACGGCGCCGAGCTGCGCGAGCGCCTCGCGAGCGCGCACGAACCGCGCGACGATCGCCGCCTCGCCGCCGACGTTCCCGCCGAGGCCGATCACGAGCGCGTCGTCGGGCAGCGCGATCACGGCCGCGCGATCACCGGATTCTTCAGCACGCCGATGCCTTCGATCTCGATCTCGACGACATCGCCGACCGCCAGATTGCCGACGCCCGACGGCGTCCCGGTCGTGATCAGGTCGCCCTCTTCGAGCGTGACGTGCGCGCTCACGAACGCGATCAACGCCGGGACGTCGAAGATGAGATCGGCCGTGGTCGAGTCCTGCTTGACGACGCCGTTGACGCGCGTCTGGATCTTCAGCCGCGACGGATCCAGGCCCGGCACGATGCGCGGCCCGACCGGGCAGAACGTGTCGAAGCCCTTCGCGCGCGCCCATTGACCGTCTTTTTTCTGCAGATCCCGGACGGTGACATCGTTCACGCACGTGAATCCGGCGACGACCTCGAGCGCGCGCTCCCGCGTCACTCGCTTCGCCCGCCTGCCGATCACGACCCCGAGCTCGCCTTCGTAGTCGACCCGCTCGTAGCCGGCCGGTCGCTCGATCGCCGCTCCGTCGAGGATCAGCGCCGACGGAGGTTTCAGGAACATGAGCGGCTCTTCCGGGAGGCCCTTGCCCATCTCGACCGCGTGCGCGCGGTAGTTGACGCCGATGCCGATGATCTTGGTCGGATGAAGCATGCAAGGAAAGGTAGGACACCGGCGGACCAGTGTCATTGATCGATACCGTTACCGACCGTACAATTGAGAGGATGGGCCGGGCTCCCCAACCAGGAGGGCCACAACGTGTATCCGCGCACGTTGTGCCGAAGGCGAAGCCATTTTCGGAGGACGACCCAGACGAGAAGACCACGCTCGATCCGGACAAGTCCGCATCGGCCTGGGAAGACGAAGCGAGCACGACGGTCGAACAAGGCGAGGTCGCCGACAAGATCCGCGCGCTCGGCGTCGATCCGTCGCCGCTCGCGACGCCGTTGCGCCCGATCACCGGCCTCACCAACACCGGAGCGAACGCGCTCGAAGAGCCCACCGTCGACGATCAGCACGCGCCCGCGTTGTCGCTGACCCCACCGGCTGTCGATCCGGCCCGGCTCGTGATCACCCAGGGCAACGACACCGGTCGCACGCTCGAGGTCAGCCCCGGCAAGGCCTACACGATCGGCCGCGGCCTCGATAACGACTTCGTGCTCACGGACATCGCGGTGTCGCGCAAGCACTTCGACCTGCGCCACGAAGGCGGCGCGTGGATCGTCGTCGACCGCGGCTCGGGCAACGGCACGATCGTCAACGGCAACATCGAGGACAACCCGTTCATGCTCGCGAACGGCGACTCGATCGAGATCGGCAACACGACGTTCCGGTTCGAGTACGCCAACGGTGCGATCCGCAGCCCGGTCTTCACCGCCGAGGACGACGACGACGAGATGTCGACCGTCGCGGGCAAGCCGCTGCGCGCGCAGGAGGAGGCCGCGACCCCGCTCGCGCGACCCGATGGCCGCGAGCGCCCCAAGACCATGCCGCCGCCGCCCGCGCCGCTGCGGAGCGGGCCGAGCGCGCAACCGTACGCGTCACCGCTGGCTCCGCCGCCGAACGTGATGCCGGCGTCGACGATGCCGCTGCCGCAGATGGCGAGCCGGCCGCCGATCGCGGGCCCCGGTCAACCGACGATGCTCGGTGATGCCCAGGGCCTGCCGAACATGATGCCGACGACGCTGCCCGGCCAGATGCCGCCGCGTCCCTCGGGCTATCCGCAGGCGACCGAGATCCCGCCGCATTCGATGCACGCGATCATGCAGATCGCGGCCGGTCAAGGCCGCAGCGATCCGTCGACCGCGCACGTGCCGCCGACGCCGTTCAATCCGATGCCGGCGGCGGTCCAGCTGCGCCAGTACGTGCAGCCGCAGCTCAATCGGCGCACGAAGATCGCGCTCGCCGCCGCGGGACTGTCGGCGTTCGCCGCGATCCTCACGGTCGCGATCCTGAAGTCGGGCAGCGCGCCCGAAGTGCCGAGCGCGACGCCAACCGAAGCCCCGGCGAAGACTGCCACCGCGACGCCGGACCCGCCTCCACCGGCGCCGACGCCGACGCCCACCGCGCCGACCCCGATTGCGACCGCGCCCTCCACGCCCGCGCCCGTAGCGCCCGTGCCGACGCCCATCAAGCAGCCTGATCCGCCGAAGGTCGCGGTCGCAACGCCGACGCCGACGCCGACGCCGACGCCGACGCCGACGCCAACGCCCGCGAAGCATCCCGATCCGCCGAAGGCGACGCCGGTCAAGCAACCGGATCCGCCGAAGACCGCGCCTGCCCCGCCCAGGCCGCAGACCATCGCGAAGACCTCGAGTCCTCCGAGAGTCGAGACGCCGAAGGTCGAACCGAAGGCGGAGCCGAAGAAGCTTACGGTCACCGCCACCGCGCGCAAGCGTCCGACCACGACCGCGTCGATCGGAGCCTCGACTCCGTCGCCGGCGCCGCCCAAGCGGACCGCGGCCTCGACCGCGGATCTCGAGAACACGCGCGTGAGAGCCGACGCGGCCTACAAGGCGAAGCACTTCGCGGAGGCATCGAACCTGCTCGCCGGGGCCGCGCGGTCGGCGTCCGACGACGACGCCACGCAGCTGCGGCACCGCGCCGACCTCTACACGCTGTTCGCGCGGGCCTACAACATCGGAACCGCGCCGGGAACGAAGGCAGGCGAGGCGTTCGTCAACCTCCGGCAGGCGATGGATTACGACGGGTCGCTCGGCCATTTCTTCGACGCGGAGCTCAGCACCAAGCTCGCACAGGTCGCGCCGCGCGCGGCGATCCAGTTCATGGCGCAGAAGAACTACAAGGAGGCGCGAGCCGCGGTGGCCTCTGCCGAGTCGCTCAACAACGGGCCGACGAGCGACACCAAGATCGTGCGCGACACGCTCGCGCAGCGCGCGCAGGACCTCTACAACCAGGCCAGCAGCGAGGCGAGCTCGAATCCCGACGACGCGAAGCTCAAGCTCAAGACCGTGGCCGAGATGGTCGAGCCGAAGACTCCGCTCGCCGTCCGCGCGAAGAAGCTCGCCGACAAGCTAGGCCAGTAGCTGGCCGATCACGCGCTCGAGGTTCTCGAACTCGAACGGCTTGTCGACGTGCGCGTCCGCGCCGTAGATCGGCGCCGTGATCTCGTTCGTCTTCTCGCCGATCGCCGACAGCATGACGATCTTCACGTCTTGCGTGACCGGATCTTGCTTGAGCGCGCGCGCGACTTCCCAGCCCGACTTGCCCGGCATCATCACGTCGAGCACGACGAGGTCCGGCCGCTCGCGCTTCGCGAGCTCGAGCGCGCGGTGGCCGTCCTCGGCCGTCGAGATCTTGTAGCCGCGCTTCTGCAGCCGCGAGCTGAGCATCGTGACGATCTCGGGATCGTCGTCCACCACGAGGATGCTCGCCGGCTTCGTCGTCATGTCGGCAGGCTACGGCGCGCCGCGCCGGCAGGTCAACCATGATACGAAACATCGTGGCACGGCAGTGGATCTGGCTCGCGATCGCGCTGGTGATCGCGGTCGCCGCGCTGTCGACGATCGGCGATGTCCGCCACCTGGGCGAGCGCCTCGATCAGTTCGATTGGCGCGCGCTCGCCGTGGCACTCGCGCTCGCGCTCGGTAACTACGTGCTGCGCTTCGTGCGCTGGCAGCTGTACCTCGCGCGCCAGGGCGTGACGGTGCCGGTCGCGTCGAGCGCGGTCGTGTTCGGCGCCGGGCTGTCGCTCTCGATCACTCCCGCCAAGCTCGGCGAGCTGGTCAAGAGCTTCCTCTTGCGCGAGATGCACGGCGTGCCGGCCGCGCGCACCGCGCCGATCGTCGTCGCCGAGCGCGTGAGCGACCTCGTCGCGCTGCTCGTGCTCGCGGTGATCGGCGTCGCGGTGTACGGCGTCGACGCGCGCTTCGTGATCGCCGCCGGCGTGCTCGTCGCCATCGGGCTCGTCCTGCTCGCGTGGCAGGCACCGACCCGCGCGCTCATCGATCTCGTGACGCGCCCGCGCCGGCTCGCACGGCTGCGCGGCCCGCTGCACGAGACGCTCGGCCACCTGGGCACGCTGTGCCGGCCGTGGCCGCTGCTGGTCGCGACGCTGATCGCTGTGCCGGCGTGGGGCTGCGAATGCATCGGCTTCTGGGTGATCTGCAACGCGTTTCCGGCCGCCGACGTCAGCGCCGGCTTCGCGGCCGCGATCTACGCCGGCACGACGATCGCCGGCGCGCTGTCGTTCCTGCCCGGAGGGCTAGGTGTCACCGAAGGCGCGATGACGCTCGCGCTCGTCGACGGCTCGCACGTCGACCGCGCGACCGCGGTGGGCGCGACGCTGCTCACCCGGCTGGCGACGCTGTGGTTCGCGGTCGCGCTCGGCGTCGTGTTCCTCGGCCTCGCGCGCGCCCGCATCGCCCGCCGCTCCCGCGATCGAGTGCTATAACGCCGGCATATGTCGGTCGGCGTCGAGTTCGATTTCGGGCGTTGGCTCGCGGCGCGGCGCGGCGCGATGGAGCAGCAAGCGCGCGACGGCGCGGTCTACGCGTTCACCGGCGAGCGCAAGTTCCGGCGCACGCTGATGATCGCGCGCCCGGTCACGATGGCGATCGAGGCCACGACGCGGCTGTGGCGCGACGTCGCGCGCAACGAGCTGCTCGGCACCGCGGTCAAGGTCACGGACACCCAGTTCCCGCGCGTGTTCGAGGCCGCCAAGCAGGCCGGCGCGGCGCTGCGCGTGCGCGTGCCGGTGATGTTCGCCTCGCCGTCGTCGTCGATCCAGGTCAAGGTGCTCGGCACCGACGACGCGCCGCACCTGATCGTCAACCTCGACCTCGCGGAGAAGCTCGACGAGACCGAGCTGGTCGCCGCGATCGCGCACGAGCTCGCGCACATCCAGAACGGCCACATCCTGTACACAACCGCGCTGTATTACCTGCAGCACTCGGCCGCGTTCTTCGTGCGCTGGGTCGTGCAGCCCGCGATCATGACGCTGCAGGCGTGGTCGCGGCGCGCCGAGGTCACGTGCGATCGCGCGTCGCTGCTCGCGGTGCGCGACCTCGACAAGACGCTGTACGCGCTGGTCCGTCGCGAGCTCGGCCTCGAGCGCGGCAGCGCGTTCAACGTCGACGATTACCTGCGCGCGCTGCCCGACGTCGGCCGCGGCATCGGCCGGTTTGCCGAGCTGTTCCGGTCCAATCCGTACGTGCCCAAGCGCGTGCAAGCGCTCCGGCTGTTCGCCGATTCCGCGCTGTACGCGCACCTCGTCGGACGAGAAGCTGACGGCAAGGCCAGTCTCGTCGATGTCGACAAGCAAACCGCCGATCTGATCAGCGTGTTCTGATGATCCTCCTCGACCATCACAAGCAAGCCAAGCGCGAGATCATCGCGCGGTTCCAGCAGCTCGCCGAGGTCGCCGAGTCGGTCGGCATGATCACGCTCGCGCGTGACATCCGCGCGACGCGCATCCCGAAGCTCGAGGCCGAGCGGTTTCACCTGGTCATCCTCGGCGAGTTCAACCACGGCAAGTCGACGTTCGTGAACGCGCTGCTCGGCCAGGACGTGCTGCCGACCGGCATCACGCCGACGACGGCGTCGATCAACCACGTCGTGCATGCGGCGAGCCCGACCGCCCGCGTCGTGTTGACCAGCGGCGAGAGCAAGTACCTCGAGCCGAGCCAGCTCAAGGAGTGGGTGACGGTCGCCGGCGGCCACGCCAGCGAGGTCGCGTTCGTCGAGCTCGGATATCCGAGCGAGCTCCTGCGCAACAACGTCGTCGTCGTCGACACGCCGGGCGTCAACGATCTCAACGAGCAGCGCGCCGAGGTCACGTACGGCTACGTGCCGCGCGCCGACGCGGTCGTCTTCCTGCTCGACGCCGGCCAGGCCTTGAAAGACAGCGAGCGCGAGTTCCTGCGCTCGCGCGTGCTCGAGGCCGCGCGCGACCGGCTCGTATTCGTGCTCGGCAAGATCGATCTGCTCTCGGCCGACGAGCGCGCGGCCGTGCTCGACTACGTCAAGGCCGGGCTCGCGAAGATCACGCCCGAGCCGGTCGTGTTCGCGCTGTCGGCGAAGACGCGCGACGGCCTGCCCGAGCTCGAGCGCTACCTCGAGCGCTTCCTCGCGCGCGATCGCGCGCAGGTCATCCTCGACAACGCGGCGGCCGATGCCGCGCGCACCGCGAGCTACCTCGAGAACAACCTCGGCGTGCGGATGCGCGCCTACGACCTCGACATCAAGGAGCTCGAGCAGCGCATCACGGCGGTGCGCGAGCAGCTCGACTCGAGCAAGCGCAAGCTCGACGACCTGCACGTGCGGATCGAGGCCGACGCCGCGTCGATCAAGAACCAGATCGGGCTCGACCTCGAGGCGTTCGCGAAGTCGTTCGTGCTCGCGCTGCCCTATCAGATCGACGCGAACGACGCCGATGACATCAAGAAGTACCTGCCGGCGTTCATCGAGGACAAGTTCAAGGAGTGGGCGGAGCTCGAGGGCGCGAAGCTCGCGGCGATGCTCGAGCACCTCGCCGAAGAGGTCATCGCGATCACGAACGAGAACGTCGCGGCCGCGGCGGCCACGCTCGCCGAGCGGCTCGGCCCGAGCGACACCCAGGTCGACATCACGGTCGATTCGTTCAAGTACGACGTCGGGATCTACGCGGTCGGCGCGCTCGGCACGACCGTGATGCTGTTCGTGAACGCGCTCGCCGGTGGGCTGCTCACGCTCGCCGCGCCGATCCTCGCGATCGTCTTGAAGTCGAAGGTCGCGGGCGACATCCGCATGCAGGCGAAGCAGAAGGTTCCCGGCGCGATCCTCGGCGCGGCCGAGGCGATGAAGCCGCACTTCGATCAGTGCATCGACGACTTCGCGCGCAGGCTCTCGGACTTCGTCACGAACGCGGGCAACACGCTCTACAAGGGCATCAGCGAGATCCTCGACCGCACGATGACGGAGCGGCGCGAGCACAGCGGCGAGGTCGACGCGCTGCGTTCGGCAACGACATCGCAGATTTCCGCCGTGCGCGCGGCGCGCGCGGCGCTGGGGCAGCTGCGCGAAGGAATCTGGGTCGCCGAAGACGATCCCACGGGTAACTGACCCCGAATTCGCATACGATCCAAGCTGGATGCGATGCGGCGTGGCACTGGCCTGCCTCGCGGGAGCGACCGCGTGCGGCCGCGTCGACTTCGGCCTCACGAGCGGTTCGAGCCCCGACGGCCCCGCGGCCGCGATCCCGCCGAGCTGCGTCGCACTCGCCGCGACGTGCGGTCCGGACGGCACGACCGCGTGCTGCAGCGCCGAGCTGGTGCCCGGCGGCTCGTTCCTGCGCAGCGACGACGCGTCCGGCGACGGCGAGTACTCGGACACCTCCGATCCCGCGACGATCGCGAGCTTCGAGCTCGACACCTACGAGGTCACGGTCGCGCGGTTCCGTGCGTTCGTCGCGGCCGGACTCGGTACGCAGGCGAGCCCGCCCGCCGCCGGCACCGCCGCGCGCACGCTGAACGGCGCGAGCGCGCAGGCCGGCTGGGATCCGGCGTGGAACGCGAGCCTCGACCCGGATACCGCGACGCTGGAGGCCGATCTGCAGTGCGACTCGGTCGTCGCGACGTGGTCGGGCGCGCCGGGCACGAACGACGACTTGCCGATCAACTGCGTGACCTGGTTCGAAGCGTTCGCGTTCTGCGCGTGGGATGGCGGGTTCTTGCCGAGCGAAGCCGAGTGGAACTATGCGGCCTCGGGCGGCGGCGACCAGCGCACGTACCCGTGGTCGAGCCCCGCCGGCGACGAGACGAT
>DATJXL010000215.1:0-14756 GCA_035500135.1 Kofleriaceae bacterium
TCGGCGGGGCGCGAAATCCGCGGCGCGGCGGCTCGGCCTGCCTGCGTCCGATCTTCTGCGCGTGCAGCTCCGGCAGCTCGGCAAACCGGTCGGGCTCGGCGGTCGACAGCCGCAGCGCGACGCCGGTCCAGTCCTCGCCGGTGTCCTGCGCGACCACCGCGCGCAGCTCGCAGCTCGCCTTCGCGCCGTCGAGGCGCGCGACATAGCTCGGCGCCCAGCGCGCGGCCGCGACCAGATACTCGACGCGCAGCTCGGCGTTGCCATCACCGCGCGTGGAGATGTCGAGCTCGACGTGCTTGCGCGGCTCGTGCAGCTTCGCGGCGCGCGCGCTGCCGGCTCGCGCGTCGCGCTCGGCCGCGACGTCGCGCGCGCGCTGCGCTTCGTCGAGCTCGCGGCGCGCGATCGCGAGCCGGTCGCGCACCGCACGCTCGCGCTCGACGCGCAGCGCGACCAGCGCGCGCCGCGCCGACACGATCGCGGCCCACGGGGCGGTCGGATCCGCCTTGCGATCCTTGGCCACGAGCGGCACGGCGGCGAGCAGCTCGAGCGCTTCGGTCAGCCGCGCGACCTCGGTCGCGGCCAGCGCGGCGCGCCGGTGGGCCGCGCGCAGCTCGGGCGACTCCTCGGGCGCAGCAGCGCTGCCCTCGGCGACGTCGACACCGGCGCGCACCGCGGTCACGACCGCGGCACCCTCGACCTCGACGCGCACGCTGTCGTCGACCAGCGCGAGCGGCAAGCCGACGAGCCGCACCACACCGCTGGCCGGCGCGCGCACCGACGCGACGCGCCGCACGCGCGCACCGCGCGCGTACACCGTGATCTGCTCGATCCGCGACTCGATCGCGACCGCGTCGCCCATGCACGCAGCGTCCGCTCGCGAGGCGCGAGGTGTCAAGTCACGGGCGCGCGCAGATGCGCGCGTACAGGTGCGACTCGGGCTCGGTGTCGCCGTTCGTGTAGGTGACGATACCGTCGGCGAGCGTCGCGATCGGATACGCCATCGCCGCGAACGCGACGCGCGGGCTGCCGTCGGGCGCGGCGAGCCACTGCGGGTACGCCAGCAGGTACGCGTCGACCGTCGCTCCGTCGGCGGACATCCCGAACGTCGCCCACGCCCAGCACGTGAAGCGATCGAAGTCGATCAGCGCGGACGTACGCGCGGGATCGAGCACGATCGTGTTCGCATCGGCGGGCAGCAACCGATCGTCGAGCTCTCCGGCTACGATCCCGTTGTAGACCTCGTCGTCGAACGCGCCCGACGGATCCGGCGCGTCGAACACCCCGAGCGCCACGAAGTCGACGACGTGCGGATCGGCCGGGTCGAGCTGGATGCCCGACGAGTTGACGATCATGCGCGACGCCGGCGCCGGCAGCCACGCGCTGAAGTCGAGCTCGTACTCGGTCGCCGCGTGCGGATCGCCCGTGACGTGCTTGTACATCAGCTTGTTGAAGCCCCACGGCTGGAACTGCGGATCGGCTGCGCTCGTCGCGTTCGTGAAGTCCCGCTCGAACATCACGTGCATCGACGCGTCGGGTGCCACGACCACTGCGGGACCGTTGTCGCCGCCGAGCGGCATCGCCGGCGCACGCGGCGGAGCGGCCTGGACGTCGGCATCATCCTCGGGGAACGTGAGCCGCTCGGGTGGCGCGGCGAGCGCCGGCTTGTAGTCGATGCGCGACGGCCCCGGCACCGCGCTCAGGCACGTGTCGACGCTCGCGCGGCCGGCGCAATCGACGTAGTTGTAGACGACGCCCGACGGAAGATTGCCGCACGCGAGGTCGGTCGAGACTTGAAAGTCGGCGTCTTGCAGAGCTGCGAGCGCGCCCGAAATCGCCGCCGCGTCGACCGTGGTCGCGGGCAGCGCGCGCAGCGCCGCGGCGTCGATCACATCGACGTCGACCGCGGTCGCGCGCCACACGCCGACCGCGAGCTCGCCGCGCGCCGAGCAATAGGTCGGCCCGTTGAGCGCCCATGCGTCGGTGCGTTCGAGCTTCGCGTGCGGCGGATCCGCGGTGAACGCGCCGTCCGCGAACCGCGCGGTGAGCTCGTACAGCGAGCGCGTGTCATCTTGCACGTACGCGAAGTCGTAGCTGCCGTCGCCACGGTCCAGCACGCCGAACTTGATCCCCGACGAGTCGCCGGCGACCGCCGCGATCTGCTCGGGATCGCCGCCGCGCGGATCGACCACGTAGATGCCACTCGCGACGCCTGGCGCCGGCGCTTCGGGCAGCGAGCCGCACGCGGCGATCGCGAGCACGAGCGGCGTCGCACGCTCGGCGATCCGACACGCCGCGCGCGCCGACCCGAGCGAATGGTTCATGCCAGCACCTTCGAATCCGCCACGCTCGCGTCGCCGACCAGGTCGACGCCGTTGTGCGCGAACCGGCGCGCGGCCGCGGCCGCGAAGTCACCCGCGCCGTGGTCCAGGCACCACTGCGCGTGCGCGCACAGCAGCGCGAGCTCGCGCGAGCGCCCGAGCGTGAGCGCGAACCGGCGCGCGCCGGCCTCGAGCCGATCCGGATCGCGCATCGCGTCGCCGAGCCACGCCGTCGCGTGGCGCAGCGCTTCGCGCGCGGCGCGCACCGGCACCGCGAGGCTGGCGTCGGTCGCGGCGGCGCAATTCGCTTCGACCTCGGCGGCGAGCGCCTCGGCCGCGCCGCCCTTGCCGAGCGCGCGCAAGGTGTCGAGCGACAGCACGTTGGTCGTGCCTTCCCAGATCGGCAGGACCTGCGCGTCGGCGAGGATCCGCGGCAGCCCGGTGTCCTCGACGTAACCGGCGCCGCCGCACGCCTCGATCGCCTCCGACGTCACCGCGACCGCTTGCTTGCCGGTGACCAGCTTCGCGATCGGCACGAGCGCGCGCGCGAGGCGCTCGGCGGCATCGTCGGGCGCGCGCTCGAGCACGCCGAGCAGGTGCGCGGCGCGAAACGCGAGGCAGAACCCGCCGGCGTACTCGGCCTCGCACATCGCGAGCGTGTCGGCGTGCAGCGGCTTGTCGACGAGCTTCGCGCCGAACGCGACGCGCCGGCGCGCGTAGTCCTTCGCGACCGCGAGGCCGCGGCGCATCGCGCTCGCCGCGCTGATCGCGTTCCACGTGCGGGTCACCGACAGCATCGGCGTGATCTGGCGAACGCCGCCCTCGGCCGCGCCGACCATGATCGCGGGCGCGCCGGCGAGCGTGAGCTCGGCGGTCGGCACCTTGCGCGTGCCGAGCTTGTCCTTGAGCCGGTTGACCTCGATGCCGCGCAGGCGGCCGCGCTCGTCGCGCAGCTCGACGAGGAACAGCGCGAGCCCGCGCGACCCTTCGGGGTTCCCCTCGGGCCGGGCCAGCGCGAGCGCCATCTGCGCGGTCGTCGCCGACGTGAACCACTTCGTGCCGTACAGCTTCCAGCCGTCGCCGTCGCGGCGCGCGATCGTCTCGGTCAGCGAGACGTCGGAGCCGCCGGTGCGCTCGGTCATCCACTGCCCGCTCGTCCACATCACGGCCGGATCACGCGACGTCAGCTTCGGCACGTAGCGATCGATCAGCGCGCGGTTGCCGCTCGCGAGCAGCGTGCGCGCCGCGCCGTCGGTCATCGCGAGCGGGCACGAGTAGACATCGAGCGACGGCCCGAGCACGTGCACGAGCGCGAACTGGTGCGTGCGCGCGTGCGGGCCATGGGCCGGCTCGTAGGCGGCCGCGACCAGCCCGTGCGCGGCGGCGAGCGCCTGCGCGTCGCGCCACAGCCGCGACACCTCGATGCGATCGATGCGCTGGCCCCACGCGTCCCACTGCACGAGTCGCGGCTCGTCGTCGAGCTCGGCGAGCTGCTGCGGGTAGAGCTCGGCCGACAGCGCGCCGACCGCGCGCAGCTCGGCGGCGACCGCGGGCACGAACCGCGCGATCCACGACGGCAGCAGCGGATCGTCGTCGAATTGATTGCCGAGGCGCGGCGGGTCCTGGAAGAACGGCATGGGCGAAAGCTACCGCGTTACAGTGCGGCCGTGAACCTGCTCCTCGTCGAGCCCGCCGAGGTCGGCCCCGACGGCGCCTGCGCGATCGACGGCGACCGTGCGCGTCACGTCCGCGACGTGCTCGGCGCGCGCGCCGGCTCGGTCGTGCGCGCCGGCGTGATCGGCGGCGGAGTCGGCGCGGCCGAGGTCGTCGCCGACGACGGCGCGCGCATGACGCTGCGCCTGACGATCACCGGCGCGCCCCCGCCGCAGCTGCCGATCGAGCTCGTGCTCGCGGTGCCGCGGCCGAAGGTGGTGACGCGCACGATCGAGACGTGCGCCGCGTTCGGGGTGCGCCGCGTCGATCTGACGAACGCGTGGCGCGTCGACAAGAGCTACTTCGACTCGCCGCGGCTCGCGCCCGACGCGCTCGCGCGCGCGGCCCGGCTCGGCGCCGCGCAAGGCGCGACCACCCACCTGCCCGAGCTGCACGTCCACGACCGGCTGATGGCACTGCTCGACACGCGGTTCCCGGCGCTCGGCGGGCCGCTCGCGCTGCGGCTCGTCGCGCACCCCGGCGCGCCGCCGCTCGAGCGCGTGGTCACGACGAGCGGCCCCGCGATCGTCGCGATCGGCCCCGAAGGCGGCTGGATCGAGCGCGAGCTCGACACGTTCGTCGCGCGCGGATTTGCCCCGGTGTCGCTCGCCGCGACGATCCTGCGCACCGAGACCGCGGTCGCGGCGGCGCTGGCCCAGCTCGCGCTGCTTGTTCGCGCGCGGGCACGCCCCGAGTAAGATGCAGGGATGGTGCGGGCTGTCGCCGTCGTGCTGCTCGCGGGCTGCGGGCACGTCGACTTCGCGCCGCTCGCGACCGGCGACGGCGGCGGCGATGGCGGCACGGCCGCGTGCACGACGTTCGGCGCGTGGTCGACGCCACAAGCGTTGACCGATCTCGACACGATCGACAACGACTGGGAGCCCGAGCTGTCGGCGGATGGCCAGTGGCTCGTGTTCTCGTCGGATCGCGCCGGCGGCGGCCAGCACCTGTACCTCGCACAGCGCACCGGGCCCACGGCGTTCGGCGCGCCGACCGAGATCGCGGCGCTGACCAGCGCGACGCAAGAAGTCGGGCCCGCCTGGGACGGGGCGAGCGCGAACCTCTACTTCGTCCGCACCACGACCACGAATCCGATCCTGCTGGCATCGGCGTTCTCGAACGGCTCGTTCGCCGCACCGGTGCAGGTCGCGTCGCTCGCCTCGGACAGCGTCGTGGCGCCCTCGATCAGCGAGGACAACCTCGAGATGGCGTTCAGCACCTCGAGCACCGCGAGCAGCGAGCTCGACGACATCACGCGCGCATCGCCGAGCGATCCGTGGCCCACCGCGGAGACCGTCCTCGAGCCGCCGGCCACGGGCTGGCCGAGCATCTCGGCCGACCGGCTCACGATGTACTACGAGTCCGACAGCGGCAGCAACGACGAGATCTACGTCATGACGCGCCCCGCGATCGGACAGCCGTTCGGTGCGCCCACACCGTTCGAGCTCGACGACACGACCGTCGATGAAGGCGATCCGTTCATCTCGCACGACGGCCTCACGTACCTGTTCGCGTCGGCGCGCGCCGGCAGCCTGGGCGCGTCCGATCTGTGGATGAGCACGCGCTCGTGCCTCGATTAAGCTTAGAGGATCAGGCAGGCGTCGCCGAGCTCGTGCGCCGACAAGCCGTGCGCGGCGGCGAGCTCGATCGCGTGCACGAGCCGGTCGCGCGGCGCGAACGCGCGCAACAGCTCGAAGTGGCTCTCGCCGGGTGAATGCAGGCCCGACACCACGCCGTCGACGAGTCGCGGCGAGTAAGCGGCGTCGAGACGCAGCCGCGCGATGCCAGCGCCGGCGTGCAGCTCGGGTGCAGCGGACTCGAGCGCGCGTACGACGGTCGTGCCGATCGCGATCACGCGGCCGCCGCGCGCACGGGCCGCGGCGATCGCCTCGATCGTCGCGCGCGGCAGCTCGTAGCGCTCGGGCCACGGCAGCGCGCGATCGAGCTCGTCGTCGCCGGTCGACGACAGTCCGGCGGCATGCGTGAGCCGCGCGAGCGCGATGCCCGCGCGGCGCAGGCCGAGCAAGACCTCCCACGTCAGCGCGCGGCCGGCCGACGGCATCTCGGCCGCCCACGGCCGTGCTGCGTACGCGGTCTGCACCGACCACAGCGGCAGTGGCTCGAGGCGATGCGCGTACTGCACGGGGCGACCGTGCGCGTACAGCGCCTGCCACAGCTCGTCTTCCTGCGCGCGCGCCACCAGCTCGACGCGCCGGCCCTGGACGGCGACGACCTCGCACGCGAGCGCGCCGAGCCGCACGCGTTCTCCGACCACGAACGTGCGCGGCGGCGGGCGGTCCTCGGTACGCGTGCGGTGGTCGCCGGGGCCGAACACGACGCCGACGAGCCGCGAGGCTTGCACGGGTCCGCTCAGGCGCAGCTCGAACCCGTCGCCGCGCAGGGAGCCCGGCAGCGTGGCCGCGTCGTTGACGACCACGAGGTCGCCGGGCGCGAGCAACTCGGGCAGCCGCGCGAACGAGGTGAGCTCGACGCGATCCGCGCGCCGATCGATCGCGACGAGACGGACGCGGTGACGCGAGACCTCGTCGGCGCGCAGCGCGGTCGTGCCGCGCCCGGTGACGCGCGCAGGCGCCGGCGCGTGGCGATAGAACTTCACGCGCCGCCCTCGGAGAGCTCGACGGCACGCGGCCATCTCGGCGCGATCAGCCGCGCTCCGCTCGGCGCGCGCGCCGCGTCCTCGATCATCGCGACGATGCGCGCCGCGACGTCGGCCGGGCGCTGCAGCGCGGCGCGATCGGCGTCGGGCACGGCATCGGCATGCATCCGGGTGTCCATCTCGCCCGGATCGACCGCGAGCACGCGCACGCCGGTGCCGTCGAGCTCGGCCGCGAGCACGCGCGCGAGGTGATCCTGCGCCGCCTTCGACACGCCGTACGCGCCCCACCGCGGGTACGCCTCGACCGCGGCGTCGGAGCTGACGTGCACGATCGTGCCGGCGCCGCGCAGCGCCATCGCGCCCGCGAGGATCTTGGTCAGCCGGAACGGGCCGATCAGGTTGGTCTCGAGCACCGCGGCGAGGTCCTCGCACTCGGTGTCGAGGAGCAGGCGCAGCGGCACCGGGCCGAGCGTGCTCGCGTTGTGGATCGCGATCGCGATGTCGCCGACCAGCGCGTGGGCCTGGCCCGCGATGCGATGCACCGCGTGCTTGTCGGAGATGTCGGCGGCGATCGCGTGCGCGATCCCACCGCCGGCGCGGATGCGCGCGACCGCGTCGGCGAGCGGTTCCGGATCGCGCGCCACCATCGCCACGCGCGCGCCGCGCGCGGCGAGCGCCTCGGACAGTGCCAGCCCCAGACCTCGGCTCGCGCCGGTGACCAGCGCGCCATCGTGTTCGATCGTCATGTCCTCGCTGTACGGCGGCCTGGGCAATCTGTCATCATCCGCGCTAATCTGTTGGCAGGAGGCCACCCGGTGAGCAGCGACAACCGACCACAGCAAGGGCGCAGCGAAGCGAGCGCGAGCTCACCTCAGGAGCTGCGAATCCCGCGACGGGGGAGCAGCAACGAGCACGACCACCTCGCCGACAACATCGCGGCGCTGCGCGAAGCGCGCGGGCTGTCGCAGCAGCAGATCGCGCGCGCGGCCGGGATCCCGCGCGCGACGTGGACGCACCTCGAGTCGGGCGGCGCGAACCCGACGCTCGCGGTGCTCGTCAAGGTCGCGAACGCGCTGCAGGTGCGCCTCGACGAATTACTCGCACCCGCCCGCCAGGACGCGCGCCTGATCCGCGCCGGCGAGCTGCCGACGCGGCAGCGCGGCCCGGTCGCGATCCGGAAGCTCTTGCCCGAGCCCCTGCCCGGCCTCGATCTCGAACGCATGGTGCTGCCGCCGAACGCACGCATGGCCGGCGTGCCGCACACGCCCGGCACGCGCGAGTACCTCACGTGCGAGCGCGGCGAGGTCGAGCTCGCGGTCGCGGGCGAGCGCTACGTGCTCGGCGAAGGCGACGTCGTCAGCTTTCGCGGCGACCAGCGCCACGCCTATCACAACCCGGGCCGCGCGACCGCGGTCGCTTATTCCGCGATCGCGTTCGCACCGGTCACGAGATGATCTACCGCCAAGGCGCCAGAGACGCCGAGGCGCCAGCAGAACAGGATCGGGCCCGATCCAGCCTCTTGGCGTCTTGGCGCGCTTCGGCGCCTTGGCGGTAATTCTGCTCTCCCTCAGAACTTGAAGGTCAGCCCGACGCGGCCGTAGATGCCGAAGTCGTTGGTGGGCATCGCGTCGGGCGCGAAGTAGCTCGTGAACAGCGCGCGCTGGCTTTGATATGGCGCGCCTTCGAGCAGGAAGAACACGTTCCACTGCTGCTGGAGCGCGAGCTCGGCCGCGATGCTGAGCATGAGGCGCGCGCCGATCACGCGGTCGAACACCGCGTTGCGATCGCCGGCGCTCCAGCCGGTGAGGCTCGCGACCTCCATCACGGTCGCCGCGGGCAGCGTGCCGTCCTTCCAGTCCTTGCACGTCGCGAGCGGCTGGGTGTTGGTCTCGAACCCGTCGTTCATCCCGGCCGTGCCCTGCGTCGGGCAGAACCGATCGTCCCAGATGTTCAGGTAGGCGCGGCCCGTGATCGTCACGTGCGTCGCCGCGGTCAGCGACGCCGCCGCGCCGGCGTTCCAGGTCAGACCGTTGCGGCCGCTCGAGTCGAGCAGCGTCGCGCCCCACCAGATGTCGCTGAACACGCCGGCCGAGAACGGCTCGGCATCGGCGAGCATCATGCGCGCCCCGATCCCGAGCTCGGTGCGCGCGAACAACGTGCGCACGCCGACGTTGGCATCGAACCCGAACTGGTTCGCGATCTTGCCGGCGCCGACCGTGACCTTGCCTTCGAAGTAGTACGGATAGCCCGCGCTGAGATCCGCGGTCGAGGCCAGCTTGGGCAGCGTGCGCGCGCCGAGCGAGCTGCGCCCGCGCTGCTCCGCCGCGAGCTCGGCCATGCTCGGGCCGGCGACCTGCAGCTTGACCGCCAGCGGCTGGGTCTCGCCGCCCTTGACGTTGATCGTCTGCTCCCACGGCTGGAATCCGGCGAGCTCGACGCGCACGACGGTGTCGCCGGTCTCGACCTCGAGGTCCGGGATCGGCGTCTTCTGGCTGACCGGCATGCCGTTGATGAGCACGGTCGCGCCGCTCGGATCGCTGAGCACGCGCAGCTTGCCGACCGCGCGCAGCTCGGCCTGCACGGTCACGGTCTGGCCGGGCTCGACGCGCACGGACTTCTCGAACTGCTTGTAGCCCTCGAGCCTCACCACGACCGGGTGGTCGCCCGCCGACACGCGCTTCTCCTGCGGCACCTTGCCGAGCGACGCGCCGTCGACGAACACCGTCGCCTCGGGCACGTTCGACACTACCTTCAACATGCCGGTGTCGCCGGCCGCCTCCTGGTTGAGGTCGAACTTCACGATCTGCGACTGCCCGGCCTGCACGGTCACGTGCTTCTCGCCGGCCTGCATGCCGGGCGCCTTGACCTGCACGATGTGATCGCCGGCCTTGACGTCCTTGATGTCGACCGGCACCGGTCCCATGTCGGTGCCGTCGAGGAACGCGCGCGCGCCTTGCGCGTCGGACAGCACGCGCACGACGCCGACGCCGCCCGACATCGAGCCGTTGAGCTCGGCGCGGACCTTCGTCTGCTGGCCGGCGGTGACCTGCACGGTCTGCTTCCACGGCAAGGCCGGCGCCTTGCGCACCTCGATCACGTGCAGGCCCTCGACGAGGCCCTTGACGATCGACGGCGTGTTGTCGGGCTGCTTGTTGCCGTCGACCCAGACCTCGGCATCGGGCACGTCGGCATCGACGATCACGTCGCCGAACTTCGGCTTGGGGATCTCGTGCAGGCTCGGCGCGTAGGTCTGGACCTGATTGTCCTTGGCCTCGATCCAGGTCTCGAGCGGATCGAAGCCGTCCTTCTGCAGGCGCACCTGGTGGCGGCCGGGCGTGGTCGTGATCAGCATCGGAGCCTGGCCCTGAGCCTGGCCGTCGAGGAACACGGTCGCGCCGAACACGTTCTTGTCGGCGTCGGCGCGGACGTCGATCTTCGGCGGATCGGCCTTCTTCACGAGCGGCACGAACAGCTGCTGCGGCGCGCGCAGCCGGCCGACGTGGAACGTCTTGGTCGCGGTCTCGTAGCCCGGCGTGTCGATGATGACCTGGTAGTCGCCGTTGTTGAGCTTGCCGCTCCACGGCGTCACGCCGATCTGACACGTCTTGTCGCCGATGTAGATCGGCGCGCCCTGGGGGGCGGAGTCGATCGTGACGGCATATCGTCCGGTTTTCGGACAGTCGGCGTGTGCGGCCGTGGCCACGAGCGCGAGGGCCACCACCCCCAGCGGCAGTACATAACGAGTCATGCGCCAGCTAATTTATCACACGGCCGACACCCACCCGGCGACGAGCGCGCCGAGAAGGGCGAGGCCAGCGGCAACCCGGTACACGGCGAAGCCGACGAGCTGGTGTGACCCGAGCCACCGCAGGAGCCACGCGATCGTCGCGTAACCGGTCACGGCCGCGGTCGCGATGCCGACCACGAGCGCCGGCACCATCTCGCCACCGAGCTCCTGAAACTTGGTCGCCGCTTCGAGAATGCCAGCTCCTGCCACCGCGGGGATCGACAGCAAGAACGAAAAGCGCGCGGCGTCACTTCGGGTCAGGCCGAGCAGCAGCGCCATGCAGATCGTCGAGCCGGAGCGCGACACGCCGGGCACGAGCGCGAGCGTCTGCGCGAGCCCGACGAGCAGCGCGTCGGTGTACGTCAGGGTCGCGATCGTTCGGCCTTCGCGACCCGCCGCGAAGTGATCGATCGCCGCCATGATGATGCCGACGCCGATCAGCGTGCCCGCGAACAGGTAGAGCGATTCGAGGCTCTCGATGCGGTGCTTGAACGCCAGGCCGAGCACGACGATCGGCACCGTGCCGACCGCGAGCATCCACACGAGCTTCGCGTCGTGCGAGCCCGGCGCGCGTACGAGCGCGGTCGCGAGCTGCACGAGGTCCTTCGCGAAGTACACGATCACGGCCGCGAGCGTGCCGAGCTGGAGCACGGCGACGTAGGCGGTGTAGGTCTCGGTGGCGATGTGCTGCCCGAACAGCACGCGCACGATCTTGAGGTGCGCGGTCGACGACACCGGGATGAACTCGGTGAGGCCCTGCACGATGCCGAGCAGCGCGGCGAACCACAGCGTCATGGCTACGCCACGCGCAGGAGCTCGACCTCGAACAGGAGCGTCGCGCCCGGTGGGATCACGCCCGCCGCGCCGCGATCGCCGTAGCCGAGCGCGGGCGGGATCAAGAGCGTGCGCTTGCCGCCGACCTTCATCGTCGCGACGCCTTCATCCCAGCCCTTGATCACGCGGCTCATGCCGAGCGGAAACTCGAACGGCTTGCCGCGATCGACCGAGCTGTCGAACTTCGCGCCCTTCTGGCCGTTGACCCACAACCAACCGGTGTAGTGCATCACGCACGTCTGGCCGCGCTGCGGGCTCGCACCCGTCCCGACCTGCGTGTCCTCGTACGAAAGCCCGCTGGGCGTCTGCGTCATCGTCATGGCGCGTGCAGCCTACCGCACGAGCTGGCGCAGGTGCCACGACTGGACGTGCACGCGCTCCTCCGCGGCTTCCTGAGCCTGGCGCTGGCTGGTCGAGATCAGCGCGTTCAAGACCATCCCCAGGAAGATGACTGCCAGCACCACTGCCAGCAACACTCCCGCGGGAACGCCGACCGCCCACGGGCGCACGAGCAACCCGTTGGCGACGAGCTCGAACGTCGCCGGCAGCACGCCGATCATCTCGAGCACGAACGGAACGCCGATGGCGACGAAGTGGGCGAGCACGATGAAGCGCGGCATGTGGGCGCCGGGATACATGAGCAGGATCTGGAGCCCGCCGAACGCGAGCAGCGCGCCGATGAGGAGCGGGCTGCCGATGATCGCGACCATCGCCAGCATCATGGAATGCAACACGACGAACGCCGCGACCTCGCGCCGGGACAACGCCTCGGCGCGACGGGAAGCGACCCAGCACGTCGCGATCGCCGCGACGAGCAGCGTGCCGAGGCCGTAGAACGGCCAGGTGCCCGACACGCCCAGCACCTTGAGCGACCCCAGGAGGACGAGATTCCAGCCGTAACCGATCGCGCCCTTGTGCAGGACCGCTCTCGACGCGAGCAAGCGATCGCGCTCGATCTCGGCGCGCGCCTCCGCCGGCATCTCGCGCGGCGGCTCGAGCAGCAGGCGCCCGAGCAAGCGCTGGGCATCGGCGTTGGTCGTATCGAGCGCGATCGCGCGGCCGGCCTCGCGCATCGCACCGGCGCGCGCGGCTTCGCCGCCGGCCGCGAACAGCGCGCCGGCCGCGCGCGCGTGCTCGGCAGCGAGCTCGCGGCGGCGCGCGAGATCGCGATCGCCGTCGAGGAAGCGCTGGATGCCGTCGGCGAGCGCCTTCGCGGAGGCGAGCCGATCGGCCGGCGCCGCCGCGGTCGCGGCCGCGCACAGATCGTCGAGCTCCGGTGGCACCTCGGCGTCACCGCGCCGCTCGCGCGGGCGGTAACATGGCGCCGACAGCGTGGTCTCGAACACGGTGTCGCGGGCGATCGCCGGGGCGCCGGCCAAGATCTCGAACAGAATGCAGCCGAGCGCGAACACGTCGGCGCGGTGGTCGACGCGCTCGCCGCGCATCTGTTCGGGAGCCATGTAGCCGGGCGTGCCCATCATCGCGCCGACCGCGGTCTGGCCGCCGTCGACCGCGCCAGCGAGCGGCGTCACGGCGTCGGGCGTGTTGCCCTCGCGCGCGAGGCCCCAGTCGAGCACGTAGGTCTCGCCGAGATCGCCGAGCATGATGTTCGCGGGCTTGAGGTCGCGGTGGATCACGCCGCGCGAGTGCGCGAGCTCGACCGCGAGGCAGACGTCGACGAGCCGCGCCAGCAACGTCCGGCGCGTCCACCGCTGGGCATCGCCCTCGACCAGCACGTCGGCGAGCGTCGTGCCGGCCAGTCGCTTCATCACGAAGTACGGCGCATCCTCGCCGCCGCCGATGTCGTGGACCGGGACGATCGCGGGGTGCTCGAGCCGGCCCTGCACGCGCGCCTCGCGCAGGAAGCGCATGACCGAGTCGGGATCGCGCGCGCCCTCGCCGCGCATCCACTTGATCGCGACGTCGCGCTGGATCCGCAGATCGTGGGCGAGCCACACTTCCCCCATGCCGCCGCGACCCAGCAGGCCGCGCAGCGCGTACCGGGGATCGGGGGCCGGTGGCGTGGAGCGCCCCGCCGCGGTCGAGGCTAGCGAGTCCAGGAGCGTCGGTGCATCGCCGTCGTCCGTCATCCCGCACGAGGGTCGCACGAAGTGGGATATTCGACGTGTCCGGCGTCGCTTTCGGCTCGTGACCCGCCGATGTACGATGCATCCGGGGATATGAACATGCAGCGGTGGCTCGCTCTGGCCGCGCTCGCCGTCGTGTCATCGGTCGCGTGGAACGCGCACGCGACCGTGACCGCGAATCCGGCGACCGTCAACTTCAACAGCGTCGAGCTCCAGGTGCCGTCGACCTCGACGACCGCACTGCAGAGCGATCAAACCGGCGGCGAGAGCGTCGCGTCGTTCGATCTCTCGGCATGCAGCTCGGAGTTCACGGTCACGAGCTCCGTGCCGGTGGCGGTGCCGCAAAGCCCGGCGACGACGACGATCAACGTCAAGTTCAAGCCGACGTCGCGCGGCGCGAAGACGTGCACGGTGACGATGCGCGACTCCGGCAACGCGAACATCGGCACGTTCACGATGATGGGAACGGGCACCGGCTCGGTGCTGACCGTGCCCGCGTCGGTCAGCTTCGGCTCGGTGCGCGAGCCCAACGGCTCGTCGGGAATGGTGCCGATCTCGTTCCAGAACACCGGCGATGCCGGCACCACGGTCACGGTGAGCAACCTCGCGCTTGCCGGCCTCGACCCCGGCGACTACACGATCGATACGGCGACGCCGGTGGCGATCGCGGCCGGCTCGGCGGTGAACGTGTACGTCACGTTCAACCCGAAAGTCGGTGGTTCGCGCACGGCGACGCTCGACGTGTCGAGCGATGCCGACGTCAACCCGAACCCGACGATCGCGCTGTCCGGCACCGGCACGATGGCGATCATCGCGGTGACCGACGTCGCGTTCGGCACCGTGCCGCCGAACACCACCGGCAACGGCACGATCAACGTCACGAACACCGCGGCGAGCAACCCCGGCCCGCTGACCGTGACCAGCGCGACGATCACGCAGAGCAGCACGTGGTTCTCGTTCGCGGCGAACAACGGCTGCGTCGGCGGCTCGACGTCGTGCACGTTCACGAGCCAGACCGCCCCGCTGGCGGTGCCGATGTACTGCATGCCGCCGACCGGCGCGACCGGCTCGCAGACCGCGACCGTGACGTTCACGAGCGACAGCGACGCCGGCGGCGACAGCGTCGCGAGCCTGACGTGCGCCGCGGGTAACTACGACACCAACCCGTCGCCCGGCACCGGGCTCGCACTCGGCAACATCCGCTTCGATCAGCCCGGCAGCGGCACGGTGTCGATCATCAACACGGCCGGCACGGGCGACACCACGACGGCGGTGACCATCACGTCGATGACGGTGACGCCGACGAACATGACGATGACCGGGGAGTTCACGGTCACCGGCTGCAAGCACAACAGCACGACCGTCGCCTGCCCGACGCCGGCCGGCGCGAACAAGTTCAA
>DATJXL010000216.1:0-9077 GCA_035500135.1 Kofleriaceae bacterium
TGCCGCTGCTCGACCCCGAGCCGGAGCCCGAACCCGAACCAGAGCCCGAGCCGGAACCGGAGCCCGAGCCCGAGCCGGAGCCGCTGCCGCTGCCGCTGCCGCTGCCGGAGCCGGTGCCGCTGTCGCCGCCGCTGCCGCTGCCGCTGCCGCCGCCGCACCCGCCGCCGCCGGCCGCCTGCTGGCGTCTCCGCTCGCGAAGACGCTCGCGATCGAGCTCGGCATCGATCTCCGCCACGTCACCGGCTCCGGCCCGGGCGGCCGCATCGTCGAGCGCGACGTGCGCGCGGCGGCATCGGGCAACGGTCACGCGCGCGCCGCTGCGCCCGTGGCTGCGCCCGCGATCGAAGAGCCCGCGCCCGCGAGCCAGGCGCTCGCGGTCCGCACCGCGCGCCAGCTCGCGCCCGACACCGACGCCGACTACACCGACATCCCGGCCTCGAACATGCGCAAGCGCATCGCGCAGCGCCTGACCGAGGCCAAGCGCGACGTGCCGCACTTCTACCTGATGCGCACGTTCGACGCCGCGCCGATGCTCGGCTTCCGCGAGCGCTTGAACGCGCTGCTCGGGGACCGCGGCAAGGTCTCGGTCAACGACCTGATCGTGAAGGCCGTCGCGCTCGCGTTGCGCCGCGTGCCCGAGTGCAACGCCGCATGGGAAGGCGACGCGATTCGCGTGTTTCACCGCGTGCACGTCGGCGTCGCGGTCGCGATCGACGACGGGCTCGTCACGCCGGTCGTGCGCGATGCCGATCAGAAAGGCATCGGCGCGATCGCCGCCGAGGTGCGCGACCTCGCCGACCGCGCGAAGCGCAAGGCGCTCAAGGGCCCCGAGATCACGGGCTCGACGTTCACGGTCTCGAACCTCGGGATGTACGCGATCGAGCGCTTCACCGCGATCCTGAACCCGCCCGAGGCCGGCATCCTCGCGATCGGCGGAGTCGTCGAAGCGCCGGTCGTCGCGGGGAACCAGATCGTGATCGGCAAGCGCATGACGGTGACGATGTCGTGCGACCACCGCGTGATCGACGGCGCGCTCGGCGCGCGCTGGCTCGCCGCGTTCGTCGAGCTGATCGAGCACCCCGAGTCGCTCGCGCTATGAGCGACGCGGCCGCGCCCTACGACGTCGTCGTGATCGGCTCCGGCCCCGGCGGCTACGTCGCCGCGATCCGGTGCGCGCAGCTCGGGCTGCGCACGGCGTGCGTCGAGCGCGCCGAGCTCGGCGGCATCTGCCTCAACTGGGGCTGCATCCCGACCAAGGCGCTGCTCAAGAGCGCCGAGATCCTCGAGCACGCGCAGCGCGCGAAGGAGTTCGGCGTGATCGTCGAGGGCGCGCGCCCCGACTTCCCCGCGATCATCCAGCGCAGCCGCGACATCTCCGACAAGATCAGCAAGGGCGTCGGCTTCTTGTTCCGCAAGAACAAGATCGACACCATCGTCGGCACCGGCAAGCTGCTGCCGCGCGAAGGCGCGTGGAAGCCGCATCGCATCCAGGTCGGCGAGCGCATCGTCGAGGCCAAGCACGTCATCCTCGCGACCGGCGCGCGCGCGAAGTCGCTCCCCGGCATCGAGCTCGACGGCGAGCGCATCATCGAATACCGGCGCGCGATGACCCTGCCGCAGCAGCCGAGGTCGATGGTCGTGCTCGGCGCCGGCGCGATCGGCGTCGAGTTCGCGTCGTTCTATCGCACGCTCGGCACCGAGGTGACGATCGTCGAGTTCCTGCCGCGCCTCGTGCCGAACGAGGATGCCGAGGTCAGCCGCGAGCTGCACAAGGCATTCGAGAAGCGCGGCATCAAGCTCTATGTCGGCCACAAGCTCGCGACCGCGAAACGGGACGGCGATCGCGTGAAGATGGAAGCGGAGCCGGCCGGCGGCGGCGCGCGCATCGCGCTCGAAGCCGACATCCTGCTCGTCGCGGTCGGCGTCGCGCCGAACACCGAAGGCATCGGCCTCGAAGCCCACGGCGTGAAGCTCGAGCGCGGCTTCATCCAGACCGACCGCGAGAACCGCTGCGGCGACGGCCTGTGGGCGATCGGCGACGTCACCGGCCGCGGCCTCGCGCACGTCGCCTCGGCCGAAGGCGTGTTCGTCGCCGAGAAGATCGCGGGCGTCCACGCCGAGCCGCTCCAGTACGACGCGATTCCCGCGTGCACCTACTGCCATCCCGAGATCGCGTCGATCGGCCTCACCGAGGACAAGGCGAAGGCGCAGAATCTGCCGATCAAGGTCGGCCGGTTTCCGTGGCGAGCGCTCGCCCGCGCCGTCGGCTCGGGCGAGACCACCGGGTTCGTGAAGGTGATCTGGCACGCCGAGACCGGCGCGCTGGTCGGCGCGCACCTGATCGGGCCCGCCGTGACCGACATCATTGCCGAGCTGTCACTCGCGAAGTCGACCGAGGTGAACGCGGAGTCGCTGATGTACACGATCCACGCGCATCCGACCTTTGCCGAGGCGATCCGCGGTGCCACCGAGGACGCTTTCGGTCACGCGATCGATCTGTAGCACCGACTGTAGCCGCGCGTTCGCGCGCACGTGCGCACGCGCACGCGGTGCGGGCTCGCACGACCTCGCAAGCCGAGGATGTGCAAGGCATGACACATCGTGGGTCGGTGTATTTCTCGTCGCGGCACGACGCTTGAAGCATCGCGCGCGGAGGGTACGCTTCCCGTGCTGTTCAACGCGATCTTGCTTCTCGATCGGCGCGAGGCCGCAGCGCCGATCCGGTCCGCGCTCGGCGAGCTCGGCGGCGAGCTCGCCTATGCGGATTCGATTGCCGACGTGATCGCGCGCCGCCGGCCGGCTGATGTGATCGTGATCGACGTCGCCGATCCGGAGGCGGCGTGCGCGCGGCTCGTGCCTCGCCTGCGCGGCACTCCGCTCGTCGCGATCGTCGACGCGGATTCGCTCGCGCCCGTGCTCGCCGCCGGCGCCGACGATTGCGTGCGGCGCGACGCCGCGCGGGCCGAGCTCGTCGCCCGGCTGCGCGCCGCGATGCGAGCCGGCGCCGAACGGCTGCGGCGCGCGCGGCGCGAGCGCAAGCTCGCGGATCACCTGCGCGCGATCGAGCGCGAGAAGCATCAGCTCGAGCGGATCGCGTGCGTCGACTCGCTGACCGGCATCGCGAACCGCCGGCACGCGCTCGCGCTGCTCGACGCCGAGTGGAAGCGCTCGGCGCGCGACGGTAGGCCGCTCTCGGTCGTGATGGTCGACCTCGATTACTTTCACGCGTACAACGAGCGCTACGGGCACGGCGGCGGCGACGGCTGCCTGCGCCGCACGTGCGCCGCGATGGTCGGCTCGCTGCGCCGGCCATCGGACGTGCTCGGCCGCTACGGCGGCGAGGAGTTCATCGCGGTGCTCGCGGGCACCGACGCGGGCGGCGCGGCGATCGTCGCCGAGCGGTTGCGCGGCGCGGTCGAGGCGCTCGCGATCCCGCATGCCGAATCGAGGTGCGCGCGCGTCGTGACGATCAGCGTCGGGTTCGCGACGTGCCGCGCGCAGCCCGACACGGTCGTCGCCGATCTGCTGGCGAAGGCCGACCACGCGCTCCTGACCGCGAAGGCGAACGGACGCAACCGCAGCGTCGGCGAGGCGCCCCCGGCCGCGCCGCGCGCGCCGATCTCGCCGTTGCCGTGGACGCGGTTTCCGATCGTCGTCGCCGATCCGTGGTTCGCCGATCGTATCCCGCCGTTCCTCGTCGCCTGTCGAGGCGAAGCGCGGAACGCGGCCGCTGCATGCGCAGCCGGCGAGTTCGAGCGCGTACGGCAGCTCGCGCGCCGCCTGCGCGCGGCGGCCAACGACCACGGCATCGACCGCATCGCGCGGCTCGCGGCGCGGCTCGACCACGGCGCGCGCCACGCCGATCGCGTCACGATCACGCGCGTGCTCGACGAGCTGGCGCAGTACGTCGACCACGTCCAGGTCACGTATCGCCGCCCGCTCGATCAGACCGCCTAAACCTGCTACACAGCGCGGTATGAGCGACGAGCGCGTGCACCTGCCGGTGGTGGCGGCGGCCCCGCGCCGCCGCCATCCCGAGTGGATCCGCGCCCAGCTGCCCACCAAGCCCGAGTACTTCGAGCTGCGCGCGATGGTCAAGGAGCTCGAGCTCCACACCGTGTGCGAGAGCGCGAGCTGCCCGAACATCGGCGAGTGCTGGAGCCGCCGCGCGCTCACGATCATGATCCTCGGCGACATCTGCACGCGCTCGTGCCGATTTTGCGACGTCACGACCGGCCGGCCGCTGCCGCCCGATCGCGACGAGCCACGCCGCGTCGCCGAGATGCTGTCGCGCCTCGCGCTCGAGCACACCGTGATCACGTGCGTCGACCGCGACGACCTGCCCGACTTCGGCGGCGCGCACTGGGCCGAGACGATCCGCCGCGTGAAGGCGGCGTGCCCGTCGATGACGCTCGAGGTGCTGGTCGGCGACTTCAAGGGCAAGACCGAGCTGGTCGACATCGTCCTCGATGCCGACCCCGACGTGTTCGCGCACAACCTCGAGACCGTGCCGCGGCTGTCGCGCCAGGTCCGCGTGCAGGCGAGCTATCCGCGCAGCTATCGCATCCTCGAGCACGCGCGGGCGCGCGGCGCCGTGACCAAGACCGGGCTCATGCTCGGCCTCGGCGAGACGATCGAGGAGGTGCACGAGGTGCTGCGCGAGCTCGCGCGGCTCGGTGTCGAGATCGTCACGCTCGGCCAGTACCTGTCGCCGAGCAAGCAGCACCTGCCGATCGAGCGCTACGTCCATCCGAGCGAGTTCGCCGAGCTCGAGCAGCTCGCGCGCGACGCCGGCATCGTCCACGTCGTCGCCGGGCCGCTCGTGCGCTCGAGCTATCACGCCGACGGTCAGGCCGAGCTCGTGCGATCGCTACGAGCCGGTCGCTAGCTGGTACGCGAGCTTCGCGACCAGCGCGCCCGACACGACGAGCACGAGCACGCGCACGACCCGCGCGCCGCCCTTGATCGCGAGGTGCGCGCCGAGCACGCCGCCGACGAGCTGCCCGACCGCCATCGGCAGCGCGATCTCCCACCGCACCTCGCCCGCGTACGCGAACGCGGCGACCGCGGCGAGGTTCGACGCGAAGTTCACGACCTTCGCGTCGGCGCTCGCGTGGACGAGGCTGCGCCCGCACAGCGCGACGAACCCGACGATCAGGAACGTGCCGACGCCCGGGCCGAAGAAGCCGTCGTACGCGCCGAGGAGCAACGCCAACCCGGCCGCGACGCCCCAGTGCGGCACCGGCGTGGCGTTCCCGCGGGTCGGGGCAAGCCCGCCCCGCTCCAGCTCGGGCCCGCGGGTCGGCTTCTTGACGACGAGCAGCGCGGCCGCGGCGACGAGCAGCACGAGCACGATCGGCCTCAGCGCGTCGTTCGAGATCCGCGAGACCGCGGCGACGCCGGCGAGCGACCCGGCAAACGCGAGCGGAAACGCGAACCGCGCCTGCTTGCGATCGACGCGGCCGGCCCGCCAGAACGCGACGAGCGCCGCGCCCGATCCGAAGACGCTCTGGCCCTTGTTGGTCGCGAGCGCCGCGAGCGGCGACACGTGGGCGGCGAGCAGCGCCGGCAACGTGACGAGCCCGCCGCCGCCGGCGATCGCATCGACCGTTCCGGCCGCGAGCGCGGCGAGCGCGAGCAGCGCGATCTCGAGCGACGACACCCAGAAACGCTACACTGAATGCGATGGAAGTCACCGTTGTCGGGGCCGGCGTGATCGGCCTCGTCACCGCGCTCGCACTCGAGCAGCGCGGCCACCGCGTGCGCATCGTCGCGGCCGAGACCGGCGACGCGACGACGTCGGCGGTCGCCGGCGCGGTGTGGTTTCCGTACCGCGCGGGTCCGAAACATGCGGTCGCGGCGTGGGCGGCGCGCACGCGCGACTGGCTCGAGCAGCTCGCGCGCGACGCGCCCGAGGCCGGCGTCGACGTGCTCGCCGGCTACGAGATCACCCGGGAAGAAGACGACGACGGCGAGCGACCGTGGTGGGCCGCGAACATCGACGTCGAGCGCACGCCCGCGCCGGTCACCGGCGCGCCGCCGGCGTGGCGGTTTCGCGCGCCGCGCGCCGAGCCCGCCCGGTTCTTGCCGTACCTCGCGTCGCGGCTCGCCGCGCCGATCGAGCGCCGCGCCGTGATCGATCTCGCGGCCGAGCGCGGCGACATCGTCGTCAACTGCACCGGTCTCGGCGCGCGCGAGCTGGTCGGCGACGACGCGCTGTTCCCGCTGTTCGGCCAGGTCGCGATCGCGGACCGCGGCGACGTCGATCTCGGCGTGACGATCACCGACCATCGCGTGGCCGGTGACGGCAGCGAGCTGTTCTACGTCATCCCGCGCCGCGACTCGCTCGTGCTCGGCGGCTGCTCGCGCCCGTACCCCCCCGGCGCGCCCGTCGAGCTCGATCGCGAGCTCACCGCGCGCGTCGTCGCGCATGCCCGCGCGCTCGGCCTCGCGATCGGCGCGATCCGCCGCGAGCGCGCCGGCCTGCGCCCGTATCGCGCGGAGGTCCGGATCGCGCGTGACGGTCGCGTCGTCCACCACTACGGCCACGGCGGCGCGGGGTTCACGCTGTGCTGGGGGTGTGCGGAAGAGGTCGTGCGGTGGGTCGAACGCTGACCGCTGCCGCTGCCGTGGGCCGACATCCGGTGCCGCGACCGCTGCCGTGAGCCGCTGCCGTGAGCCGCTGCCGTGAGCCGAAGCCGAAGCCCGCCGCCTTACAGCGGCAGCACGCCGCCGTAGTACAGCCCGACCGCGCCGGCCGCGAGCAGGAGCACGATCGCGAGCACGATCCACTTGCCCTTGCCCATGCCCTTGTTGCGCTCGGCGACGGCTTTACCGATCACCGGCGGGGAGGCCGCGCGATCGACCTCGGTGTCGAGCGCGCCGCGCTGGCGCTCGGTGACCGGGGTCGCGTCCTGCTTCAGCACGGCCTTCCTGTCGGTCTTCTCGGCGGGCGGCTTGCCGCTGGTCGGGCCGAGCCCGCGCGCGGTGGCGTCCGCCTTCGGCTTGAGGTCGTCGCGCACGACCAGCATCGTCGGATCGTCGTCGCCGACCCGGACGCGGCCGGCCTCGACGACGAGCTGCTTGCCCGACTTGGGCGGGACGACCGCCGTCGCGCCGAGTGACTTCGCGTCGATCGCGGTGACCTCGCCCGAGTCGCCCATGCTCGGGAGCGACTGCGGCGACGGCCGCGCGACCACGCCCTTCGCCTCGTGAAAGCGCACCGCCGCCTTGTCGTGCGACGTCTCTTCCATCGCCAGCACGGCCGGGTGGACCAGGCCCTGCGTCAAGCACCGCTCCCACGCCTGGCGCAGCGCCTGCTCGGCGTCTTGCCCGTCCTTGAACCGCGTCGTCGCGCTCGGCTGCAGCGCCGTCATCGTGATCGCCGCGAGCGGCTCGGGGATCGACGGATCGTGGCGCGTCGGCGACGGCGCGTTGCCCTGCACGACGTAGCCGTTCGTGGTCTTGGTGTCCGGCCCTTCGTACGGGATGCGCCCGCTGAGCAGCTCGTACATCACCGCGCCCCACGCGAAAACGTCGGCTTGCGGCGTGTAGCGACCCTCGCGGATCGCCTCGGGCGGCGAGTAACCGGGCGTGCCCATGAAGATGCCGACCTGCGTGAGGTCGCTGTCGGGCAGGCGTGCGATGCCGAAATCGGCGAGCTTCCACCGGTTGTCGCCCGCGTGCAGCACGTTCGCCGGCTTGACGTCGCGATGGACGATGCGCTGGCGGTGCGCGAACGACAGCGCGCTCGCGAGATCGAGCCCGATCTGCACGCACTTGTTGAGCGGGATGCGCACGCGATCGAGGCGATCGGCGAGCGACTCGCCAGGCAAGTACTCGAGCACCATGAACGGCGCGCCGGTGTCCTCGTCGACGCCGACGTCGAAGATCGTGACGATCGCGGGATGCGACATCTTCGCCGCGGCCTTGGCCTCGCGCTGGAAGCGCTCGAGGAACGCCGAGCGCACGCGCCGGCCCTGCTGCTGCGGCGACATGATCGTCTTGACCGCGACGACGCGATCGAGCAGCGGATCGCGCGCCTTGTAGACCACGCCCATCGCGCCCTTGCCGATCGTCTTGACGACCTCGTAGCGGCCGATCGACTTGCGGCCCTCCTCGCCGACCAGCTGCATGCCCGGCGGCGCCTCGGCACGCAGACGCGTCCCGGTGCGCGGGCGTAGTTGGTCGGCTTCCGGCATGGACCCCGTCCGATCTTAACATGGACGCGCCGAAGCCAAAGAAAGGGGCTGCGGGCCGCGGGCTGCGGGGTTCGGCCGGAGTTACCGAGCGGTACGCCCCGAGCCGGAGATCTTCGTGCCGGCCGCGACCGAGCTCGTGATGAACGCGTTGCCGCCGATGACCGAGCCCCTGCCGATCACCGTATCCCCGCCCAGGATCGTCGCATTGGCGTAGATGACGACATCGTCCTCGATCGTGGGATGGCGGCGGTGGCCCGGGTCGGGTCGGGATTCTCCCTGAGGCACGGTGAGCGCGCCGAGCGTGACGCCCTGGTACACGCGCACGCGGTCGCCGATGCGCGTGGTCTCGCCGATCACGACGCCGGTGCCGTGATCGATGAAGAACGACGCCCCGATCTCGGCGCCGGGGTGGATGTCGATGCCGGTGCGGCGGTGCGCGAGCTCGGTCATCATGCGCGGCACGATCACCGCACCTTCGAGCCCGAGCGCGTGCGCGATGCGATAGACCGCGATCGCGTACGTACCGGGGTACGTCAGGAGGATCTCGTCGATGCCGGTCGCCGCCGGATCGCTCTCGTACGCCGCGCGTAGATCGAGGCGCACCTGCGCGCGCAGATCGGGCAAGCGCGCGAGGAAGCGCTCGGTGACCGAGTCCGCGCGGTGCGTGCAGTCGGCGCACTCGAGCTCGTTCTTGCCGAGCATCTGCTGGCGCTTGTGGTGCAGCGCGCGATAGACCTGGCGCTGCAGCGTGATGCGCAGCTCCTCGACGCGGCCGCGCAGGAGCGCGCGCAGCTCGGCGCGGTCGCTGCGCGGCACGTCGGGCCCGGCGTAGCCGGGGAACAGCAGCTCGCGCGCGATCTCGACCGCGCGCTCGAC
>DATJXL010000217.1:0-12244 GCA_035500135.1 Kofleriaceae bacterium
CGACCGCGGCCATCGTTGCCGCGCGCGCGAGCCGCTCGAGCTCTTCGTCGCGCGCGCGCGACAGCTCCGCGATCGCGAGCGACCGCTCCAGCTCGTGTTGCGCGCGCTGACGTGCGAGCGCGAGCCCGCCGAAGGCGCCGACCAGCCCGGCCGCGAGCGCGATCGCGAGCACCAGCCGCGTGAGCCCGGCGCGCTCGCGATCGCGAGGGCGCGCCGCGGTCGCCGCGATCGCGATGGTCCAGCTCGTGTTCGGCACGCGCGCGAAGCCGACCATCGCGGTGCGGCGCGGCAGCCCGAGCGCGGGCGCGTCGTCGCGATCGACGCGCAGCGTGCGATCGCCGCGCGACGCCGCTTCGATCACGGCTGGGAGATCGATCCGATGATCGTCGAGCGCGTACACGCTGCCGGTCGGCGCCACGAGCACGACGCGCTGATCCGCGGTCTCGAGCACTCGCAAGCGATCGCGTGCGCCCGCCGCGTACGCGATCGCCGCGGCATCCGCAACGGAAGCCTGCTGGGCTGCGAAGTCTTCTAGCTGCGCCTCCGCGCGGCGTTGCTCGTCCCAGTACGCGAGGGCACCGATCACCGCGACCACGACGATCATGCACGCCACCAGCCAGCGCGTGGGGATCGCGAGCGTGCGGCGCAGCCAATGCGATGCGAATCTCATTCCGGGATCTCTATGTTCCGTACCGCGCGGTTCTCGCGATGTCGATACGTCGCCCGTCCGTCACGCACGTGCCACACAACGCCGCGAACGTGTGCGCACAACAATGTCCACGAGAAGCATCCTCGCTAGCCTGCTCGTCCTCGCGGCGTCGCCCGCTTTCGCGCAGTCGCCGGATCAACCGCCACCGACGCCTCCGGCGCCCGAGCCGCCGCAACCGCCGCAGCCGCCGCAGCCGCCGCAGCCGCCGCAGCCCGCGCACGACAACTGGGGCACGGCGCCGGCCGGGCCCGTCGCGCCGGCGACCAGTCCGGCCTCGCCGACCGAAGATGCGCCGCTGCAGTTCAAGATCGGCAGCGCGTACATCACGCCGATCGGCTTCATGGACTTCACCGGCGTCTTCCGCACCAAGGACAACGGGAGCGGCATCGGCACGAACTTCGGAAGTATCCCCTACAACGTCGTCTACGGGAACAAGCTGAGCGAGACGCGCCTCAGCATGCAGAACTCGCGGTTCGGCTTCCGCGTCGATGCTCCGGTCCACGGCTCCCACGTGATCGGCTACATGGAGGCGGACTTCCTGGGTAACAACCCGGCAAACGTCGCAGTCAGCAGCAACAGCAACACCGTGCGCTCGCGCCTGTACTGGGTCGACGTCCGCAAGAACCAATGGGAGCTCCTCGCGGGCCAGACCTGGAGCCTGATCACGCCGGGACGCAGCGGAATCTCCCCGCTCCCCTCCGACATCTTCTACACGCAAGACACCGACGTGAACTATCAGGCGGGTCTGGTTTGGGGCCGCATCCCCGAGCTGCGCGTCGTGTACCACGCATCCGACGCGATCGCGGCCGCGCTCGCGATCGATAGCGCCGAGCAATACATCGGCGGTTCGGCAGGAGGCGGCGTCATCACGATGCCGGCCGCTCTCAGTGCGCTCGCAGGCACGCAGCTCAACAACGGCACGACCACGCTCGGCACGCCGAACCTCGCGCCCGACGTGATCGCGAAAGTCGCGATCGACCCGTTCAAAGCACTGCATGCCGAGATCGGCGGCGTCGAGCGCCAGTTCGAGATCTGGAACCCGACGAACAACACCGACTACTCCGCAACCGGCCTCGGCGGCTTCTTCAACTTCAACGTCGGTCTGGCACCCGGCCTCCGCTTGCTCTCGAACAACTTCTGGAGCTCGGGTGGCGGTCGCTACATCTTCGGTCAGGCGCCCGATCTCATCGTCAACGCCGATGGCAGCCTGACACCGGTGCAGTCTGGCTCGACGGTGTCTGGCCTCGAATTCAACCACGGCCCGCTGCTGGTCTACGGATACTACGGCGGGATCTACATCGATCAGACGCAGTCGGCTGCCTCGGCCGCGGCGCCCTGCACGGTCAACGGTTCGTGCATCGGATACGGCTACGAAGGATCGCCAGCCGGCCAGAACAAGTGGATCCAGGAAGGCACGGTGGGCTTCGCTCACACGTTCTGGAAGGACCCGAAGTATGGCGCCCTGACGCTGATGGGTCAGTACTCGTATCTGAGCCGCAAGCCGTGGAGCATCCAGACCAACGCGTCGTCGAACGCGCACGACACGATGGTGTTCTTCAACCTGCGCTACACGCTGCCCGGCACCGCGCCGAAGCTGTAGCCCGCGCTCACCGCGCGACGACGTGACCGCGCGGGTTGAAGTAGTAGTACAGCGAAACGTTCGGATAGATCGCGGCGACGTCGTCGTGGCCCGCCGCGGTGAACAACACGCCGGCGGCGCCGACGATCCGATCGGTGAAGTTGTACTCGACCGTCGGCTCGATTCCGATCAAGCCGAAGCTCGTCCGGCCCGCGTCGACCGACTGACCGTCTAGCCGAAACGGCAGCCCGTGGATGCCGACCAGCTCGACGGCGTACGCCAGGCCTCGGGTGTCATCGAGGAATTGTTCGAACGCGAGCCGGTACTGGAAGATGTCACCGTAGTACTGCGACATGCCGTTCTTCGTCGTCGGCAAGCCATACGAATAGTAGATGCCGCCGGACAGACGAAACGGTCGGATGTTCTTGCGGAACAGGATCGCGTCGGTGAGCTCGGGCGCACCGAAATGTGTCGAGGGCAACCGTCCAAGCGGCGCGAAGCCGCCGGGGATCGGCGGCGTTCCGATCGATCCCGCCCAGTCGCTCGTCGGCAGCGTCACGAACAGGACCTCGGTGAACGACGGCAGCCAGGAGTCGGGCTGCTGGATGTGGAAGCGCCATTTCAGAAAGGCAGTGATGTCACCAAGTCCATTGCCGTTCGCGGAGCTCGCCTCGTTGCCCGCGCTCTGCCACCAGGACGTCTCGGGCAGGTACATCTCGTACTCGAGCCAGTCGAGAATTCCGTAGGACAGCTCGACCTGCGGTGCCACCGCGACGAGCCGCTGCCCCAGCCCCATCGTCCCGACCGACCATCCGCCGTATTGCGCGTACGCGATCTCGCTGTAGATGTACGGGCGCACGAAGAACTGCCCACGCGGTTGCAGGTCGGCGGAGCTAACGAGCTCGGGGCCCGCCGAGAACGGGTTCCAGATCTTGCGGTAACGCGCGAGTGCGCCGTCGTCCGCACGCGCAGCCCCGACGCCAGTCACCGCCGCGATCACGAACACCAGCAGGGTGTGCGTCCCGAATTGCACGAGCGAAACGTAACGCAGCACCAGCGCCAACATCGATGGTACGTTGTTCCTGGGCGGCTCGGGGCGTGCGGCCCGCTTCACCGCGGGAGCGTGCCCGTTCTCCGCCCGCTCTTTATGGACCGGCTCCGCACGCTGCTGCTGGCGCGTACGCGGGTGGCCGTGCTCGATCCGGACCGCGCAGCGGACGCCGCGACGCGGCCGCTGCGCGATGCCGATCTCGATCGATTCGACGCCGAGCTCGCGCGGCTCGGCTTCGTGCTCAGCCTCGATCTCGCGCTCACCGTGCGGCGCCTGCCGAACGCGGCGATGCAGGAGCTTCGCGTGTGGATCGCGGGCACGCTCGCGCATGCGACGGCCGGCCCGGGCGCGTGCCCGTGGTGCGCGCGTGAAGGCCCGGTCGGCGCGCTCGATCCGTGCGGCCATCGCGTGTGCGAGGCGTGCTGGACCGGCACGAGCTTCGCCGCGTGTCCGATCTGCCACCGCCGCGTCGCGCGCCACGAGCCGAAGGACGGCGCGCTCGCGGTCGTCCACCTCGGCTTCGACGTGCGTGCGGTCGCGCGCGGCTGGCTCGCCCGGCTGCTCGCCCGCCGCTCGCCGCTCGCCGGCGACGAACGCGACGCGCTCGAGGCCGTGATCGACGCGCTCGGCCCCGACGCGATCGCGGAACTGCCCGCGCGCGTACCGGTGCGCGCGACCGCGGCGATCGCGGTCGCGCGCCTCCTGCTCGTCTCACCCGATCGCTCGGCGATGGCCGCGCGCGCCGCGCCGTATCTCGCGACCGGGCGCGACGTGCTCGCCGTCGCCAACGTGTTGATGGGCGCGCCGCGCCGGTCGTTGCCGCGCGGGCTGCGCCGCGCGCTGCTCGAGGCGTTGGATCGCCTGCCACCGGCCGAGCTCGCCGACGCGTTCGTGCGCGACCGCGCCGCGTGGCAGCGCATCGGCGAGCAGCTGCACCCGCGCGAGCTCGCGGATCGGTTGCCGAACGCGGCGCGCGCGTTCGCGATCGCGCGCGCCCGATCGCGCGGTGCGCGCTGGGCCGGGCCGATCGAGGCCGCGCTCGCCGCCGGCGACGCGATCGCGGCGCTCGAGCGGCTCGTCGCGCGCCCCGGCGAGCTCGTGCGGCGCGCGCGTCACCTCGAGCGCGTCGCGCGCGCGCAAGGTCCCGACGCGAGCGCGAAGCTCGCGTCGTGCTTCGACGAGCTGTGCGCGCGCGCCGCGGCGCTGCGGCCGTTCGCGCGCGCGGTGATCGATCGCGCGCTGCCCGATCGCCACCGGTTCGATCTCGCCGCGCTGCACGCCGCCGCCCGCGCGAACGTCATCTACGTGCGCGAGCGCGACGGCACGTTCACGACCTATCGTCGGCGCGATGGCGAGTCGCATCGCGCGCGGCTCGCGCGGCTCGCGAGCGGCACCGCCGATAGCGATCGCCTGCTCGCGGTGCCCGCCGCGGACGCGCCGATGCTCGCCGTGGTCGCGCGCCTCGATTTCGCGCTGCCCGCCGGATCGGCGACGCCCGACGCCGACGAGCTCGCGCTCGAAATCTCCAACGCGATGCGTTAGACTCGCCGCGTCATGCGAGCAGAGCGCGCAGCGTGCGGGGTCGGCTTCGTCGCGAACATTCGCGGCGAGCGATCGCGCGCGATCGTCGAGCAAGGCCTCGAGGTCCTGCGCCGGCTCTCGCATCGCGCCGCGTGCGGGGCCGATCCGGACACCGGCGATGGCTCGGGCGTCTTGCTCCAGCTCCCGGAGGCGTTCTTTCGCGCCGAAGGCGAGCGGCTCGGCCTGGCGATGCCGAGCCGGCGGTTCGCGGTCGGCAACATCTTCCTGCCGCCCGATCCCACGTTGCGGGCCGCGTGCGAGGGCTTGATCGAGTCGGCGATCCACGACGAAGGCCAGCGCGTGATCGGATGGCGCGACGTGCCGATCGATCTCGCGCAGGTCGGACGCTTCGGCAAGAGCTCGCTGCCGATCTTCCGCCAGGTATTCGTGCGCATGCGGCGCGTGCCGCCGAGCGCGTGGGAGCGCACGCTGTTCGTGATCAGAAAGCTCGCCGAGAATCGCATCCGCGAGCGCGGCGCCGATCCGGCGGGCTACTTTCACGTCGCGAGCCTGTCGACCGAGACGATCGTCTACAAGGGCCTCCTGCTGCCGGATCGGCTCGCGAGGTTCTTCGTCGATCTGCAGAGTCCGCTCGTCGCGAGCGCGATCGCGGTCGTGCACTCGCGGTTCTCGACCAACACGTTCCCGACATGGGACCTCGCGCAACCGTTCCGCTACGTCGCGCACAACGGCGAGATCAACACGCTGCGCGGCAACGCGAACTGGATGGCGGCTCGCCGCAGCCAGCTGCACAGCGCGAAGTTCTCGGGCGGCATGGATCGCCTGCATCCCATCCTCGTGCCCGGCAAGAGCGACTCGGCGCAGTTCGACAACATGATCGAGCTGCTCACGCTCGGCGGCCGCGCGCTGCCGCACGCGATGATGATGATGATCCCGGAGGCGTGGGAGAACGCAGGCGCTGCGATGGACGACGACCGGCGCAGCTTCTATCGCTACGCGTCGTCGCTCGTCGAGCCGTGGGACGGCCCGGCCGCGATCGTGTTCTCCGACGGCCAGCTCGTCGGTGCGACCCTCGATCGCAACGGCCTGCGGCCCGCGCGGTGGACGATCACGAGCGACGATCGCGTCGTGCTCGCGTCGGAGACCGGCGTGCTCGACATCCCGCCCGAGCTCGTCGTGCAGAAGGGCCGGCTGCAGCCCGGGCGCATGTTCGTGGTCGACACCGCGGAGGGCCGCGTCGTCGATGACGGCGAGCTCAAGCGCGAGGTCGCGAATCGCTTCCCGTATCGCAAGTGGCTCGACAAGAACGTGTTCGAGCTGCACGAGCTCGACGACGCGCCCGCCGCCGCCCGCCTCGACGGCGACGCGCTCGGCCAGCTGCAGCGCGCGTTCGGCTACACCGACGAGGATCTCGAGCTCGTGATCGCGCCGATGGCCGAGACCGGCAAGGAACCGGTCGGCTCGATGGGCACCGACACGCCGCTCGCGGTGCTGTCGGAGCGCGCGCCGATGCTGAGCTGGTACTTCCACCAGCTGTTCGCGCAGGTCACGAACCCACCGATCGATCCCATCCGCGAGGCAGCGGTGATGTCGCTCGAGACCACGATGGGGCCCGACGGCAACACGTTCGACGAGACCCCCGAGCAATGCCACCAGCTGCACCTGCGCGGGCCGATCGTCGACAACGCCGAGCTCGCGAAGATCCGCGGCGTGCGCGAGGGCGTGTTCGACACCGCGACCTTGTCGCTGGTGTTCCCGCTCGCGTATGGCCGAGGCTGGCTGACCAAAGCGATCGACCAGCTGTGCCGCGCGGCGGCGGCCGCGATCGACGAAGGCCGCAACGTGTTGATCCTGAGCGACCGCGGCGTCGATGCGAAGCACGTCGCGATCCCGGCGCTGCTCGCGCTGTCGGCGGTGCAGCAGCACCTCGTGCGCGAGGGCATCCGCATGCAAGCGGGGCTCGTGGTCGAGACTGCCGAGGCGCGCGAGGTGCACGACATCGCGCTGCTCGTCGGTTACGGTGCCGCCGTCATCAACCCGTACCTCGCGCTCGACAGCGTGCGCGCGCGTGGGCTCGACAAGTCGGGAGAACTCCCGACGCGTAGCCCCGCCGGAGGCGGCGCGGAGGTAGACGAGAAGAAGTACATCCACGCGCTCGAAGAAGGCCTGCTCAAGGTGATGTCGAAGATGGGCATCTCGACCGTGCAGAGCTATCGCGGCGCGCAGATCTTCGAGGCGATCGGCCTCGACCGCGACCTCATCGACCGCCACTTCGCGGGCACGCCGTCGCGGCTCGGCGGGATCGGGCTCGACGAGCTCGGCGACGAGGCGGTGGCCCGGCACGCGCGGGGGTTTTCCGCCGCCGCGAGCGCGCGGCTGCCGGTCGGCGGCCAATACCGCTGGCGCCGCACCGGCGAGCTTCACAAGTGGAACCCGCAGACGATCGCGGCGCTGCAAGATGCGGTGCGGCGCGGCGACGCGGCGCGCTTCGACGAATTCGAGCGGCTGTGCGACGACGAAGAGCGCGAGCTCGTGACCTTGCGCGGCTTGTTGCAGGTCGAGCCGGGCGAGCCCGTGCCGCTCGACGAGGTCGAGCCCGCGACCGCGATCGTGCGCCGCTTCGTCACCGGCGCGATGTCGTTCGGCTCGATCAGCGCCGAGGCGCACGAGACGCTCGCGATCGCGATGAACCGGCTCGGCGGCAAGTCGAACAGCGGCGAAGGCGGCGAAGAGCCGCACCGCTTCGAGCGCGACGAAGCCAGCGGCGACTGGCGGCGCAGCGCGATCAAGCAGATCGCGTCGGGCCGGTTCGGCGTCACGACGCACTACCTCGTCCACGCCGACGACCTGCAGATCAAGATCGCGCAGGGCGCCAAGCCGGGTGAAGGCGGCCAGCTGCCGGGCGCGAAGGTCGACGACCGGATCGCGAAGGTGCGGTGCTCGACGCCCGGCGTCACGCTGATCTCGCCGCCGCCGCATCACGACATCTACTCGATCGAGGATCTCGCGCAGCTCGTCTACGACCTGACCGCGGTCAATCCGCACGCGCGCACGAGCGTGAAGCTCGTCAGCGAGGTCGGCATCGGCGCGATCGCGGCCGGCGTCGCGAAGGCGCGCGCCGCGTGCGTCGTGATCGCCGGCTACGAAGGCGGCACCGGCGCGTCGCCGCTGTCGAGCTTGAAGCACGCCGGCTTGCCGTGGGAGCTGGGGCTCGCCGAGGCGCAGCAGGTGCTCGTCGAGAACCGGCTGCGCGATCGCGTGCGGCTGCAGGTCGACGGCGGGCTGCGCACCTCGCGCGACGTGATCGTCGCGGCGCTGCTCGGTGCCGAGGAGTTCGGCATGGCGACCGCGTCGCTGGTCGCGACCGGCTGCGTGATGCTGCGCAAGTGCCACTTGAACACGTGCTCGGTCGGCATCGCGACGCAGGATCCGACGCTGCGCGCGCGGTTCGCGGGCCGACCCGAGGACGTCGTCGCCTACTTCACCTTCGTCGCCGAAGGCGTGCGCCGCCAGCTCGCGCGGCTCGGCGCGCGCACGCTCGACGAGATCGTCGGGCGCGTCGATCGCCTGCGCGTGCGCAAGCAGCTGCGCGGCAAGGCGCGCGTTCTCGATCTCTCGGCGATCCTGTCGCCACCGGTCGCGCCCGCGGACGTCCCGCGCCGGTTCGTGCGTGCGCAGCCGTGGGAGCTCGCCGATCACGTCGATCGCGCGCTCGTGCCGCTGCTCGACACGCTTCCGGCGCACCAGGCGCTGCCGATCGCGAACAAGGATCGCGCCGTCGGCACGCTCGTCTCCGGCGAGATCGCGCGGCGGCACGGCGCGCAGGGCTTGCCTGAGGGCTCGCTCCACGTGCGGTTCACCGGCTGTGCCGGTCAGAGCTTCGGCGCGTTCCTCGCGCCCGGCGTCACGCTCGAGCTCGTCGGCGACGCGAACGATTATGTCGGCAAGGGCATGGCCGGCGGCCGCATCGTCGTGCGCCCGCCCGCCGGCGCGCGGTTCGCCGCCGAGGACAACGTGATCGTCGGCAACGTCGCGCTGTACGGCGCGACCGCCGGCGAGCTGTTCGCGAACGGGCTCGCCGGCGAGCGGTTCGCGGTGCGCAACTCGGGCGCGCGCGCCGTCGTCGAGGGCGTCGGCGATCACGGCTGCGAGTACATGACCGGCGGCGTGGTCGTCGTGCTCGGTGCAGTCGGCCGCAACTTCGCGGCCGGCATGAGCGGCGGCACGGCGTTCGTGTTCGATCCGGCGCAGACGTTCCGAGCCGCGTGCAACCTCGCGATGGTCGAGCTCGAGAGTCTCGCCGCCGACAGCGACCTCTACCTCGTGTACGGGCTGGTCGAGGATCACGTGCGGCTGACCCAGAGCTCGCGCGGCAAGAAGATCCTCGACAACTGGGAGCATCTGGTCGCGCGGTTCGTGAAGGTGATACCGATCGACTACAAGCGCGTCGTCGACGCGCGGAAGCAACGACCGTGGGCAAAGTCGACGGCTTCCTGACCGCCGCGCGCGCGGCGCCGCATCGCCGGCCGATCGAGCTGCGCGTGCTCGACTGGCACGAGGTCGAGCACGCGGCCGCACCCGCCGAGGCGCGCGAGCAAGCCGGCCGCTGCATGGACTGCGGCGTGCCGTTCTGCACGAACGGCTGCCCGCTCGGCAATCCGATTCCCGATTTCGCGGACGCGGTGTATCGCGGCGACTGGCACGCCGCGATCGACTGGTTGCAGACGACGAACGAGTTTCCGGAATTCACCGGCCGTATCTGCCCGGCGCCGTGCGAGGCCGCGTGCGTGTTGGCGATCGCGAGCCCGCGTTGCGGAGGCGAGATCGCCAACGCGGCGGTGACGATCGAGGCGCTCGAGCGCGCGATCGCGGAGCGCGCGTTCGACGAAGGCTGGATCACGGCGAGCCCGCCGGCAGCGCGCACCGGCCGCCGCGTCGCGATCGTCGGCTCGGGACCCGCCGGGCTCGCCGCCGCGGCGGCGCTCAACCGCGCCGGCCACCGCGCCATCGTCTACGAAGCCGACGCCGAGGCCGGCGGCCTGCTCCGGCGCGGCATCCCCGACTTCAAGCTCGACAAGCGCGTCGTCGATCGGCGGCTCGCCGGGCTCGCCGCCGAGGGCGTCGAGATTCGCTGCAACGCGCGCGTCGACGACTGGGCCGAGCTGCGCGGCACGCACGACGCGGTCGTGATCGCGATCGGCAGCGAGCGGCCGCGCGAGCTCGACGTGCCGGGCCGCGACCTCGCCGCCGTGGTGCTCGCGATGGACTACCTCGTGCATCGCGACGCGCACGACATGCGCGACCGTCGCGTCGTCATCCTCGGCGGCGGCGACACCGGCTCGGATTGCCTCGGCACCGCGCTACGTCAGGGCGCCGCGAGCGTGACGCAGATCGAGCTCCTGCCGGCGCCGCCGATGGTCCGGGCCGCGGACAATCCGTGGCCGGCGTGGCCGCTCGTGTTCCGCACGTCGAGCTCGCAGGAAGAAGGCGGCCGCAGGGACTTCGCGTTTCGCACGACGCGCTTCGTCGGCGAGGCCGGGCGGCTCGTCGCGCTCGAAGGCGTACGGGTCGACACCGGCGAACCGCTGCGCATCGCCTGCGACGCCGCGATCCTCGCGCTCGGCTTCGTCGGGCCGAACGCGCAGGCGATCCACGAACAGCTCGGCGTCGCGCTCGACGCCCGCGGCAACGTCCACGTCGACGCCGGCTTCGCGACGACGATCGCGGGGGTGTTCTGCGCCGGCGACGCGCACCGCGGCGCCTCGCTGGTCGTATGGGCGATCGCGGAGGGCCGCGACTGCGCCCGCCACGTCGACGCCTACCTCACGGCGCCGGCGAGATCACGATGAGATCGTCGCGATCGAGCGTGCGGTTGCTCTCGAGCACGACGTAGCTGCCCGCGAGCGGGTGCGGCGCGCGCGGCACGCTGACCGCCTGCCACAGCCACGTCGCGTCGAGCGAGCTCGCGAGGTCGACCGACGTCCCGTCGTTCGCGTAGCTCGCGAGCGTCGTCGAGTCGCGAAGCGCGATCACGTGCGTATCGGCCCCGCCGCTCATCTCGGCGACCGCGAAGAACGACGACGTCGCGATCGCATTCACCACATACGTGGTCTCGAAGATGCGGTCGAGGATGGTCGGCGGCACACCGGCCGGCTGGTCGGTCGTGAACAGCGTGGTCGCGCACATGCCGAGAAACTCGAACGTGGTCGAGGCCTGGAGGTTCGTGCTCGTGCCGGCGCCGGTGCGCCGCTGCACCGCGTTGGTGTCCATGAAGTAGATCGTCGGCACGCCGATCGAGTCGAACGCGCCGGTTGGATCGTAGGCAACGCCGTTGACGTTGTTCGTGGGGCTGTCTTGCACGATCGACCAGTCGGTCGCGATCCGGTACAGCCCGTCGCCGAGGCCCATCGAGCTCGCGCCGAGCCATAGCACCGGGCCGGTATCCGGCGGCGCGCCGAACACCAGCTCCGAGATCTCGTCGGGGCCGGTCGTGTCGGGAACGGCCGGGCGATAGTCGTGCACGGCGGTCGTGCCGTTGCCCGCGACCTCGATGATCGACCGGCCGGCGCCGACCGCGAACGTCGACGTGAACGGCGCGTACAGCGCGGCCAGCGACACCGGCGAGTTGTCGAGCGTCTCGAGGCCGCCGTCGTCGACGTAGTCGTTCGGGTGGTACGGCACGACACCGGTGAGATCGACGAGCACGCGCGCGGTCCAGCCCGACGCGACCTGCACGCGAGTCAGCGCCGCATCGGAGGGCGATGACGTCGCATCGGATGCGCCGTCGAAACTCAAGCGACCGCACGCGGCCAGGCACAGCGCGAGGGCGACCGCGCCACGCATCACGCGCGTTTGCGGATGGTCGCGCGCAAGCCGCTCTTCGGCAGCGGTCCGACACCGCCCGCGCCGGGCGTCGCATCTTGCGTTGGCCACGTGATGTCGTAGCGCCGCACGAACCAGCCGAGGAACGCCGGCATCACGGCCTGGATCAGCCACTCGCCGGCGCAGCGATGACCGTCGTGCGGACCGCCGCCCTGCGGCACGAACGCCGCGGCCGGGAGCTTGTCGAGCTCGCCGTCGCCGAGACGCTCGCCCTCGAACCTGGTCGGGTCGGTGAACGTCGTGCCGTCCTGCAACGTCGCCCAGATCGCACCGGCACCCTTCCAGCCGGCGCGGATCGCGAAGCCGGCGTGCTCGAGATCCTTCTTCGCGACGCCGATGAACGTCGTCGGGATGATCGGATACGCGCGCAGCGCCTCGCGCGACACCGCGCGCGCGAGCGCCAGCCCGCGCGCGTGCGCGAGCGTCGGCACGCCGTCGCCCAGGCTCGCGTCGGCCTCGGCGCGCAGCTTCGCGGCGAGCT
>DATJXL010000218.1:0-19643 GCA_035500135.1 Kofleriaceae bacterium
TCCTCCGACGCGCGGTCGCCGTCCTCGTACCAGACCTGCGAGATGCCCATCGAGTCCTTGCCGCCGTGCGACTTCGCGCGGCCAGAAGGTTGCTCGATCTGTCCGGTGACCGGCGCCTGCACGACCGGCACGCCGAGCTCGGGTGTGCCCGTGCGCCGGCGCGGCGCGGGCGCCTCGATCACGACGTCGGGCACGGCTTCCTTCGCGACCGGCGCGGGCGCGGGCGCCGGAGGCGGCGGCGCCGCGGGCGTGGAGATCGTCTCGGTCGGTTTCGGCGCCGGCGGCAGTGGCGGCAGCTCGCGCTGCGGCATGTGCTCGCGCAGGCCCTCGGCCGGCGTGGTCATGCCCATGCGCTGCATCACGCGCGACACGCTCGGCGGCGGAATGCTCTCGCGGCGCCGTGCGATCTCGTCCTCCATCACCTGGCCGGTCTCGAGACCGCGGCGCAGCGCCTCGACCATGCGCGTCGTCGTCGCGAAGCGATTCTCGGGATCCTTGGCGAGCATCTTCGCGACCGCGGCTTCCATCCACATCGGCACGCCGGGCCGGCGCGTCGGCAGCGGCGCCGGGATCTCGGTCACCTGCTTGGTCAGGATGTCGAACACGCGGTTGCCGGTGAACGGCGGCGCGCCGGTCAACATCTCGTACGCGACGCAGCCGAGCTGGTAGATGTCGGCGCGGCGGTCGATGCGATCGCCGCGCGCTTGCTCGGGCGACATGTAGCGCGGATCGCCGAACGTCATGCCGAGGCTCGTCGACGCGGCCTGCGCGTCGCTCTCGACGAGCTTCGCGAGGCCGAAGTCGAGCAGCTTGACGAAGTTCGCCTTGCCGCGGCGCATCGCCAGGTAGATGTTGCGCGGCCGCAGGTCGCGGTGGACGTAGCCGATCGCGTGCGCCTCCATCAGCGCCTCGCCGACCTGGATCAAGATGTCCGCGACCTTCTCGACCGACAGGGTCTTCTCGCGCTCGAGAATGTGATCGAGCGTGTCGCCTTCGAGCAGCTCCATCGCGAGATAGAGCCGGCCGTCGTTGGTGCGGCCGAAGTCGTGGATCTCGACGATGTGCTCGTTGTCGATCTCGGCGACCGTCGTCGCCTCGCGCCGGAAGCGCTCCACCGCGAGGTCGTCGCGCGACAGCTCCTGGTGGAGCACCTTGATCGCGACCTTGCGGCGCAAGGTCACGTGCTCGGCGCGATAGATGGTGCCGGATCCGCCCTGCCCGATCTGCTCGACGACTTGAAACCGTTCGCCGAGCAGCTTGCCCACGAGGGGGTCGACCGGCGCTTCGCGCAACTTGGGCCGCCCGCAGTTCGGGCAGTACAGCGCCGTTTCGGCAAAGCTCTGCCGACAGCCGGCGCAGGTCACGGAAGCGGGGGTCGTCATGTCATGGGCGGGCATAGGTCGCCTGACGGACGACCGAGGACGAGCATAGCGCACGGACGGCGCCCAAGCTCGTTAACGTAGCCCTAGGGCTCGACTTTGCCGTCGGACCGCTTCAGGGCCTCGGCCAGCTCGGCCTCGCTGACCAGTCCCTTGGTCACCAGCAGCTGGCAAAGCGCGCGAAATCGCGCCTCCAGGTCGAGGTCGGGCGGCATCAGCGCGGCCATCGTGATCTGGGCCGTGGTCGAGACCTCGGAGTCGCCGCTCGCCGCCGCGCCATCGATGCGCTGGTTCTTGGTCGTGACGAACAGGTTCTCGCCGAAGCTCTTGGTGCGGCCGCCGGGGCGGTTCGTGACCTGGGTCGACACCTGCTTGTAGCCCTTGTCGATCAGCTCGTCGATCGCGGACAGCGGCAGCGCGGTGACCTCGATCTCGCAATGCGCGAGCTGCTCGAGCTCGAGGATCGCCGCGGTGTCGGTCGGATCGGCCATCGCGACACGCAGGACCTTGGTCGTGCCCTCGATCGCGAGCGAGAGCGGGAGCACGCGCAGCCGCGCGCACGCGTCCTTCGCGACGAGGCGCAATGCCTCGGGGTCGACCTGGATCTGCGCCGGATCGAGCAGCGGCACCCGGGTCTGCTTGCGCAGCGCGCCGATCAGCGCGACCTCGTCGACATGGAGCTCGCGGATCAGCACCGCGACCAGCGGCTCCTTGCGCTGCTCGGCCATGCGGCCCGCCTTCGCGGCGCCGGCCTTGGTGACCAGCCCGGCCTCGATCGCGATCTCGGCAAGGGTCTTCACAACTTCGCTCGGGTGCACCCAACAGGAGTCGAACCTGTAGCCTTTGGCTCCGGAGGCCAACGCTCTATCCATTGAGCTATGGGTGCGCGGTGAGTGGTTCTACAAGTTCTGCGCAACTGCCGCAACCCGAAGACCTCACCGTAACATCTCGATGTCACGAGGCGAGGCCTACCCAGCCACGGCGAAATCAGCCAATAGTCTCGGCCATGCGTCACGGGGCCGTCACCGCGCTCTTGATCGCCTGTCACGGAACGTCGGGTGCGAAGCAGGCCGACGCGCCGCCCGTGCAGTCGGATGGCCCGACGACGCCGGACGCGAGCGACGCGCCGATCGCGATCCCGATCAAGCACGTCGTGATCGTCGTCAAGGAGAACCACACGTTCGACAACTACTTCGGCTCGTTTCCCGGTGCCGACGGCATCTCGCAGATCCCGACCGCGAGCGGCACGATGATCTCGCCGCCGCACGCGCCGCAGAACATGCCGCGCGATCTCTGCCACGACCACCCGTGCGCGCTCACCGACTGGGCCGGCGGCGACATGAACGGCTGGGAGCAGGTCGCCGACGCGTCCGACAACAACGACTACCTCGTGTACGCGCAGTACCAGGAATCGGACATCCCGAACTACTGGGCGTACGCGCGCACGTTCACGCTCGGCGATCGCTTCTTCGCGGACGCGCTCGCGCCGAGCTTCCCCGGCCACCTGTTCACGGTCGCCGCGCAGGCCGGATGGGCGACGAGCAACCCCGACAACGTCGGCGTCCAGGTCTACTGGGGCTGCGACCAGGGCTCCGGCGTGTCGGCGCCGGTGACGAACCAGACGACGTGCCAGACCGAGAACGACTTCCCGTGCTTCGACATCCCGAGCATTCCGGACATCCTGCCCGAGGGCGTCGACTGGAAGTTCTACGGCTCGGACTACTACGTCTTGCCCGAGATCTGGTCGATGTTCGACGCGGTGCGCGCGGTCCGTTACGGCCCGGGCTGGAACAACGTCGTCAACGAGAACACGTTCGACGACGACGTCGACAACGGCCGGCTGCCGGCGGTGTCGTGGCTCGTCGACCAGGACCTCGCCGACGAGCATCCGCTGGTCGGCTCGCCATGCACGGGCGAGAACTGGACGGTCGCGCACCTCAACCACATCATGCAGAGCCCGTACTGGGCCGACACCGCGATCCTCTTCACGATGGACGATTTCGGCGGCTGGTACGATCACGTGCCGCCGCCGCGGCAATACGGCTGCGACGTGACGCAGCCGTACGGCCTGGGCTTCCGGCTGCCGCTGCTCATCATCTCGCCGTACGCCAAGCCCGGCTTCATCTTCCACGAGACGTCCGAGCAGGCGAGCATCGCGCGCTTCGTCGAGCGCGTGTTCGGCGCGACGACGACGTTGTCGGCGATGGATCCGGCCGCGCAGGACGGCCAGGCCAACGACCTGTTCGGCGCGTTCGACTTCACGCAGCAGCCGCTGCCGCCGCTCGTGTTGCAGCAGCAGGTCTGCCTGTAGCGTCAGAGCCGTTTGCTACGGTCGCGCGCGATGGCGATCGACTACCTCCTCGGCGTGCGCTGCGACGTACAGCAGCACCTCGGCGTCGAGCGGCTCGTCGAGCTGAACCGCACGCGCATCCTCGCTCGTTCGATGCTCGCGCACCTGCACGAGGACGGCGATTTGCGCGCGCCGAAGGACGTCGAGATCCAGCTCACCACCCGCAAGCCGGATGGCGACTCCGCGCGCGGCGTCACGCTGCAGGACCTGCTCGAGCTCGCGGCGCCGCTCGACGAGGTCGCGACGAATTGCGCGACGTGCCCGGCCGAGCTGCCGCGCGAGTTCGCCTGTCACCGCCGCATTCGCTATCCGATTCCCGAGCGCGTCGAGGCCTGGCTGATGACGCGGCTGCCGGCCACGCTGCAATGCACGGCCGGCGCGCTGCTCGTGCGCGGCCTCGGGGAGCTGGGCTGGGACGGCGCGAACGCGGCCAAGCTGCGCGCGTCGGGTACGACGTATTTCGAGAGTCGCGTCGCCTACGGCGTGCGCTGGGAAGGCGAGCACGGCGTCGTCGAGATGTCGTCGGATCAGCTGTTCCAGATGATGTTCATGGTCGGCCACCTCGCGCCGACGCACAGCCTGATGCTCGCGCTGTTCACCGGCGTCATTCCGCACGACACCAGCCTGCACGACCTCAAGGACGAGGCAGGACGCCGCCGCGTGCTCGCCGCCGCAACGGTTGCGCCCGAGGCGGATCCGGAGATCGAGCAACTCGCTGCGTTCCTGCGCTCGCTCGCCACCGCGGCGCGCCTGGACGTGCCGATCTTCATCGACGGCTAGCCGCCGTCACATCACCTCGATCAGCAGGAAGCCGGCCACCATCAGGGCCGCCCAGCCGACGAACGCGGCGACGAAGAACACGAGCTGCAACCACTCGATCGCGAACCGGCGCAGCCACGGCCCGTCGCCGTGAACCTCCCAGTAACCACGGTTCACGCGACGGATCTCGACGCGATAGCGCCGCTCGACCCAGCGCCGAAACCGGCCCTCCCAGTGGCGGGCGACGCGCCACCAGTACGCGAAGTTCAGCGCGACCAGTGCGATGCCGACTGCGATCCGCGCGGCCTGCATGAGATCAATTGTCGCACGTCGGCCGCGGCGCACGGTGCTAGGTTCGTCGCATGGGCCGCAAGGAAGACGCGCTCGACTATCACCGGCGCGGTCGCAAGGGAAAGCTCGAGGTCGTCCCGACCAAGCCGCTCGTCAGTCAGATCGATCTGTCGAACGCGTACACGCCGGGCGTCGCCGAGCCGTGCCTCGAGATCGCGCGCGACGACGAACAGAGCTGGGAGTACACCGCGCGCGGCAACCTGGTCGCGGTGATCTCGAACGGCACCGCGGTGCTCGGCCTCGGCGATATCGGGCCCGCCGCCGGTAAGCCGGTGATGGAAGGCAAGGCGTGCCTGTTCAAGAAGTTCGCCGACATCGACGTGTTCGATCTCGAGATCGCCGAGAAGGACGTCGACAAGTTCTGCGACATCGTCGCCGCGCTCGAGCCGACGTTCGGCGGCATCAACCTCGAGGACGTCGCGGCGCCGGCGTGCTTCGAGATCGAGGAGAGGCTGCGCAAGCGCATGCGCATCCCGGTGTTCCACGACGACCAGCACGGCACCGCGATCATCACCGGCGCCGGCCTGCTCAACGCCGCCGAGCTCGCGAAGAAGAAGCTCGAGGACATGAGGCTCGTCGTGTCGGGCGCGGGCGCCGGCGCGATCGCGTGCGTGGAGTTCTTCTGCAGCCTCGGCGTGCGCGCGGCGAACGTCGTGCTCGTCGACTCCAAGGGCGTCGTCCATCGCGGCCGCACCGACCTGAACCGCCACAAGCTCAAGTTCGCGACGGCCGACGACGGCCGCCGCACGCTCGCCGACGCGATGCGCGGCGCCGACATGTTCATGGGCCTGTCGGTCGCCGACGTCGTGAACAAGGACATGGTGAAGACGATGGCCGACCGGCCGATCATCTTCGCGCTCGCGAATCCCGATCCCGAGATCTCCTACACCGACGCGGTCGAAGCGCGCTCCGACGCGCTGGTCGCGACCGGCCGCTCCGACTTCCCGAACCAGGTCAACAACGTCCTCGGCTTTCCGTACATCTTCCGCGGCGCGCTCGACTGCCGCGCGTCGGCGGTCAGCGAGGCGATGAAGCTCGCGGCCGCGCGCGCGCTGGCCGAGCTCGCGCGCGAGCCGGTGCCCGACATCGTCGTGCACGCGTACGGCGGCAAGGCGCTCAAGATGGGCCCGGACTACTTCATCCCCAAGCCGTTCGACCCGCGCGTCCTGTGGTGGGTCGCGCCGGCGGTCGCCGCGGCCGCGATGGAGTCGGGCGTCGCGCGCATCAAGTTCGACATCCCGGAGTATCGCGAGAAGCTGATGCTCAAGGGCTCGAACGCGGCGTACTCGATCATGCGCACGATCGGCAAGGAAGCGCGGCGCGATCCCAAGCGCATCGCGTTCCCGCACGCCGCGAACCCGCGCCTCTTGCGCGCGGTCCAGCAGATCGTCGACGAGGGCATCGCGAAGCCGGTGCTGCTCGGCCGCCGCCACGAGATCGAGGCGATGTGCAACGAGATGTCGCTCGACCTGCTCGAGCACGGCACCGAGGTCATCGATCCGCGCAACGAGCACAACCCGGCCTACGTCGATCGGCTGTACCAGCTGCGCCAGCGCAAGGGCATGACGCAATCGGCGGCGCTCGCGCTCTTGCAGAAGAGCGACTACTACGGCGCGCTCATGGTCGATCGCGGCGACGCCGACGGCATGGTGACCGGGCTACGCCTGAACTATCCCGAGACCGTGCGGCCGCCGCTCGAGATCTTCGGCCTCGAGCCCGGGCGCAAGGTCGCGGTCGGCATGTACATGATGGTGCTGCAGAACTCGGTGAAGTTTTTCGGCGACACCGTGTTCAACATCGATCCCGACGCCGACACGCTCGCCGACATCACGCTGCAGATGGCGGAGGCGGTGCAGGGCTTCGGCATCACGCCGCGCATCGCGATGATCTCGTATTCGAACTTCGGCTCGGTGCGGCATCCGGAGGTGACGAAGATCCAGCAGGCACTCGACCTCGTGCGCCGGCGCCGCCCCGAGCTCGAGATCGACGGCGAGATGCAGCCCGAGATGGCGCTCGACGCCGAGCGCCGCGGCCAGTACTACCCGTTCGGCCGTCTGACGCGGTCGGCGAACACGCTGGTGTTCTCGTCGCTGGGCGCCGGCAACGCCGCGTATCAGATGCTGAAGGTGCTCGGCGGCGCCTCGGCGGTCGGTCCGATCCTGCTCGGGCTGTCGCGCCCCGTCGCGGCACTCCAGAACGAGGTCACGGTGGAGGACATCGTGAACATGACCGCGTACGTGGTGCTGAAAGCCCAGCAAATGCGGCGCGAAGCACTCCGTGCGTGATGTGTGACGTTTTCACCGTTGCGCTGCGAGCGCCGGCTGCATAGCGTCAGGGCTGATGAGGATCACGTGGCTCGCCGCGCTCGCCGCGGCATGCGGTCCGAGTAGCCGACCCGGCGGCAACGGCGATGGTCGCGGCTCCGGCGATTCGGGCTGCACGAACGCATGCTCGGCGGATCAGCGCTCGGTCGTCGACTGCATGGGCAATCAGATCATGACGTGCGACGCGTCGGACGCCTGCGATCCGGCCACGCTCACCTGCCAGAATGCGTGCGCGGTCGCGCAGAGCAACCATCGCTCGGTCGGCTGCGACTACTACGCGAGCGAGCTCGAAGCCGAAATCCCGACGTACTGCTTCGCCGCGTTCGTGGCGAACACGTGGACCTCACCGGCGCACATCGGCGTCGAGTACAACGGCGCGACGCTGAACCCGGCGACATTCGCCAGCCTGCCCAGCGGGACCGGGACGAGCATCACGTACGGCGCGTACGACGCGACCGCCGGCATCCCCGCAGGCTCGGTCGCGATCGTGTTTCTCGCCGGCTCGCAGGGCGCCGCGCCGGACTGTCCGCTGCCTCCGGCCGAGGCGCCGGTCGGCGTCGCCGGCACCGGAATGGGACATTCGTTCCACATCACGAGCGACGTGCCGGTCGTCGCGTACCAGATCAATCCGTACGGCGGCGGTTCGGTCGCGGTGACCGGCGCGTCGCTGCTGATCCCTACGAGCGCGTGGGACACGAACTACGTCGCGGTCGAGGTCACGCCGTACGACATCGCGAACCCGTCCTTCAACGTGATCGCGGCGACCGACGGCACGATGGTCACGCTGACGCCGAACGCGGCCGTGACCGGCGGCGGCGGCATCCCGGCCGGCGCGTCCGGCTCGCCGGTGGTGTTCAACCTGAACAAGGGCCAGCAGGCCCAGATCTCGCAGACGACGGAGCTCACCGGCAGCATCGTCACGTCGAATCAGCCCGTCGGTCTGATGGCCGGCCAGTCGTGCATGCGCATGCCGACCGGGACGGCGTACTGCGATCACGGCGAGCAGATGGTGCCGCCGGTCAAGGCGATGGGCTCGGAGTACGTCGGCGTGATGTACCGGCCGCGCGTCACCGCCGAGACCCAGACGTTCTGGATGCTGGTCGGCGCCGTCGATGGCACGACGCTCATGTATTCGTCCGCGGTCGGCGGCCCGGCGTCGCTCGCGAAAGGGCAAGCCGTCACGTTCGAGACCGGCACGCCGTTCACGGTGGCGAGCCAGGACGCGATGCACCCGTTCATGTTGTTCACGTACATGACGAGCTCGACGTTCGTGAGCGAAGGCTACGGCGATCCCGACTTCGTCTACGACGTCCCGCCCGCGCAGTTCCTGTCCGACTACGTGTTCTTCACCGATCCGACGTACCCCGAGACCGATCTCGTCGTGATCCGCTCGACCGGCAGCGACGGACAGTTCCACGACGTCATGCTCGACTGCGCCGGCGCGCTCTCGGGCTGGCAGACCGTCGGCTCGTACCAGTGGGCGCGTGCCGATCTGTCGACCGGCAATTTCACGAACGTCGGCAGCTGCTCGAACGGCCGTCACGAGATCAAGAGTGACGCTCCGTTCGGTTTGCAAGTCTGGGGTTGGGGTACGCCGCTGACCGGCTGCCCGCTCGGGCCCCCATGTCCGACGGGGCAGACGTTCACCGCCAACGTCAGCTACGGCTACCCGGGCGGGATGAACGTCTCGCAGATCAACTCGGTCGTCATCCAGTAGCGGCCGCCCCAAGGGTTGCGCCAGACCGTACCAGGCGCGTACCCTTGCGGGGTGGTAATCGACGACGACGCCGAGCGCACGACCGAACAGATCGATCGCCAAGCTCCGTTCGGCGATCGCGTGCTGCTCGTGATCGACGGCGCGTCGCTGCAGGTCATTCCGTTGCCGGGCGCGGGCACGCTCACGATGGGCCGCTCGCAGAAGTGCGACGTGTCGATCGATTCGGGATCGGTGTCGCGCCACCACGCGAACCTCATCATCGGCCCCGAGGTCGAGATCGAGGACATGGGCAGCTCGAACGGCACGTACGTCGACGGCGCGCGGCTCGCGAACAACACGCGCGTGCGGCTCGGCATCGGCATGCCGTTCCTCGTCGGCGCGGTCACGCTGATGGTGCAGACGCGCGCCGGCTCGCGCCGCGAGAGCACGCCGAAGGCGAGCCAGCTCGCCGCGCTCGAGCAATCGGCGCAGCGCATCGCCGCGGGCAAGCTCAACATCCTCGTCACCGGCGAGACCGGCGTCGGCAAGGAGCGGTTCGCCGAGCGCATCCACGAGATGTCGCCGCGCCGCGCGCAGGCGTTCGTGCGCATCAACTGCGCCGCGATCAGCGAGCCCGTGCTCGACGCCGAGATGTTCGGCAACGACGCGCAGGGCAAGGCCGGCTTGCTCGAGCACGCCGACGGCGGCAGCGCGTTCCTCGCGGATGTCGGCGAGCTGCCGCCCGCGCTGCAGCTGAAGCTTTTGCGCGTGATGGAAGACGGCGCGGTGCGCCGGCTCGGCTCGGGCACGCCGCGCCACATCGACGTGCGGTTCATCTCGTCGTCCCACCGCGACCTCGCGGCCGAGGTCGATGCCGGCCGGTTCCGCCGCGACCTCTACTTCCGCATCGCGGGTGCGTCGTTCGCGATCCCGCCGCTGCGCGCGCGCAAGGATGAAGTCCTGCCGCTCGCCGAGCAGTTCGTCGCGAGCGCGTCGGGCCCGCTCGGCCGCGCGTTCGTGCTCTCCGACGACGCGAAGGCGTGGCTGCTCCAGCACGAGTGGCCGGGCAACATCCGCGAGCTGCGCAACGCGTGCGAGCGCGCGGTGCTGCTCGCGACCGGCTCGATGATCGAGCGCCAGCACTTCGTGATCGAGGAGTCGCAGCGGCCGCCCGGCCGCTACCGCGCGCCGACGATCCCGCCGCCCGGCCAGATGAGCGCGGACATGCCGTCGCAGGTGCGCGCGACGATCGCCGAGCTCGAGAAGCAGCGGATCCTGGAAGCGCTCGACAAGTGCGCCGGCAACCAGACGCGCGCGGCCGAGCTGCTCGGCATCTCGCGGCGCACGTTGATCAACCGGCTCGACGAGTACGGCATCGCGCGCCCGCGCAAGCGCGATTCTTGAAGACCTTGGAGGTCGCAGCGCCGGTCGCGAAGTTCGTCGCCGGCGGCGGACGCGACGTCGACACCGCGCGCATCGACGGCGTGCCGGCCGCGGGCGAGCACGTGCGGCTCGTCGACGATCGCGGCAACGAGCTCGCGCTCGCGATCGCCGATCCCGACAACGCGCGGCTGCGCGTGCTCGCCGTGCCGGCCGACGGCTTCGCGGCGATCGACGGCGCGCTCGTCGGCTGGCGCGTCGAGCGCGCGCTCGCGTGGCGGCGCGAGCTCGGGCTGGTCGGAGAAGCGCGCGCGTATCGGATCGTGCACGGCGCCGGCGACAGCCTGCCCGGCTTCGCCGCCGACGTGCTCGGCCGCGCCGCGGTCGTCTACGCGTACGGCGATGGCCTGCGCGCGCTCGGCCGCCAGCTCGCCGAGGCGATCGCCGGCTTCGCGCAGCTCGACGGCGCGGTCGTCAAGCTGCGCGCGGGCCAGCAGGGCGCCGACCTCGAGCAAGACGTCATCGGCAAGGTCGACGACCGCGCGATCGTTCACGAGCACGAGCTCGCGATCGAGGTGCATCCGCTCGGCGGGCTCAACGTCGGCCTGTTCACCGACATGCGCGAACATCGCCGCGGGCTCGCGCGGTTCGCGCCAAACCGGCGCGTGCTGAACTTGTTCTCGTACACCGGCACGCTCGGCCTGGCGTGCGCGCGGTCCGGCGCGGCCAGCGTCGTCAATGTCGATACGTCCGACGGCGTGCACGCGTGGGCGCGCGGCAACTTCGAGCGCGCCGGCGTCGCCGCGATCGCGCGCTTCGAGCAAGGCGATGCGGTGCGCTTCCTCGCGCGCGCCGTGCGCGATCGCGAGCGCTACGACCTCGTGATCGTCGACCCGCCGTCGTTCTCGACCGCGCGCGGCCAGCCGTGGGCGATCGATCGCGAGTACCCGGCGCTGATCGCGCAGTGCGCGGCCGTGATCCCGCCCGACGGCCTGCTCTGGCTGGCGAGCAACCACGCCGAGCTCGGCGCGCTCGCCAAGCGCGCGCTCGACGGCCTGCGCCGCGCCGGCCGCAGCGCATCGATCGTCGAGCAGGGCGGACTGCCACCGGAATACCCGACGGTCGCCGCACAGCCGCAAGATCGTTACCTTCAAGTCTGCGTGTTGCGACTCGCGTAGCCGTGCGAAGATGGAAGGCGATGCGGGCGTTGTTTGCCGTGCTCACGATCGCGGCGTGCGGTCACCTCGGGTTCGACACCGGAGGAGGTGGTGGCTCGGCCGGAGTGGACGCGGGAGGCGACGGCGGCGACGGCGGCGTCGGCAGCGCCGGCCGCTGGGCGCAGGTCTCGACCGGCTCGCTATGGGGGTGCGCGATCGCGAACGACGCGTCGCTATGGTGCTGGGGCGGGCTCGTCATGGACCCGACCGGGCAGCGGATCTACCCGCCCACGCAGGTGACGGGATCGTGGAAGACGGTGAGCGTCAACAGCACGTACAGCGGCGACGGCGATCACGCGTGCGGGATCCAGAGCGACGCGTCGCTGTGGTGCTGGGGGCGAAACGATAACGGCGCGCTCGGTGACAACACGACCAACGACGAGATGGCGCCGATCCACATCGGCAACGCCTCGTGGATCGCGGTCGCCGCCGGCGATCAGTTCACGTGCGGCATCCAGAGCGACGGGTCGCTGTGGTGCTGGGGCGGCAACGGCTACGGCGAGCTCGGCGACAACACCACGAACGATCACCACGCGCCGGCGAAAGTCGGCTCCGCGACCTGGATCGCGGTCACGGCGGGAGACTCGTACGCGTGCGGCCTCCAGACCGGCGGCGCCGCGCTGTGCTGGGGCTTCAACACGTACGGCGAGCTCGGCGACAACACCACGACGGACCGGCACGTGCCGACCGCGGTGATCACTCCCAGCAGCGAGCCGATGAGCTCGTACTGGACCTCGATCGCGGCGTCCGACACCGACGATCACACCTGCGCCACGCGCAGCGACGGCACGGCGTGGTGCTGGGGCGTCAACAGCTCGGGCGAGCTCGGCGACGGCACGAACAACGACTCGAACTTTCCCGCCAAGGTCGGCGTGCCGCTGCAGCAGATCGCGGTCGGCGACGACCACACCTGCGGCGTCGACGCTGCAAACACGCTGTGGTGCTGGGGCGACTCGACCTACGGACAGCTCGGCGGCACGGACATCACCGCGACCCCGACGAACGTCGGCCAGGCCGCGGCCGTGTCCGCTGCCGAGGATCAGACCTGCTTCATCGGCACGGCGGGAAGCCTCGCGTGCACCGGCCGCAACTCGCTCGGCCAGCTCGGCCCCGGCATCGCGCCGGGCGAGACCCACACGCCCGCGCAGGCCGACACGCGCACCGACTGGGCATCGATCACCGCCGGCGGCACGCACGCGTGCGGTCTCACGAGCGGGGGCACGGCGATGTGCTGGGGCTACAACAGCGAGGACGAGCTCGGCGACGGCACTTCGATCGATCGCGATGTCCCGGCCCCCATGAACAACGCCGTCACGCTCACCGCCGTCAGCGCGGGCACGAGCACGACGTTCGGGCTCACCGCGACCGGCACCGCGCTGCTGTGGGGTTGCGACTGGGTCGCCGATGACAACAACGCGACCGCCGAGACGATGGCGATGAGCGGCTGGACGGCGGAAGTTGCTGCCGAGGAGCACACGTGCGGCCTCATCGGTACGGCGCTGTGGTGCCGCGGCGACGACTCGAACGGACAGATCGGCGACGGCAACATGTCGGGTACGCCCGCGAACTACCAGGTTGCCGGCGCCTGGTCGGCGGTCGCGGTGGGCGGCTACACGACCTGCGCGATCAACTCGAGCACCGCAAAGGTGAATTGCTGGGGCGAGGGCGACTCGGGCCAGATCGGCAACAATGCGACGAACGACACCGCGACGCCGCAGGCCGTGCTGCTTGCAGGTGGGTTGGGAGCGCCGCAGCAGATCGCGGTCGGATATGACTTCGCGTGCGCGATCACCGCACCGGGTGCGCTGTCGTGCTGGGGCAACAACTCGTGCGGCGAGCTCGGCGACGGCACCGGCACCAACCAGTCCTCGCCGGTCCGGGCTGGCTCGCGCACCGACTGGATCGAGGTCTCGGCGGGCGGTTCGCACGTGTGCGGCATCACGGCGAACCACGCACTGTGGTGCATGGGCTCGGGCGGCGAAGGCGCGGTCGCCGATCCGGGCCTGCAAAACGCGCTCGCGCCCGAGCAGGTCGGCGCCGACCTCGACTGGGCCCACGTCGCCGCCGGCGACGACTTCACGTGCGCGATCAAGATGGATGGCACGCGCTGGTGCTTCGGCACCGACGACAATGGTCAGCTCGGTAACAACCTGGCGTGGCATGCGGGATTCGTCGAGATCCCGTAGGCTGTACGCGCGATGTGCGGCCGCTACACGCTGACGAAGCAGGAAGGGCTCGTCGAGGATCTCGAGGCCGCGCTCGATCCGGCCACGCCGCAGAGCGAGTGGTGGAAGCCGCGCTTCAACATCGCGCCGACGCAGCCCGCGCCGGTCGTGACGCTGCGCGACGGCGCACGCGTGCTCGAGCTGATGCGGTGGGGGCTCGTGCCGCACTGGGCGCGCGACAAGAAGGCGCCGCTGATGATCAACGCGCGCGTCGAATCGATCGAGTCCAAGCCGGTGTTTCGCGACGCGCTCGGCCGCAAGCGCTGCCTCGTGCCGGCCGACGGCTTCTACGAGTGGAAGCACGCCGGCAAGGTGAAGACGCCGATGTTCGTGCATCCGACCGAGCAGCGCTTCGTCGCGTTCGCCGGGCTGTGGGCGCACGCGCCCCGGCGCGAAGCGCCGAACTCGACGATCGACAGGGAGGGCGCAGCCCGCCTGCGCAGCTTCACGATCATCACGGGCCCTGCGAACGCGCTCGTCGCGCCGATCCACGATCGGATGCCGGTCGTGCTCGATCGCAGCGCGTGGGCCGCATGGCTCGATCCGGCGCTCGATGCCGATGGTGCGCACGCGCTGCTCGGCGTGCCGCCGGTCGGAGACTGGCGCGCCGAGGCCGTGTCGCCGTGGGTCAACAAGGCCGACCACGACGATCCGCGCTGCATCGAGCCCGCGAGCGGCTCCGCGCAGCGCTCGCTATTCGAATAGCTCGCGCAGGATTCGCTCGGCATCGGGCGCGCGCTCCGGCGGCACGAGCACCATGATCGGCGCCCACGGGCCGAAGAACCACACGAGCGTGCGCAGGCGGCGCGACTGCAGGTGATGAACGATGCCGGCCGCGGTCAGCTTCTCGCGCACGTCGTGGATCGCGAGCGGCGCGTGCAGCGGCCACACCGGCACGAGCTCGCGGCGGCGGGCGCGCGCTTCTTCGATCAGATCGAGCGCGATCGCGGTCGCGAGCACGAGTGCCCACGGATCGAGCAGCGATCGCGCCTCTGGCACGTAGCGCTGCGCGTAGGCTGGCACCGCGTCGATCAGCACGAGCGCGAGCACGCTGACCAGCGCCGCCGTCCGCCACTCGCCCCACGTCCCGCGCGACAGCCGAGGCCGCGCGAACGCGTACGACCACAGGAACGCGAACGCGATCACGGCGAGCACGCCGAAGCCGAGGCCCTGTACGCGTGCGGCGATGGTCGGGAACTTGGTCCACCAGATGCCGAACATCGAGAGCGTCACGAACAGCGCGCCCAGCGCGCGTGCGTCGGTGAGCGGCACGAAGCCGCACGCGGGCAGCGGAATCCGCCAGCGCGCGTCGAGCACGAACGCGGCGGCGATGATGACGAATGCAGCCGCCGCGAGCGCGATGGCGATCCCGAGCGGCGTCAGGGTGATGTCCTGCCATTGCACGCCCTGCACGGTTCCGAGCAGGAGCAGCACGCCGTAGCCGTTGCCGAGGCCGCGCGTGCCGATGACCGCCACCAAGGCCGCGATGATCATCGTGCCAGCGACGAGCGTCGCGATCGTGAGCCAGCGATGACCGCTGTAGACCTCGGCGCCGGTGTACGCCATCGACTCGAGATAGCGCACCACGAAGTACGCCTGGATCGTCGCGAGCACGATCGCGGCGAGCGCGGCGAACTGGCCGAGCACGCGCCGGCCGCTCGGCCCGCCGTGGCGCAGGCGACGCCAGCGCGGCACGATCAGCGCGGCGAGCTCCACGAGCAGGAAGCCGTTGAGCAACGGCGTGATGCCGAGCGCGAACACGCTGAGCTGCTGCAGCGCGCCGGTCGTGAACGAATGACGGCCGGGCGCCATGTTGACGAGGTGCTTGAGCTCCTCGTGGTTGACGCCCGGCAGCGTGATCCGCGCGCCCAGCCACACCGCCCCGACCGCGGCGAGCGTCCAGGCGATGCGCCGGAACATGTGCACGTTCTCGCACGATCCGCGAAAACAAATGGAGGGCGGCACACCGTTTTTTGCGCATCCACCAGGTGGTGTGCCGCCCTCGAAACTCCTGTCGTTCGTGCACTTCGCCTAGTGCAGCGCACGTGCCACGCGGCGGCGCCTGTCCGCTCGCCGACTTGCACGGGCCCGCATGATCCCGGCGGTAGACGAGCTGTCTACCGCGACATCGAGCCGCGCTGCCGCCGGAAGTACTCTCGCGCCACCTCGGTCTTGGGCTCGGCGATGACGGTGGCCGGCGCGCCGTCCTCGGCGATCGTGCCGCGATCGATCACCCACACCCGGCTCGCGATGTCGCTCGCGAACTGCATCTCGTGGGTGACGACGAGCATCGTCATGCCGGTGGCGGCGAGGTCGCGGATCACGCCCATCACCTCGTCGCGCATCTCGGGATCGAGCGCGCTGGTCGGCTCGTCGAACAGCAGCACCTCGGGATCCTGCGCGAGCGCGCGCGCGATCGCGACGCGCTGCTGCTGGCCGCCCGACAGCTCGTGCGGGTACGCGCCGGCGCGGTCGGCGAGCCCGACCCGCGCGAGCAACTCGCGGGCGCGCCGCTCGGCCGCCGAGCGCTCGATGCGGCGCACCACGCGCGGCGCGAGCGTGATGTTGTCGAGCGCGGTCAGGTGCGGGAACAGGTTGAACTGCTGGAACACCATGCCGACGCGAGCGCGCAGCTGGAGCAGCTCGCCTTCGTAGCGCGTGGTCGCCGCGAGCTTGATGCGCGCGATCTCGATCTCGCCTTCGTCGAAGCGTTCGAGGAAGTTCAGGCAGCGCAGGAGCGTCGACTTGCCGCCGCCCGACGGCCCGACGATCGCGATCGTCTCGCCGCGCTCGACGTCGGCATCGACGTCGCGCAAGACGACGGTCGCGCCGTGCCGCTTAGAGAGCTTGCGGACGCGGATCACGGGCGAGCCTCCTTTCGAGCCGGCGCGCCAGCTCCGACAGCGGGAAGCTGAGCGCGAGATACATCACCGCGCACGCGATACCGGGCACGAGCCAGCCGCGCATGTCGACCGCCGCGATCGTCATCCGCTTCGTCAGCTCGATCACGGTGATCACGCTGACCAGCGACGAATCCTTGAGCAGCGACACGAAGTCGTTCGTCATCGGCGGCAGCGCGAGGCGCAGCGATTGCGGCAGCAGCACGTGCCACAGCGTCTGCGCCGGCGACAGCCCGAGCGCCTGCGCGGCCTCGGTCTGCCCGCGCGGGATCGCGAGCAGCGCGCCGCGATACACCTCGGCCTCGTACGCGCCGTAGTTGAGGCCGAGCCCGAGCACGGCCGCGGTCATCGGGCCGAGGCTGTAGTACGGCGCGAGCCCGTAATAGAGCACGAACAGCTGCAGCAGCACCGGCGTGCCGCGAAACAGCTCGATGTACGCGCGCGCGCAGCCGCCGACGATGCCGCCGCCGTAGACGCGCGCGATCGCGAGCACGAGGCCGATCGGAACCGCGAGCAAGAACGCCAGCAGCGTGAGCTCGAGCGTGACGCCGGCCGCGCTGACGAACTGCCACAGCATCCCGCCGTCGAAGTCGCGGCCGCGGGTCTCGGTCGCCGCGACCGGCGGCGCGTCGAGCTGGCGCGCGTCCCACAGGTTCCACTTGCGCAGGATCTTCTCGAGCTCGCCGTCGGCGCGCATCGCGGCGAGCGCGTCGTCGAGCGCGTGCTGGAGCTCGCCGTCGTTCTTGCGGATCCCGATCACGTACGTGCCGCGCGCGACCTCGGGCTGCAGGCACTTGATGCGCGGATGCTTGGAGTTGCAACCGTAGCGATCGGCGATGATGTTGTCGAGCAAGACGCCGTCGACGCGGTGCTGCTCGAGATCGCGATACGGCTCGTCGTTGCCCTCGTACAGCACGGGCTCGATCGACGGGATCATGCGCAGGATGTCGTGCGCGAACGTCTGGTTGAGCGTCGCGACGCGCTTGCCGGACAGCTCGAACAGCGAGCGCACCGGGCTGTCGGCGCGCACTGCGAGTACCTCGGCGTAGACGAAGTACGGCTGCGACAGCAAGATCCGCTGCTGGCGCTCGCCCGTCGCCTCGAGCCCGTTCATCGCGATGTCGAAATCGCCGCGCTCGAGGGACGGCACCAGGTTCGACCAGTTGTACTGGACCATGTGCGAGCGCACGCCGAGCCGACGCGCGATCGCGTCCATGATGTCGACCTCGAAGCCGATGACGTGGGTCGGATCGGCCGGGTCCTCGTACGTGTACGGCTCGCCGCCCTGCAGATCGGCGGCCCACTGGATCTCGCCGCGTGCGCGGATCTGCGCGAGCGTGGTGCCGGTGGCCGGCGCGTCGCCCGAGCAGCCGGCGAGCGCGACCACGAGCACGAGCGCGCGGCGGACCACGCGCGCAGTATCCTGCGTCACGGGCAGACGTTCCAGCTGTCGAACACGGTCGTGCTCTGCTGCGACTCGGCGCCGTAGTATCCGCCGCCGATCACGAGCTTCACGGTCGCCAGCGAGTCGGAGCCGACGTCGTCGACGCCCATCGTCGTCCAGGTCAGCCCGTCGGGAGAGGTCTGGCCCGCGATCTCGTGCGCGGACATCGGATACAGCCGCCACCAGCGCATCGCAACCGGGTCGTACGTGACCTCGCCGAACGTGTTGCGCGTGTTGCCGTCGCCGAACTCGATCGAGCTCGTGTCGGTGTAGTAGTTCATCGTCGCCTCGTCGCCGGCGGTCGTCTCCACCGCGAGCTGCACGAACCCCGTGGCGAGCGTGGTCACCGCCGAGATCGACGCGAACGTGCCGTTCGCGAACGACAGCGAGTTATCGACGCAGTTCGACGCGTAGTTGTTGTGGCCCGGCGGCACGATCAGGTGCAGCCCGTTCATGCGCGAGCTGTCGCCCATGTTGGTCGCGCCGCCCCAGGTGCCGCAAATGTTGCCGCCGGGAGCAAAGCTGTCGAAGGTGCTCGGCATCGCGCACGTGCCGCTGCCGCTGCCGTCGCCCGTGCCGCCGTCGCCCGGCCCGCCGCCGACGAGCGGATCGAAGCCGACGTGGCCGCAACCCCCGACGACTCCTGCGACCAACAGTGCCGCTCGCATCCTCGACGAACATTGTAGAATAACGGCATGGACCTCGCGCGCATGCTGGACAAGTGCGTTCGCGACCAGTGGTCCATCGACGACCTCGACTGGTCCGTGCCGCCGCCCGTCCTGCCGCGCGACAAGGAAGAGGCGGTCGTGCAGGCGTTCACCGACATGGCCGGCATCGAGCTGCTCGCCGGCGCGCTGTTCGACGTCCAGCGCCGCAAGACCGACGATCCCATGCTCGCGAAGATCTTCTCGACGTTCGTCGCCGACGAGAAGCGCCACTCGGCCGTCGCGGCGCGGCTCGCGCGCCATTACGACGTGCACGGTTATCGCGACTACGTCGAGAGCGAATCGCTGACGCGGTTTCGCCCGCACTTCCTCGCGCTCGTCGAGAACACGTCGCCGGAGATCGCGAACGCGTACATCACGTCGGGCGAGCTCATCCTCGACGTCGCGCTGCTGCGCTCGCTCGACGACTACGTCGCCGACGACATGAGCCACCGCGCGATGCACCTGATCAACCGCGACGAGTCGCGCCACATCGCGATCGACTTCTTCATGACCGAGCACTACGCGTCGCCCGAGCACCTCGCGCGCATCCGCGCGCGGCCGATGCCGACGCCGCGCGAGCTCTACTCGGGCTTCCGCGCGCTCGGCACGATGATGTGGCACGCCAAGCCGTTCCTGCAGGAGGTGTTTCTCGCGCCGATGGATCGCACCGATCCATCGGGCCGCCGCGTGCAGGAGGCGTTCAAACGCATCCAGCTGCTCATGCGCAAGACCGCGAACACGCCGTTCTCGAAGTTCATGCTCGCCGTTCAAACGCTGTACAACACGCCGATCGTCGGCAAGCTGCTCGGCCGCGTGCTGCTACGCGTGCTCGGCGCCGAAGATCGCGCCGCGCGATTTCTGTACACGCGCGACGACGTCGAGCGCGTGCGCCGCATGAGCTTCGAGGAGCT
>DATJXL010000219.1:0-3132 GCA_035500135.1 Kofleriaceae bacterium
CGTCGATCGCACGCCATTTCGAGCTTGGTGGCCCGATGAAGAGGTGGATCGTCATGAGGCCGAAGAGCGAGCGCTCTTGGCCGAGTTGGTCGCAGTCATTGATGCGAAGAGCAAAGGTGCCACAACTCAACCGGGTCGTGCGTTGCAGGAAATGCACGCGCGAGTGTCAGCGCTGCTTGCGGAAATCTGTGCAGAGATCGCGAATGCCGGTTCTAACGCCATTGCTGACTTCGTTCCGTTTGAGGAGCGCCGCTCGGCAGCACTCATCTTGTCGCCTGTCGATACGTCGTCGGTTTCCGCAATAGATCGCGAGCTTGCCATCGCGAAGAAGACATGTTGGCAGGTACTAAGGCGCCGCAGCGAGGAGCTACGTTCGGAGCTGCAGTTGGTGGCGGAGCGCATCACCATTTTGGTCACGGTGAATCGCGTAGTCATTGCATCGTTTCCATTGTCAACACTCTCTGCGATCGTGGACGACGAGGCCGGCTTCATGAAAACGATGGGCAGAGACGCAGACGAGGCCGAATGTTTCGCGCGCGGACTGCGTCGCTGCGTGACGCATATCGTGCGCGAGGACGCTGGCAGCACGCTCATGCTCTGCTCGATGGCTGCAGTCGATGTCCTCAAGAATTGGACTCCGGTCTGGAACCAACCCCTAGCCGAACAATGCTTGGGTGAGATCTCGGACGATGTGCGCGGCGCTGTTCGTGTGCTTCTCGAAATGGCGCGGTCGACGGTCTCGACGAGTCCGAGCTTGACGGAAGCAGCACGTCGTCTTATAGCGCTCTGTGCTCGCTTTCTCGACGAAAACGAGAAGTCACCCGCGCTCGACGAGCTTTGTGCCACGGCCATGGCGTGGACAGCTGAGTCGAGGTTGAACGAAGCGCTCCATCAATGACGTCGTCGGTTCGACGCTAGCCTCCGCGTCCACCTTGCGCGCCATGACGGCCACGACGTCTTTTTTTCGCCCGGCGGACCGTCGCCGCTCGCGTCGATGGTGCGTGCGCGCCTGTGGGAATTGCAGCACCAGGAAGCAGTTCAGATACTTCGAATGTTCGCGTCGGAGGTGCGTTTGAACCGCGCTGTGGTGGCGCCGCGATGTCCACAACAACGATATGCACGACACGATCACGATGCTGAACACGCGGCGGAAAGCTATATCGTGGTCCGCCCCGTCGGTAGATGACGTAGAACGCCTCGAGGACATCGTGTCCGCTGCCCCGCAGATGATCGAGCATGTCCCAGACCTGTTGCATGCCTTGAAGCAAGTATGCGGGCGCACCTTGCTTGTACTGCTTCGCTTCGACGTAGAACGAGAACTTCGTGTTGGCATCTACGATGTCCGGCAACAGGCGGCCGAACAGCGGCCGGGTGAGTGGGTTCAGACCGTGATCGAAGAGGTACGTGGCCAAAGTCTCGCTAAGCCGGTCTTCTGGGGTCGCGGCTCCCGAGCCGTTCTCCGCGAGGGCTCGTAGCCGCTCGGCGTCGTACCATTGGCACTTCTGCCGATAGCGATTCACTACCGAAAGCAGCGAGCGCTCCGCACCTACTCGGCGACGGATCTCTTCGACAACGCGTTGGAGGTCGGCTCGCAGCTCGCCAATTTTGTGCTCGATGCTCTTGGCATCGTCAGAGCCAGGCGCCACTCGGCGATTCTTGAAGACCACGTCGTAGATACGTCCGAGCGGTTTGTCATTTACGCGACAGAGTCGGGCGAGTTCGACGTGGGAATTGGGCTCGTTGATTGGTGGGTGTAGATCCGCGAGGTCGCGTTCCACACGCGCAAGCGCCGCTCCTGAGCTGGTCTCGAAATAGATGCGGCGCGCCCGCTTTGCACGATCGATGCTTTGGTGAACCACATCGGTCCGCGCACGAAGCTCGTCTAGCTCTGCCTTGTCGACGAGCCCTTTGATGATCGCAACCGCTTGGCCTAAGCGATCGTCGTCGTCGTACTCCTGCGCAACTCCCCAGGCATCGTCAACCGTTTCTCTGGGGCGCGTCTCGAGCCGTCGCCGAATCGCCGCTTCGGTGCGATCGTATCCGTGCTCGTCAGGGACGGTCGGCACTACAGCAGGCTTCTGCGCAACAAGCTCATCGAAGATGGCGCCGAGGGTGGCTCGCTGGCGTTCTAGTTCGGTGGTCAGCGCGGCGAGCGATTCCTCGTTCTCCCGTCGCATGTCCGACAAGATCTGCGACGTCCGTGGGTCGCGGAGCAGTTGCTCGCGGAACGGAAACGATGACAGCACGAAGTCCGGGCCGCTGCGGCTCTCGAGGACCGACCAACTGCGATCGATTACGGCGACAAGGTCTTCGATCATTCGAGGTGAAGCCTCCGGCGAGAGAGCCGCGAACGTTTTCGCGAACGCGGGCCCAAGATCAACGTCATCTCCGGCGCTACGGCACCGAGTAGCTCGCGGAACTTGCCAAGTGTTGGCTCGCGTGCGCCGTGTTCGTAACTGGCGTAAGCATTGCGGCTCGCCGTTCTGAGCGACTTCGCGACGTCTGCGAGCGAGAGTTGATGGCGGCACCGTTGGTGTCTCAATACGGCGGCCGCCAGCCACGCAGGCTCGGAGGGGTCCAGCAACACAGAAAACGAGTTGCGCCCATGCTTCTCGAGGTCTCTCACCTTCACTTCAAATCCCGGCTTCGCGACACGCAGCTCGACGACTTCCGCGAGGTTCTTCATCGCTTCAGTTCGCGATCTGCCCTGCGTGAAACCGCCCACGATCTCGCACTCTGCGACCCACCAGCGACCGTGTTTTTCGATGTTTCCGATGAGCATGGCTACTCTTCTGCGAGCCTGCGGCGCCATCGTCGCAGATCTGTTCGGCGCACGTTTTCTACGTGTACAACAATCGTTGGACATCAGCCAACGGTCGGGCCGGAGCCGAGCTTCGCCGAACTCCTGCAGCCAAGAGATTCGCCCTTCTCGCGTGGTAGCCACATGTCTGGCGCCGAGTCGTTGAACGCGATGCCCGGCCGCCCACTCTTCTGCTGCCAAGAATGGATGTAGTGGCTGGCGTTCTCGCGCGCGCCGAGAAAGCGGCTGACTCCCTCGGTCACGAGGTCACGGACTACCGTGCCTCAACACGTAACGCGCTCGAGGCGCAAGACAGTGAGGAGGACAGCCGT
>DATJXL010000220.1:0-124783 GCA_035500135.1 Kofleriaceae bacterium
TGCTCGAGCACGGGCACGGCATCGGCCGGCTTGCCGAGCGCGAGCCGCGCGATCCCGAGGTCGCGCAGCGCGACCGGCGACGGATCGAGCTCGACCGCGCGCACGAGCATGGGCTCGGCGGCGGCCGCGCCATCCGCCGACAGCTTGCCGACCGCGACGCGCACGAGCGCCTCGGCGAGCAGCTTGCGCGAGCGCGGCGTGCTCTCGATGCCTTCGGCCTCGTCGAGCGTCTTCACGGCCGCGTCGAGCTGGCCGGCCCCGAGCTGCGCGGCGCCGAGCACCGTGCGAAACGCGGCATCGCCCGGCAGCTCGGGCGCGACCGGCGCGAGCCGGCTCGCCGCCGGGCCGGCGTCGCCACGCGCCAGCAGCGCCTCGCCGAGCTCGATCCACCAGTCGCGATCGACCGGCGGCGTCGGCGGCGGGCCGAGCTTCTCGAGCGCGTCGATCGCTTCACCCGCGTGACCGGCGCGGCGCAGCACCATCGCGAGCTGAACCGTCCAGCGCCGGCGCGCCGGCTCGAGCTTGCGCGCGGTCTCGAGCTCGGAGCGCGCCTCGTTCAAGTCGCCGCGCGCGGCGTCGGCTTGGCCGACCAGGGCATGCCCGGCCGCGGCTGTCGCCGCGGTCTGGGCTAACGCGCCGTCGGCGCGCGGCCCGTGATCCGTGGTCGGGCTCGCGTTCGGCGCGCCCGCCAGATAACGCCGGCCGGCCGCGAGCGCGCCGGCGGTGTCGCCGAGCGACAGCGCGCACTGGCCGTCGACGAGCCAGATCTCGGGGTGCTGCTCCGCGACCGGCTCGAGCTCGTGCAGGAGCGCGCGCGCGCGCTTGCAGTCGATCGCCGCGGTCGCCCACGCGACGCCGATGCGCGCGCGCAATTCGCTGCGCCCGCCCCGCAGCGCCGCGCGCTGGAACAGCGCGAGCGCCTCCTTCGGCTTGCGCCCGCGCAGGTACGAGTCGGCCAGATCGATCTGGTGGGTGGCGTCCTCGTTCGCGAGCGCGGGCGGGCGATGCGCGAAGTACGCCTCGTACGCGGCGATCGCCTCCGGCCAGCGCGCGTTGTCGTGGAAGTAGTGGCCGAGCAGCTGCTGCGCGTCGTAGCGCGCGGGCTCCTTCGCGACGACCGCCTGCAGCAGCGGCACGCCCGACGCCGGATCGCCGGCGAGCACGAGATCCGAGCCGAGCGCGAGCAACACCTCGGGATCCTCGGGCGCGAGCGCCTGCGCCTGTCGCATCAGCTCGACGCCCTTCGCGTACTGCTTGCGCGCCGCGTACACCGCCGACAGCAGCACGTACGCCTCGATGCGCCGCGAGTTGAGCGCCCGCGCCTGCTCGAGCGCCTTCTGCGCCTCGTCGTAGTCCTTGCGCAGGAGCGCCTTGCGGCCGACCTCGACGAACGTCGCGGCCTCGTCCTCGCCCTGGCCGGCGCGCTGCGCGTACGCCGTGCCGGCGATCGCGAAGAGCGCGACCAGCGCGCTAGTAGTGATAGCCGACCTTCGCATAGACCTCTCTGCCCTCGCCGAGGACGTAGGGCACCACGACCGTGGTCGGCATCGTGCGATCGTAGTCGCCGGGCGCGACGACTTGATCGCGCGTGCCGATCAGGTTGCGAACGCCGAGCGTGACGTCGTAGCCGTGGATGTTCGGCGCGTAGATCGTCCAGTTCCAGTCGAGCCAGCCCGGTGACGACGGCAGCTGGGCCTCGGGGTCCTGGGTGTCGTCGGGACGCACCGGCCGCTCGCCGATGTAGACGAGCTCGGTCGAGACGTGCGCGAGGCCGGCGAGCTTCGGCGTCGAGATGCCGAGCGACGCGACGATCGGCGGCGCGTTCGGCACGTTGCCGAACTGCAGCGCGTGCGAATTCGGATCGCCGGTGTACGCGCCGCATTGATACATGAAGTCGTCGCAGCCGACGTGCGCGTAGGTCGCGCCGCCGAAGCCGTACCAGCCGCTCGCGGTGCGGTAGCTCGCCTCGGCCTCGACGCCGTCGCTGACGTAGCGGCCGACGTTCTGGAACTGCAACAGGTTCATGTTCACGTACTGCGGGTCGGTGCCCGAATAGGGCAGCTGCTCGACGACGTTGCGCGCGTCCCAGTAGAAGCCCGAGAACCGCAGCGACAAGCCCGCCACCGGCTTGGCCCACAGCACGAGCTCGCTCGATTGGATCGTCTCGGCCTTGAGGTTGTCCGCGGGCGCGTAGGTGACGCCGTCGTAGAAGAACGCCTCGTACGCGCTCGGGTTGCGAAAGCCCTGCGCGTACAGGAGCTTCACGCCGTACTGCTCGGCGTGCGACAGAAACAGCGCGAGGCGCGGCGACACCTGGGTGTCGATCACGGAGTTACGGTCGTAGCGCAGGCCGCCCGAGAAGCCGAGCCACGACAGCGGCTGGCCGTCGAGCTCGGTGTACGCGCCTTCGATGTTGAAGTCCTTCGGCACGCATGCGGCGCCGGTCAGCATCGAGCCTTGCGGCACGCACGTCGCAGCCCCTTCGGTGTACGACTTCGAGTATGTCGAGTCGTAGGCGACCTCGGTACCGGCGGTGATGCCGAGCTTCTTGGGCGCGATCTCGTAGCGGCCGCGCAGCTCGGCGCCGTAGGTCTGCGCGGTGCCGAGGTCGTCGAACGCGGGCATCCCGATCTGGTTGATATGATCGGTGTACTCGTAGAGGTTCGCGTAGCCGCGCACCGCGACGGACAGTCGATCATTGACCTCCGTCGTGTGGCCGCCTTCGACGAGCACCTGCGAGTTGGTCTCGCGATACGGCGTGTCCGACATCATGTCGCCGTTGTACGGCGCGAACGGCGAGTCGCGCTTCTCGTGATACGCGCGGACCTGCACGAACGTGCCGTCGTACGCGCCGACGATCGAGGCCGCGACCTGCGTGCCGCCGTCGGACTTCAGGTTGTCGCCGACGTCGGGCAAGTCCGACGTGTCGCCGAACCGATACATGCCCTGCACCGTGCCGCGCAGCTGGCGATGGACGTTGCCGATCGCGAACCCGGCGGCGCCGATCGTGCCGTTGATCGAGTTGCCGCTGATGCTGCCCCACGCCCGCGGCGTCTCCGCCGCGCCGCGCGTGACGATGTTGATGATGCCGAAGAACGCGTTCGCGCCGTACACCGACGACACCGGGCCGCGGATGACCTCGATGCGCGACACGTCCTCGATCGAGATGAACGTGTCGTAGCCGACACCGGCGAACGAGCCCCACGCCTCGTTGACGGTCGCGCCGTCGATCAGGACGAGGATGCGCGTGTTGAAGTCGCCCGGGATGTTGAGGCCGCGGATCCCGACCGATTGCACGAGGCGATCGTCCTCGAGATACACGCCCGCGACCGCCGAGATCGCCTCGCCGACGGTGCGATAGCCGAACCGGCGGATGCGATCGCCGCTGATGACGGTGACGGCGGACGCGACGTTGCCGAGGCTCTGCTCGCGCTTGGCGGCGCCGACGACGACATCTTCTTCGACCGCCGACGCCGCGAGCACGGTCGCCGACGCGCTCGGCTCCTCTTCCGCGACCGGCAACGGCGGCAGATCCGAGACGTCGACGCTCGCCGCCGGCGGCGCATCGGCGCGCGCCGGCGCGGAGAGCAGGATTACCGCCAAGGCGCCAAGAAGCCTTGGCGGTAACTCTTCTCTTCTCACGCTGCGCCCCGACCGATGCCAGACGTCGACGAGCGCATCTGCGGATCGAACTGGCACAGCACGAACGTGATGTCGTCCTCGGGGAGCTTGCCTTCGGCGTGGCGTTCGAGCGCGGCGACCACGTTGTCGCGCAGCGTGACGAGCGCGCGGCCGTCGGGGAGCGGCTGGCCGGTGAGCGCGCTGCGCAGCCGGCGGTCGCCGAACAGCTTGCCGGCGGGGTTCGCGCGCTCGACGACGCCGTCGGTGAAGCACACGAACAGGTCGCCCGGGCGCAGCTGCTGCGAGCCCTTGCGGATCTCGACCGCGATGTTGCGATCGCCGAGCGGGTTGCCGCTCGCGGCGATGATGCTCGCCTGCTCGAGCACGCGGCGGTCGCCGAGCTTGATCACGTACGGAAAATTCTGCCCGGCGTTCGCGTAGTGCAGCACCGCGCGCTCGCTGTCGAAGATCGCGGCGAACGCGGTCATCAGCACGTTGTGATCGCCGATCATGCGGATCGCGTGATCGATCGCGCGCAGCACCTGCTCGGGCGTGAGCAGCCGCTCGTCGACGGCCGCCAGCGCCTCGACCGCGCCGCGCGCGGTCGCCGCGATCATCGCGGAGTGAATGCCGTGGCCGGTCGCGTCGCCGATCACGAGCAGCATGCGGCCGCCCGACAGCTTGCGATACATCCACCAGTCGCCGCCGCATTGCGACGCCGGCATGCAGTAGCCGACGAGCTTGAACGCGCCGTGCTGGTCGAGCGACGCCGGCGGCAGCATCGCCTGCTGGACCTGGCGCGCGAGCTCCATCTCCTTCTCGAGCGAGACCTTGGCGCGCTGCTCGGCGACGAGCGCGATGATCTGATCGGCCATGTAGTTGAACGCGCCCGCGAGCACGCCGAGCTCGTCGCGCCGGCCGGTGGGGACGCGGCTGCCGAGCTCGCCCGCCGCGATGCGCTGGGCCTGCGCGGTCAGCAGGCGGACCGGCCGCGCCACGCGCACGCCCTGGATCGCGGCGGCGAGGATGCCGATCGCGAGCACGACGAGGCCGACCAGCACGACGCGCATGCGCGACTCGCGCGCGCGGTCCTCCGACGTCGCGAGCGTCTTCGCGAGCTCGGCCTGCAGCCCTTCCGTCGACACGCCGATGCGCAGCGCGCCGACGCGGCTGCCGAGCACGAGGTCCGTGCCGTAGACCCAGTCGGTGCTGGCGACGTTCGCGTGCAGGACGTTGCCGTCCTTGGTGCCGCTCGCGAGCAGCTTGTCGATGCCGGCCAGCTTGTCGGGCGCGGGCAGCTTGCCGGCGTGCCCGACGACGTTGCCCGAGATGTCGGTGACGACCAGCCATTGCAGGCGGCGGTCCGCGCCCGCCGCGTCGTCGCGCAGCGCGGCGTCGAGCACGGGCTGGATGTCCTGGGTGAGCCCGGTCGCGAGCGGGTGCGTCACGGCGTTGGCGACCGACTCGACGATCAGGTCCGACTCGCGGGTGATCGACTTCTCGCCGGCGACCCGGCGTGCCTCGATCTGGCGCGCGGTCAGGTCGTCGACCGTGCGCTGGCTGAACCACGTCGCGGCGCCGACCGCGACGGCGACCACCACCGAGGTCGTGAGGATGAGCCTCACCGAGATCGGGATCCCGCTCCGATTCGCCACGGCCTGCCGAGCTTACACCAGGGCCCGCCCCGTTTGACGCACCCGCTCCACGGCGAGCGCGAACAGCCGGTCGAGCGGCGCCGCGACGGCGTCGCCCTCGAGCGCTCGCAGCGCGCGCGAGATCGCCTCGATCGTCGATACGCGCTCCGAGCTGGGCGCGGCGCGCATCCGCGCCGGCGCGGCCGCACCATCGGGAAGCCGCCACAGCGGTAGGCCGCGCAGCGCGTCCAGCTTGCGAAACATCCGGCGCGCCTGCGACCACGTCGCGTCGAGCACGACGATCGCGCGCGGCGGGGGCTCGGGCCTCGCGATCGGCTCGCCCTCGGGGAACAGCAGCCAGGCGCCGTCGAGCGGCGGCAGCCGCGCGGGCCCGCCGATGCCGCCGTGGTCGACGACCACGCTGTTCGGCAGCGCGAAGTGGGCGAGCCGGCCCGAGTTCGACGAGCGGTGGCGCTCGAGGTGATGGCGCACGATCACGACCCGCGTGCGCGTCGCGACCATCGGCACGTCGCCGCACAGGCAGTGCTGGAGCAGGCACCGCGGGCAGCGCGTCACTTCACTTCACTTGCAGCAGCGGAAGCCGACGTCGGGGAAGAAGAACGTGTTGTCGCCGAGCGTGAAGTCGAGCGGACAATCCGTGCCGATGCCGGTCGAGCTCGACGAGCCGCCGCGGATCGGGTTCTGACCGGGCAGGTGCGCGGTCGCCCACTCCTTGACGTTGCCCGACATGTCGAACACCTCGTTGCCCGCCGACTCGTTGGCGTAACACATCGCGAGCGAGCCGGTCGGCAGCGTCGCATCCGGCTGCATGAGGTTCGCGTTGTAGTCGTGATCGTTGCACGTGTTCGGCTGGTAGTTGCTCGGGTTCGTCGCGTACGCCCACTGGTTGCCCGCGCCGTCGCTGTCGGCCGGCGTGCCGCACGCGCCGTTGACGACGTAGAGCGCGTCGACCTTGGCACCGTCCTTGTTCATGTAGATGCTGATCGTCTGCATGCCGGCCGCGATCGTGAACGCGGCGCTCGATACCCACTGCCACGTGTCGGTCGCGCCGTTCGCGAGCGCGGTCGTGCTGACCGCGCCGTTCACCTTGACCCAGATCGAGTTCGTCGCCCCCGCGTCCGCGAACATGTGGACGCACACGTGATAGTTCGTGCCCATCGTCGTGAAGTTGATGTTGTAGTCGAGGTGCGGCGCCTGCGTCGGCGCATTCGCCGCCGAGATGTTGCCACCCGTGATCGGCTGCGCCTGCATGTCGGAGATGCCGGCGAAGCCCGGCGTCTCGTCCTCGACCCACGCGCGTGTCGTGCCACCCGCATCCGTCGCGTAACTGATGCTCGAGTAATCCTCGGCCTCGATCAAGAGGCCGGAGCCGTTGGTCGTCAGCGGATACGTCGACGGTGCGACCGTCGAGCACGCGCGGTGCCACTCCGACTCGCTGCACAACGTCGCGCCGATCGACTGGCAGGCGGCGAGCGCTTGCAGGTACGTCACGTTCGTCCACGGCAGCGCGTCGACCTTCGAGCAGGTCGCGACGCAGTTCTGCGCGATCGTGCCGCCGCCCGACGTGCCGAGACCGGTCGTCGCGAGCGTGACGGTGAACGTCGTGGTCGTCGGTACGGTCACGACCTGCCACGTGCCGTTGTAACCGCTGACGCCGACGCCCGAGACGAACACGACGTCGCCGACCACGAGGCCATGCGCCGCGGTCGTCGTGAACGTCGCGGTCGAGCCGGCCTCGGTCGCGCCGCTCGGACTGGCCTTGATCGCGACCTGCTGGCAGCTCGTCGTCGACACGCCGCCGGCGTTGGTCGCGGTCGCATCCGGCCGCGATGCCTCGTACTCCATCATCTGATGGCCGCCGCCGATGTTGACCCAGTTGCGGCCGATGAGCGACCCCACCGGGTTGTCCTCGTCGACCTTGCCGTCGCAGTCGTCGTCGAGGTTGTTGCACGATTCGGTCTGCGGCATCTGCCCCATCGTCGTGTAGTTGCACACGGCCGGGCCGGTGTTCGGATTCGGCGGCTGCGGGCACTCGTAGGTGCCGAAGCTCTCGCAGATGCCGCTCTTGCCGTCGTTGCAGGCGACCGGCGTCAACGTCGTGCCGTCGGCGTGGCGCATCGGCCCCTGGTTGTCGTCGATCCAGCCGTTGCAGTCGTTGTCGAGGCCGTCGCACGCGGTCTCGGGGATGATGTTGCCCATGCCGTCGGTCGACACCGTCGGTGGATAGTTGCAGGTCCAACCATCGAAGTTCGTGCAACCGGTCGAGTCCGGCGTGTTCGCGCACGGGCACGTCGCCTTCGTGCCCGCGCACTCGCCGAGCTGCGCGCAGATCCCCGGCGCGGTGCCGATCGCCGGGGTCTCGTCGATCATGCCGTCGCAGTCGTTGTCGACGCCGTCGCATACCTCGGCGCCCGACGTGAAGCACGGCCCGAACTCGCAGCCGTCGTTGGCCATGTGGTTGTTGTCGTGATAGCCGGCGTTGCACGACGAGATCTGGCAGGCGCCCGCCACGCAGCTCCACTGCGCGTTGCCGCCCGCCATCAGCGTGCCGCCGCACACGTTGCCGCACGCGCCGCAGTTGTTGGTGTCGTGCATCAGATCGAAGCCGTTGTCGATCACGCCGTCGCAGTCGTTGTCCTTGCCGTCGCAGATCTCCGGCACCGGGTTGATCGCGCCCATGCAGACCTGAGTCGCGCCGACGCAGGCGAGCGTGCCGAGCTTGCACGTGCCGCACGGCGGCGACGCGCAGCCCGGCTCCGGTGCGCCGCACGAGCCGAGGTTGGTCAGGTCCTCGTCGATGCTGTTGTCGCAGTCGTTGTCGAGGCCGTCGCAGATCTCGGGCTGCGGGCCGGTGCCGCCGACGCACTGCACCGAGCCGCCCACGCAGTGGCTGATGCCCGCGATGCACGTGCCGGTGAACATGTACGAGCCGCACTTCGCGCCGCCGCCCGGATCGCCTTCGTCGACCATGCCGTTGCAGTTGTTATCGACGCCGTCGCACACCTCGGGACGCGGCACGACCATGTTGTTGCCCGGGTCGACGCACACCAGGTGGTCCGTCGTCGGATCGCTGGGCGCCGTCGGCTGGCACTGCGTGATCGCGGTCGCGCACTCGCCCATCGTGTTCGAGCACGCCTTGTTGGTGTCGGTCAGGTTGTCGTCGACGATGCCGTCGCAGTCATCGTCCTTGCCGTTGCAGACCTCGGGCGACGGCGTGCAGTTGCTGCCATCGCTGCCCGCGCTGCCATCGGAGCCGGCGTCGCTGCCGCCGCTGCCGCCGTCGCCGGTCTCGCACTGCAGACACTGATCGTTCACCTTGCACGAGCCGGCGAGCGCCGCCGTCGCGAGCGCGAGGGCGAGGACTGCGAGCGCTCTCATTGCGCCCTCCTCCGGCGCAACCCGAGCACGAGCGCGAGCCCGAGCAGCCAGCTGCCGCCGTTCGTCGTCGCGCAGCCGCCGCCGCCGACGGTGACGTGCGTGCCGGCGCCGGCATCCGACGACGAGGCCGGCGGGTAGTCGCACGTGCCGGCGGTGCAGACCTGACCCGAGCCCGGACACATCGTGCCGACGCATGGATCGGGCTCGCAGTTCGCGTGGCCGCTACTCGGATCGCAGTACTGACCTTGCGGGCACTGGTTGTTCCCGCACGGGTTCGCGATGCACGCGCCGTCGGTCTCGTCGCACACCTCGCCGAACGGGCACGGCTTGCCGCACGGATCGGTCATGCACTGGCCGAGCTTGCACCACTGACCCGACGGGCACGACTTGCCCGCGCAGCTGTCGATGCACGTGCCGGCCTCGCAGTACTGATCGCCGGAGCACGTGACGCCCGCGCACGGGTTCGACACGCACTGGCCGACGCCGTTCTGGTCGACGACGCAGTTCTGGCCGCTCGTGCAGCACTCGGGGTACGTCGTGCAGTCGTTCGACTTGCACGTGCCGGTCGGCTCGTAACAGATCTGGCCGCCGCCGCACATCGTCGGGCTGCCGGTGCACGTGATCGTCGTGCACTGGTCGACGCACACGCCGGTGTTGTTCTGATCGACGCAGGTCTGCACCGTCCCCGCGACCGGCGGGCAGGTCTTGCCGTAGCAAGGATCGTTGACGCAGAGCTGCGTCGTCTGATCGCACTTCTTGCCGGCCGGGCACGGGAACTCGCCGCCGCCGCACGGCGCCTCGCACGTGCAGTCCGACGCGCACGCCAGGCCGTTGCTGCACGTGCCGCTCTGCGGGACGCCGTTGCAGTCGCAGCACGACTGCGGATCGACCGGCGTGCCGACGCACTGGACCGTGCCGTTGATGCACTTGTTCGTGCCGTTGCAGATCGTCGCCGTGTTGCACGCGCACGGCACCGCCGGCGTCGACTGGCCGCTCGGATCGCCGCACACCCAGTCCTCGTCGACCGAGCCGTCGCAGTCGTCGTCGACGTTGTTGCACGTGTAATCGCCGGTGACCGGCATCGCGGTGCAGTACAGCGTGCCGCACTGGTGCTGGCCGGTCATGCACGAGCCGGGCTGGCAGCACGAGCCCGCGTTCGGATCGGTCGGCGAGCCGGCGCACACGATCGTGCCGACGCCGCAGCCGGCGTTGCACGAGCCGCCGCCGGTGTCCTCGTCGATGATGTTGTCGCAGTCGTTGTCGAGGCCGTCGCAGATCTCGGGCGTCGGCTGCTGCTCGTTGACGCACGCGCCGTACGCGCCGGCGACGCACGTCTGCGTGCCGGGATGGCAGATGTTCTGCGGGATCGGCATGTGCGACGGATCGCCGGGGTTGTTCGTGCCCGGGCACGGCGCCGTCGTGCAGCCGTTGCCCGTGATGTTCGAGCACGACTTGGTCAGATCTTCGTCGACGACGCCGTCGCAGTCGTCGTCCTTGTTGTTGCAGACCTCGGGCACGGGCGTCCACGTGTTGTTGCAGGCGGTGTACGAGCCGTTGACGCAGGTCTCGGTGCCGCAGCAGCCGGCGTTCGGCGCGCACGCGGCGCCGGCGAACGCGCCGCACTGCTTCGGCGGCACGTCCTCGTCGACCGAGCCGTCGCAGTCGTCGTCGTGGTTGTTGCAGATCTCGGTGGTCGGCACGCACGTCGTGCAGTCTTCGTCGATCGCGCCGTCGCAGTCGTTGTCGAGGCCGTCGCCGCACACCTCGGTGCCGTCGGGGTTGCACGTCTTCATCGGCGGGCACGACGTCTGCGGCGGCTGGCCGGGGCTCGTGATGTTGCACTGCACGCCGGTGCCGTCGGCGGTGCACCCGAACGTGCCGGTGCCCTTGCACACGCCGAGCAGGCCGTTCGAGCACGCCTGGCAGCCGGGGTTGCAATCCGGGCCGGTGCACGTCGTCGAGCACGGGAAGTCCTCGTCGACGTAGCCGTCGCAGTCGTCGTCCTGGCTGTTACAGCTCTCCGAGCGCAGCGAGCTCTCGATGATCTGCGCCATCGCGAGCTCGAGGCCCGATTCGTCCGACGCGTAGTAGCCTTCGTTGACGCCGACCACGTCGGGCGCGCCGCCGGCGTGCGCGATGTTCTCGATCTGCGGGTACGGCACCGGCGTGCCGAAGCCGATCGCCTTGGTCAGCACGTGGTAGCGCTTGAGTGTCGCCGGCGAGCCGGTGACGACGTCGGTCGCGAGCAGGCCGGGCGTGAACGCGACGGTGCCGCCGCCCGATGCCGTCATGCCCGTGGTCGCGAACTGCACGGTGAACGTGGTCGTGGACGGCACCGACGCCACCACCCACGTGCCGTTGTATGCGGCGATGCCGACGCCGCTCACGATCACGGTATCGCCGACCGTGAACGTGTGCGCGGCGGTCGTGGTGAACGTCGCGGACGAGTCCTTCACCGTGCCGCCACCCGACGCAGCGAGGCCGCCGCTCGCGACCTTGGCGGTGAACGTCGTGCCCGACGGCGTCGAGATCACCGTCCACGTGCCGTTGTAGCCCGCGACGCCGACGCCGGCGATCGTCACGACGTCGCCGGCCGCGATGCCGGTCGCCGCGGTCGTCGTGAACGTGGTCAGCGGTTCGGACAGCGTGCCGCCGCCCGACGTGCCGAGACCGGTCGTCATGATCGTCGCCTGGAAGCGCGTACCCGACAGCACGTTGGTCACCGTCCACGTGCCGTTGTAGCCGGCGACGCCGACGCCCGAGATGTTGACGACATCGCCGACCGCGACGCCGTTCGCGGCGGTCGTGCGGAACGTCGCCGTGCTGCCGGCCTCGGACGCGCCGTTGGGAGCGCCCGAGATCGTGAACGTGGTCTCGATCGCGCCGTTCGGGCTCGCCGCGATCGTGCCGGCCGGCTGGAACGCGCCGGTCGGGCTCGCCGCGAGGTTGTAGGTCGTCGTGACGTTGCCGACCGTCGGCCAGTTGTTGTCGATCACCGAGCAGGTCTCGTCGCCGTCGGTGAGCAGGATCGTGATGTACGGGCGGCACTGCGTCGCGCAGCAGTTGGCGCCGCTGCACGTCGGCGTCGGATCGCAACCCGCGGGCAGGAACTCCTGGTTCGTCGGATCGTTCTGGATCGGCTGGTAGCCGGGCAGCGTGTGCGGCCACACCGTCTGCGTGCCGTCGCGCGTGAGCTCCTGACCGAGCCAGTAGTCCTTCGCGCCGCGGAACGAGCCGTTGATCGGCGTCCAGCTGTTCGCGAACATGATCTCGGGGTTGGTCGCGCCGATGTTCGGGCCGAACGGCTCCGCACACGAGTTGCACTGGAAGTCGGTGTAGATCGCGGTCTGCTCGGCGTTGCCGTCCTGCAGCGCCGTGAGCAGCTGGAACAGGTTGTCGGAGGCCCCTGGCGGCGTGCAGAACTGGTTCGTCTGATTCGCACTGCACGCGCTGCAGTCGGCAAACTCGGTCGTGCCGCAGTCGGTGGCGCAGCTCGTCGCGTAGGTTCCGGTCGGCGTCTCGCGGAACTTGCCGAACGCGAACACCATGTCGCCGCCGTACGAGTTGACGATGTTGTTGATCGCGCAGCGCGCGTGGTTGATCTTCTCGTCGCTGCCGCCGCAGCTCGGCGGACCGGAGCCGGTCGCGTCCGTCATCGATCCCGAGGTATCGAGGATCAGCACGACGTACGGCTTGAGCGCAGTCGGCGGGCCGGCCTGCGTCGACGCAGGCGACAGGATCATCAGCGTGGCTACCCCGAGCCACGCGAAGAGCGTGCGCATGGTCGGCATAGTAACGGACCCGCGAGCAAGATTGGAGATATCGCTGGGGTATTCGCGAGCGTAGCGATCACGCCGCGAGCAGCGAACGCCCCACGACCTTGAGCGCGAGGATCGGTTTCACGCCCTCGAAGATCGGCAGAACCTGCGCGTCGGCCACGAACCGGCTGATCGGATACTCCTCGGCGTAGCCCCAGCCGCCGTGCAGGAGCTGGCCGAGCTGCGTGACCTCGACCGCGACGTCGCACGAAAACAGCTTGGCCATCGCGGCGATCGGCGCGGCGGCCTTCGCGTTGTCATCCATCGCACGCGCGGCCGCGTAGGTGATCGCGCGCGCGGCGACGAGGCGCGATGCCATCCGCCCCATGTGGTAGCGAGTGAGCCCGTAGCTTCCGATCGGGCGCCCGAACTGATGACGCTCCGCGACGTAGGCCGCGGTGTGCTCGAGCGCGGCGGCCGTCACGCCGCACGCGCGCCCGCCGGTCTGCAAACGCCCCGCGGCGAACCCGGCCATCTGCAGCGCGAACCCGCGGCCGAGCCCGCCCTCGCCGCCCACGACCTGGGCGTCGGGCACGTGCCAGCGATCGAACGCGAGCGTGAACGAGTGCATGCCGCGATAGCCGGGCGTGCGATCGGCCTTGCCCGTCAGCGTGCCGCCGCCGGGCTGGGTCGCGGTGAACTCGTGGCCGGTGAACCGCGGCTTGTCGACGATGAACAGCGTGAGGCCCTTCGCGCCGTCGCTCGGCGCGCCGGTGCGCGCGAGCAGCGCGATCACGTCGGCGCGGCCGGCGAACGTGCACCACGCCTTGGCGCCGGTGATCGCGAAGCCGCCTTGCATGCGCTCGGCGCGGCAGCTCACGCTTGCGACGTCGCTGCCGACGTTCGGCTCGGTCACCGAGATCGCGGCCATCACCTCGCCCGATGCGAGCCTGGGCAGCCAGGTCTGCTTCTGGGCCTCGGTGCCGCCGGCGAGCAGCGCCTTGGCGAGGATCTCGGGCCGCGTGATCAGCGAGCCCGCCGCCGCGAGCGACGCGCGCGACAGCTCCTCGGTCGTCAGGATCATCGCGAGGTTTCCGAGCTCGTGGCCGCCGTAGCGCTCGGGAATCGACAGCCCGAAGTAGCCGAGCTTGGCCATCTCGTCGATGAAGCGCTCGGGCACGAGCTCGTCGTGGTGGTGGATGCGCTCGGCGTGCGGCGCGACGTCGCGCTCGGCGAACGCGCGGACGTTCGCGCGCACCTCGTCGAGCGTCTCGTCGAGCGGCCACGCGAGCCGGCCGCCGCCGGCGATCACGGCCTCGCCGACCGCTTCGACCGCGGCCGGCGCGAGCGCGCTCGCGATCGCGGCGCGGCCGGCGTCGTCGTAGCGCGGCTCGGGCAAACCGAGCGCGGCCGCGACCGGCTCGAGGCGCTGGCGCAGGCTCGCCGCGAGCTCGGCGATCGCCACCTGCGCGGCCGCGTGCACAGCGGGGACCTCTGCGAGCTCTCCGATCACGCGCGCCTCGGTCGCCGCGTAGGCGACGCGCTCGACGACGACCTGGTGCTCGTCGATCGCCTCGCCGCGACGAGTCAGCACGCGCGCGGCTTCGACGGCGCGCTCGGCGAGAGCTTGGGCAGCCTTCATCCCGATTGCTTACCAAACCAGGCGGCGTAGTGTCGCCATCACGCGCGCGCCGTAACTCCCGCCGAACAAGCACGCATGCGCGGCGAGTGGATACAGCTGATGGAGCGCGATCCGCTCGCGCCAGCCCGCGGCGAGCGGATGGATCTCGCCGTAGGCAGCGACGAGCTCGTCGGGCAAGCCGCCGAACAGCGCGAGCATCGCGAGATCGATCTCGCGGTGGCCGCCGTACACGGCCGGGTCGAAGATCACCGGCTCGCCGCCGGCGAGCGCGCCGACGTTGCCCCACCACAGATCGCCGTGCAGGCGCGCCGGGGGCTCGGGCGGGCCGAACACGTCTGCGCGCGCGCGCAGGCGATCGAGCAGCGCGTCGGCGCCGAGCTTGCCGCGCGTGCACAGCGGGCGCAGCCGACGCTCGATGTAGAACGCCGGCCAGTCGGGCTCGGTCGTGTTGTCCTGCGGCAGGGTCGCGAGGTAGTTGGCGGTCGCGAGCCCGAACGTCGGCGCGCCGGCTGCGTGGAGCCCGGCGAGCCCGCGGCCGAGCCGCGCGAGATCCGGCTTGCCGCCGAGCTCGAGCCACTCGAGCACGAGGTGATCGCGCGCGACCTCGAGCACCGCCGGCACGCGCAGCGGCCCGGCGCGCAGCCAGTCGAGCCCGGCGGCCTCGGCGGCGAACATGTCGTCTGGCACCTCGCCGCGCGCTCGCTTCACGAACACGACGCGACCGTCGTCACCGCGCGCGCGAAACGCGTCGTGGATGTCGCCGCCCGCGATGCGCGTCTCAGCTGAGATCCGCATCGCCGCGCACGTGCTCGAGCAGGCCGCGGCAGGCGCGCTCGCAGATGTCGAGCACGCGATCGAAATCGTCGCCGGCGCCGCCGTACGGATCGGGAACCTCGGCGTTCTCGGGCGCGCCGGGCTCGAACGCGCGCAGGAGGTGGATCGGCGGATCGCCGCGGCCGCGCGCGATCGTGCGCAGGTGGGCGAGGTTGTCGCGATCCATCGCGATGATCAGATCGAAGCGATCGAAGTCGGCGGTCGTGAACTGGCGCGCGCGGTGATCGAGCTCGTAGCCGCGCTTGGCCGCGGCGTCGCGCGAGCGCGGATCGGGCAGCTCGCCGGCGTGCCAGCCGCCGGTGCCCGCGCTGTCGAGCACGACGTGGCCATCGAGGCCGGCGGCGCGGACCAGCTTGCGCATGACGGCCTCCGCGGTCGGCGACCGACAGATGTTGCCCATGCACACGAAGCAGATCCGCACCGCCGCCTATGCTAACTCGGCGCGGACGTATCCAGCTCGCCGGTCCAGTACAGATAGTCACGCCACGCGTCCGGAATCGAGCGCAGCGAGATCCGGATCGCGACCGCAGGCACCCAGTTCGGCTGGTGCGGTGCTGCCAGCAGCTTCATGCCGGCCTCGTGGGGTGTGCGCCCGCCCTTGCGCCGGTTGCACAGGTAGCAGCACGTGACGATGTTGGTCCACTCGGTGAGCCCGCCCTGCGAGCGCGGGATCACGTGGTCGTACGTCAGCTCGGCGATCGACGCCTTCTTGCCGCAGTACTGGCACTTGTAGTTGTCGCGCGCGTAGATGTTCACGCGCGAGAACTTCACCGGCCGGGCATGGCGGCGGAACGCGCGCAGCAGGCGCACGACCGCCGGCACCTTGATGATCATGCTGACCGAGCGGACGTTCTTGTCGTACTCCTCGAGCACCTCGACCTTGCCGAGAAACAGCAAGGAAATGGCGCGCTGCCAGGAGATGACCTTGATCGGTTCGAATCCCTGGTTGAGGAGCAAGGTCTGCGCGGTATCCATGATCGCGGGGCCCTTCGCGAATGTAGCATCGCCCCGCGAGCGCTCCAAATTGAGTTTGAAAGTGATTTTCAGAAACGATAAGCTTGGAGAATGGCGTCGTCGCTCGCAGACCTCCCGCTCGGGCGCGCCGCTATCGTGAGCAGCGTCGGCGGGCCGCGCGCGTTCCGGCGTCGTCTGCTCGAGATGGGGCTCGTGCCTGGAACCGAGGTGCGCATCGTCACGATCGCGCCGCTCGGCGATCCGCTCCGCATCGAGGTCCGCGGCGGCCAGTGGTCGATCCGGAAGAGCGAAGCCGCGCAGATCGCGGTCGCGCCATGACCGACGATTGCTGCGATCCCTCCGACCCGACGCCCGACGCCCGACGCCCGACGCCGCAGATCACGCTCGCCGGCAACCCCAACGTCGGCAAGACCACGCTGTTCAACGCGCTCACCGGGTCGCTCGCGAAGACGTCGAACTATCCCGGCATCACGGTCGAGCGCCGCTCGGGCACGCTCGCGCTCGCCGGCACGAGCGCCGAGCTATGGGACTTGCCCGGCACGTACAGCCTGAACGCGCGCTCGGCCGAGGAGCAGATCGCGTTCGACGCGCTGGTCGGGCTCGGCGGCCATCGCGCACCCGACGCGGTGATCGTCTGCCTCGACGCCACGCAGCTCGCGCGCTCGGCATATCTGCTCCTGCAGTGCCGCGAGCTCGGCATGCGCTGCGTGGGCGCGCTGACGATGGTCGACGAGGCCGGCGCGGCCGCGCCCGACGCGCGCGCGCTCGGCGAGCTGCTCGGCTGCGAGGTCGTCGCGGTCACGGCACGCACCGGCCGGGGCTTGCCCGAGCTGCGCGCAGCGGTCGATCGCGTGCTGCGCGCCGATCGCCGGTCCGACTGGAAGTGGACGCCCTCGCCCGCGATGCGCGCGCACCTCGACGCCGTGCGCGCCGCGCTGCCCGGCACCTGGCGCACGGCCGCGCGCTACCGCGGCGAGCTGGCGGGCGGCGACGACGCGCTCGCGCTGTGGGCGCTGACCTGCCTCGAGAGCGGCGCCGACGGCGACGAGCTCGTCGGCGTCCCGGTGGAGCTCCGCGCCGCGGTCGATGCGCGTACGATCGATCGCGAGCTCGCAAGGCCCGGCTCCGCCGGGCCGCGCAGCAACGCGGAGCGTTGCGGAGTTGAGATCGACGACGAGGTCGTGCTCGCGCGCTGGGCGTGGCTCGATCGCGAGCTGGCGGGCGTGGTGAACAAGAAGCCGGATCGCTCGCGCACCGAGCGCATCGACCGCGTGCTCCTCCACCGAGGCCTCGGCTTCGTCATCTTCGGCGCGGTGATGACGCTCCTGTTCATGGCGCTGTTCTCGGGCGCCGCACCGCTCATGGACGGCATCGATCACGGGCTCAAGGCCGGCGGCGAGCTGCTGCGCGGCCTGCTCGGCCCCGGCATCTTCACCGACTTCCTCGTCGACGGCGTGATCGCCGGCGTCGGCGCCGTGCTCGTGTTCCTGCCGCAGATCCTGATGCTGTTCCTGTTCCTCGGCTTTCTCGAGGATTGCGGCTACCTCGCGCGCGTCGCGTACTTGATGGATCGCGTGATGCGCTCGATGAGCCTGCACGGCCGCGCGTTCGTGCCGATGCTGTTCGGGTTCGCGTGCGCGGTGCCGGCGATCACCGCGACGCGCACGATGGAGCGCCGCCGCGATCGCATCTTGACGATGCTCGTCGTGCCGCTGATGACGTGCTCGGCGCGGCTTCCGGTCTACACGCTCGTGATCGGCGCGATGATCCCGGCCGCGCGCACGACGCAGGCGCTGCTGATGGTCGGCATGTACGCGTTCTCGGTGACGACGTCGCTCGGCGCCGCGTGGGTGCTGTCGAAGACGATCAAGCCGCTCAAGGCCAAGCGCCTGCCGTTCCTCATCGAGCTGCCGCCGTATCGCTTCCCGCGCATGCGCGACGTGCTGCGCATGATGTGGGGCAAGTCGTCGATGTTCCTGCGCGAGGCCGGCACCGTCATCCTCGCGTGCTCGATCGCGCTGTGGGCGCTGCTCTACTTCCCGCGCGCGCTGCCGGCCGACGCGCCGGATTATCGCGCGCTGATCGCGCACGCGCCCGACGACGACGCGCGCGCCCGGCTCGTCGCGCAGGAGCAGGCGGCGCACCTCGAGGCCAGCTACGGCGGCCGGCTCGGCCACGCGATCGAGCCCGTGATCGGGCCGCTCGGCTTCGACTGGAAGATCGGCGTCGGCCTGATCGGCGCGTTCGCGGCGCGAGAAGTGTTCGTGTCGACGCTCGGCGTGGTGTACGCGATCGGCCGCGACACCGACGCCGAGAACAAGCCGCTGCGCGACGCGCTGCGCGGCGCGCGCACGCCCGCCGGCAAGCCGGCCTACACGCCGCTCGTCGGGTTGTCGCTGATGATCTTCTTCGCGCTCGCGATGCAGTGCATGAGCACGCTCGCGGTCGTGCGGCGCGAGAGCGGCGGCCTGCGCTGGCCCGCGTTCCTGTTCGCGTACATGACCGTGCTCGCGTGGACGGTCAGCTTCCTCGTCTATCAAGGCGGCCGGCTGCTCGGATTCGGTTAGCATCAGCGCCATGCGCGCGTGCGTCGCGATGGTCGTGCTCGGGTGGTGGTCGATCGCGGCCGGTAAGCCGCTCCCGGATGGGACGAAGGTCGTGCTCGTCAAAGACCAGCTGTTCTTCGTCGATCACGACGTGACCGTTCCGCTGTACGCAGCCGGAGACCGCGAGCTCATGTGGACCTTCGACAGCGTGAGGTCGGTCAAGCTCTCCGACGACGACAAGACGATCGAGATCGAGGGATCGATCTGCTCGTACATGATGGCGAAGGATGCGGCGAGCGCGAGCTTCGACGCCGTGCGCGCCCGCGTCGAGAACGTGCGCGGCATGCAGCTCCATCTCAAGAAGAAGTACGCCGATGCGGTCGCGCACTTCGCGGCGGCGGTGAAGCTCGATCCGAAGACGCCGGTGTACGCGACGAATCTGCTGTCCGCGCAGAGCATGGGCAAGCTGCTCGCCGACGCCGACCAGACGCTCGCGACGGCCGGACCGCGCGCGGTCGCGTGGTTCGCGTGGCGGCTCGCGGTCGACTCCGACCTCGCAAACCTGCGCGGCCGAGCGAGCACGAGGCCGTTCACGTCGATCGCGCGCACCAAGCTCGCCGCCGATGCGCTCGAAGGTAGCGTGGTCGCGGTGAGCCCGGCCGGCTTCCTCGCGCTCGAGCAGGCCACGAGCTTCGGAATGACCCCGGCGAGCAGCCAGGATCTCGTGATCTACGACCAGCACGGCGCCGAGCAGGTGCGCGTGCCGCTGATCGAATTCGACGATCTGTGCCTGGACAGCTGCACGAAGGCCCAGCAGGCGCACACGGCCGAGCACCGGCGCGCCGCGAGCGAGCTGCTCGGTGTGCTCGGGTTCAGCACGCAGCACGTGCGCTGGGTCGATGTGGCGGGACCGGGTCGCGTGGCGTCTCCCGACAAGCAAGTCGTGGTCGACGTCGCCGACGACAAGATCACGATCACGCACGGCAAGGCCACGTCGACCGTGCCGGTCGACGGTACGGTGAACCGCCTCGGCTTCGCGGCCGGCGCGATCGTGATCGTGGCCCGCACGTCGCACGGCTGCGGCGGCACCGACAATACGTGGAACGATCAGTCGGTGGTCGCCGTACCGTGACCGCGTGCTCGCGACGGCGATCGCATCCGCCATTCACCGCGTGAGCTTGCGGTACTCGTTGATGTGACGGATGGCGGCGCGCGCGTCGCCGCTCTGGTCGAACAACGTGGCGAGGTTGTAGTGCGCCTCGGCGAGCAGCGGATCGAGCTCGAGCGCGCGCCGGTAGTGCTCGATCGCTTCGCTCTCCTTGCCGGCGTCCTGCGCGAGCACGCCGAGGTTGTAGTGCGCGGTCGCTTCGGCGGGATCGAGGCCGAGCGCGGTCTGGAAGCATTCGCGCGCGGCCGGCGCGTCGCCGCTCTCGGCGAACAGGCGGCCGAGGTTGATCCACGCTTCGGTCGTGTCGGGGCGCAGGCGGAGCGAGCGGCGGTACGCGTCGATCGCGGCGACCGGGTCGCGCTCCTCGAGCTGCTGAGCGCGCGAGAGCCATTGATCGGCCGTGGCCGGCGCGACCGGCGTCGGCGCGGGCGCATCGGGAGGGCGCGGCAGCTCGCGCAGCTCGCCCGGCGCGGGATCGATCGCGATGTCGAACGGCAGCGCGAGCTGGCCGCTCGCGTCGCCGCGCGGCGGCTCGCCGCGGACGTGAACCTGGCCGTTGCGCAGCTCGACCGTGAGCTCGGCGAGCGTCGTGCCCGCGGGCAGCCGCTGCTGCAGCTGCGCGAGCTCGCGGCGCACGCGCGGCAGCGGCAGCCCCGCGTCGACGAGCGCCTTCACCGTGCGCAGCGCGGAGAGATCGCGAAACGACAGCTGTGCCGGGACCGTGCCGGGCGCGCCGACCAGCCCGGCGCGAATGCAGCTGCGCACGGCCGACTCCGGCAGCCCGATCAGCTGCGCCGCATGGCGCGCGGAGTAGCTCGTCCACACCCGGCGATTATAGATGAAGCGCGATCCAATCCGCGATCGCCGCGGCGGCCGCCGCGACGTTGCCGGCGCGCGTGAAGCCGTGATCGGCGCCTTCGATCACGTGCAGCGTCGCGCGCGTGCCGAGCGCGGCGACGACCGGGCGCAGCAGCGCGAGCTCGGCGAGCTCGTCGCGCGTGCCCTGCACGAACAGCATCGGCCCGGGCGCGCTCGCGAGATGCGCGGCACGCTCGACACCGGGCTTGCCGGCCGGATGCAGCGGAAAACCGGCGAACACGAGCCCGCGCGCGCCGGCCAACGGTGACGCGGCGTGCGCGCGCGAGGTCATGCGGCCGCCGAACGACTTGCCGCCCGCGAACCGCGGCAGCTTGGTGAGCTTCGCGGCGGCGGTCCATACCGCGCGCACCTCGGCCTCGGCGTCCTCGGCGCGCGGCGTGCGGCGCTTGCCCTCGGTCAGGTAGCGGAACTCCCAGCGCACGGTCGCGATCCTCCTCGCCGCGAGCTCGGCGACGAGCTCGGCCATGAACGGGTGGCGCATGCCGGCGCCGGCACCGTGCGCGAGCACGAGCAGGGCGCGCGCGCCGCGCGGCCGGTCGAGGATCGCCGCGTGTCCCGCGAGCTGCACGTGCCGAACGTACTGTATGTTCCCGGCGTGACGTACGTCGCGCTGCTCCGCGGGATCAACGTCGGCGGCAACCACATCATCCCGATGGCCGCGCTCGCCGCGACGTTCGAGCGCGCCGGCTTCACGAACGTGCGCACGTACATCCAGAGCGGCAACGTGATCTTCGACGCGAAGGCGCGCGACGCGCGCGCTCTCGAGGCGCGCATCGAGCGCGCATGCTCGGCGGCGCACGCGTATGCCGCGAAGGTCATCGTGCGCGACCAGGACGAGATGGCCGCGATCGTCGCCGACATGCCGCGCGCGTGGAGCAAGCCCGACGCGGCGACGCGCTACAACGTGCTGTACTTGCGCCACACGATCGACGCGCCCGAGATTCTCGATCGGCTCTCGCCCGAGCGCCGGCTCGAACACGTCGCGTATCGTCCCGGCGTGCTGTACTGGTCGGCGCGCCCGAAGGACGTGCCGCGCACGCAGATGGCGAAGCTGTCGTCGCACGAGATCTACGGCGAGCTCACCGTGCGCAACCTCAACACGACGCGCGCGATCGCTAGCCTGTGCGCGGCGGAGGCGCGCGGCCCCGCCAAGCGGCGCGCCGCGAAGATCGAGCGGACGTGATGCGCGTCGCGATCGTCGGCTCGGGGATCGCGGGGCTCGCCGCCGCGCACGCGCTCGGTGGCCACGACGTGACGGTGTTCGAGGCCGCGCCGCGCGCGGGCGGGCACGTGTACACCGTCGACGCCGACGGCCATTCGATCGACATGGGCTTCATCGTCCATAGCCGGGCGCGCTACCCGCGGTTCTGCGCGCTGCTCGACGAGCTCGGCGTCGCGACGCGGCCGACCGCGATGTCGTTCTCGGTCTCCCACGACGGACTCGAGTGGGGCTCGGCGTCGCTCGCGGCGGTGTTCGCGGACCGGCGGCGGCTCGTCGAGCCCCGTCACTGGCGGCTCGCGCTCGCCGTGCTCGCGTTCCTGCGCACCGCGCGCCGCGATCTCGGCGGCGAGCTGGTCGCGCGCGCGTCGCTCGACGAGTACCTCGCGGCGCGGCGCGTCCCGGGCGACGTGCGCGACCGCTTCGTCGTGCCGCTCGCCGCGGCGCTGTGGTCGCTCGCGCCGGAGCGCTGCGGCGAGTTCCCGGCCGCGACGTACCTCGCGTTTCTCGATCATCACGGCATGCTGCGCCCGGTGCGGCCGCTGGCGTGGCGCACGATCGAAGGCGGCAGCCGGCGCTACGTCGACGCGCTGGTCGCGCGCGGCCGCTTCGCGCTGCACCTCGCGACGCCGGTCGCGCGCATCGATCGCGACGCGAGCGGGATCACCGTGGTCGCGGCCGGCCGCGAGCTGCGCTTCGATCGCGCGATCGTCGCGACCCATGCCGACACCGCGCTCGCGCTGCTCGGGCAGCCGAGCGACGACGAGCGCCGCGTGCTCGGCGCGTTCCGCTACAGCGCGAATCGCACGGTGCTGCACACCGATCGCGCGTTCCTGCCGAGCCGCGCCGCCGCGCACGCGTCGTGGAACTACGTCGCCGATCCCGACACGTCGCGCGTCGCGGTCACGTACTCGATGACGCGCTTGCAGGGCCTGCCCGACGCGCCGTACCTCGTCACGCTCAATCCGCGCCGCGAGCCGGCGGGCGTCCTGCATGAGACGACGTTCTCGCATCCGCAGTTCGATCGCGCCGCGCTCGCCGCGCAGGCCGAGCTGCCGCGCCTCGGCGGCGCGCGCCGCACGTACTTCGCCGGCGCGCACTTCGGCTTCGGCTTTCACGAGGATGCGATGCGCTCGGGCCTCGCCGCCGCGGCGCGCGCCCTCGCCGACGCCGCCCGGGAGGCGGCGTAGATGTTCCACTCCGCGCTGTATCGCGGCGAGCTCGTGCACGCGCGGCACGATTCGCTCGCGCGCCGCGCGTTTCGCTATCCGGTGTACGTCGCGTCGCTCGACCTCGACGAGCTACCCGCGCTCGATCGATCGCTGCGCCTGTTCTCGCACCGCGGCCGCAACTTGTTCGCGTTCGACGACCGCGACTACGACGGCGCCGACGCGCTGCGCGCCGGCAACGCGCTGCCCGCGCCGCACGCGACCCGCCTGATCACGAACCTGCGCGTGCTCGGCTACGTGTTCAACCCGGTCAGCTTCTTCCTCGACTACGACGCGCGCGGCGCGGTCGCCGCCGCGATCGCCGAGGTCAACAACACGTACGGCGGCCGGTTTCGCTACGTGCTCGACGCTTCCACGCGTACCGGATCCGGCACGTTTCGCCACGCGCGCGAGCTGTTCGTGTCACCGTTTCTGCATGGCGATCTCGTCTACGACTTCGCGTTCGACGCGCCGCTCGACGGCGATCGCCTCGGGATCGAGATGGTCGTTCACGACACCGCCGGCCGTCGGGTGTTCACGGCGCGCCTCGACGGCGCGCGCGTGCCGCTGTCCGATCGCGCGCTGGCCGCCGCCGCGATTCGTTACCCGCTGATGACCGCGCAGGTGATCGGCCTCATCCACTGGCAGGCGCTCAAGCTGCGCGCGCTCGGCGTGCCGTACCGCCGGCCTGGCCGCGATCACCGCCCGCTGCGCGCCGTGTGATACGTTGCGCCGCGAGTGGCCGGAGCGAGCGTCGCACATCCGCTGATCGCGCCGCTGCCGCGCGTCGCCGCGCCCGCCGCGCCGCTCCTGCGCCGGATCGCGCTCGCGCGGCTGCGCGCGACGTGGGCCGCCGGCACGCTCGATCTCGATCTGCCCGGCGGCGAGCGCGTGCGGCTCGGCGAACCGCGCGGCCCGGCCGAAGCGCGCGCCCGCATCCACGACGACCGCGTGTTCGTGCGCCTGCTCTTGCGCGGCGAGCTCGGCGCCGGCGAGGCGTTCGTCGCCGGCGAATGGACGAGCGACGACGTCGTCGCGGTGGCGCGCGTGTTCCTGCGCGCGACCCGTGCGAGCGGTGTCGAATCACCGCTCACGCGCCTCGCGCGCCTGCCCGCGCTGGCGCGCCACCGCCGCGCGCGCAACACGCGGGGCGGCAGCGCGCGCAACATCCACGCGCACTACGATCTCGGCAACGACTTCTACCGGCTGTTCCTCGATCCCGAGACGTTCGCGTACTCGTGCGCGATCTATCCTGCGGACCGGCCCGAGACGTCGCTCGCCGACGCGCAGCGCGCGAAGCACGAGCGCGTGTGCGAGCTGCTCGAGCTGTCGCCGCGCGATCACCTGCTCGAGATCGGCTGCGGCTGGGGCGGTCTGGCGATCCACGCCGCGCAGACGCGCGGCTGCCGCGTCACCGCGATCACGGTCTCGCGCGAGCAGTACGAGCTCGCCGCCGCGCGCGCCGCCGCGGCCGGGCTCGCCGACCGCGTCCACGTCGAGTACCGCGACTACCGCGATCTCGCCGGCACGTTCGACAAGCTCGCCTCGATCGAGATGCTCGAGGCGGTCGGCTTCGAGCACCTGCCCGCTTACTTCGCCGCCTGCGCGCGAACGCGCGCGACCCGGCTCGCGATCCAGACGATCACGATGCCCGACGATCGCTTCGACGCGTATCGGCGCGGCGTCGACTGGATGCAGACCTACATCTTCCCCGGATCGTGCATCCCGTCGCTCGCCGCGATCCGCGCCGCCGCGGCGCCCGCCGGCCTCGCGATCGCGCGCACCGACGACATCGGACCGTCCTACGCGCCGACGCTGCGCGCCTGGCGCGAGCGGTTCGTCGCCGCGCTGCCCGAGGTGCGGCGCTTGGGCTTCGACGAGCCGTTCGTCCGCACGTGGCTGCTCTACCTCGCGTTCTCCGAGGCCGCGTTCGCCGAGCGCACGCTCGGCGACCACCAGCTGCTGCTCACTTCTTCGCGCTGACCGTCACGGTGGTGGCGATCCCGCCCCGCACCTGAAATCTGCCAGTCACCGTGATCGAAGTCGGCGCGAGCGCGCGCACGAGATCGTCGCAGATCTGATTGGTCACGGCCTCGTGGAACGCACCTTCGTCGCGGTAGCTCCACAGGTAGAGCTTCAAGCTCTTGAGCTCCACGCACAGCGCGTCCGGCACGTAGTCGATGAAGATCGTGGCGAAATCGGGCTGCCCGGTCATCGGGCACAAGCAGGTGAACTCGGGGCATTCGAACGCGATGTGGTAGTCGAGCCCGGGCCGCGGGTTCGCGAACGTCTCCAGCTGCTTGCTCGGCCGCGTCGCCATCGCGCGCTCATAGCATGCTCGGAAGGTGGCGCGCGATCGCGGCTTGTCCTAGACTAATGATGCGACCATTGCGGTCGCCGAGAACACACGCGATGACCATTTGGGAACCGCGAGCTGTGGGCCTCGAGACGGGCCGTAGCGCCCATCATGAAGGCCCGATGCCGGGAGCCGCTGCAATGTTTGCTGGCGGGCCGCGCCATCGGGCTCCGGCTATTGCCGGGGGAGGACAAAGGCACATGAAACGTCACTGTACCCGCTCGATGGAGGTCGTTTCGTAGCCCTCCCTGACCTCGAACCAGCCAAAGGCGGTTCGGGCAAGTAGAGCAAACGGGCCGGCGAAAGCCGGCCCGTCCTATTTTCGGCCCTCGCTCGCTGCTCGAGCTCAGAACGTGAAGATCTGGTCCGGGCGCTTCTCGGTCGGCTTCGGCGCAGCCTCTTGCTGCTTCGGCTTGATCACCGGCGGAGGAGGGTCGACCGCATACCGCGCGGCCGCCGACGTGAGTGGAATCGCCGGCGCCGACGGGCGCGTCTCGGCCTTCGGAGCGGGCGCGGGAGCCGGCGGCTTCGGTGTGGCAGGCAGCGTCGGACGCGGCTGCGACGGAATCACCGAGGTGACCGAGGCCTGGCCCGAAGTCTCGCCGAGGAAATCGCCGACGCGAGTCTCCACGAAATGGCTCATCGAGATGTTGTTCGTTTCGCAGAACGCCTTGAGCCGCTCGTAGGTCGCCCGGCTCACGCTGATGCTGCGTCGAGTCTGCTTCTTGGCCATGATCCTTCCTTACGCTACGGGTAGAGTGACGTCAAGGCGTTACCTACTAGCCTTGGACTCCCGTGGACATGGCGAGACCCTACATCTCGGGTCTGACATCGCGACGCGAAACGCTCAGCGCTCGAGCCAGCTCGTCGGGCGAAGCGCCGCGAGCAGCGCCGCTTCGGGCGATCCCGGCTGCGGCGAGATGTCGTAGTCCCAGCGCACGAGCGGCGGCAGCGACATCAAGATCGACTCGATCCGCCCCGACGTCTTGAGCCCGAACAGCGTGCCGCGGTCGTACAGCAAGTTGAACTCGACGTAGCGGCCGCGGCGCTGCAGCTGCCACGTCCGCTCGAGGTCGCCGTACGCGTCCCCCATGCGCCGGCGCACGATCGGCACGTACGCGGGCAGGAACGCGCGCCCGAGATCCTGGACGAACGCGAACACCTCGGCGACCGGCTCGCCCTTGCTGCCGAGGTAGTCGTAGAACACGCCGCCGACGCCGCGCGTCTCACCGCGATGCGGGAGAAAGAAGTACTCGTCGCACCAGGCCTTGAAGCGGTCGTAGTCGCCGACCGGCTTGTGGCGATCGCAGGCCTCGGCCAGCGTGCGGTGGAAGTGCACCGCGTCCTCGCGATGAAAGTAGTACGGCGTCAGGTCGGCTCCTCCGCCGAACCACATCGCGTCGCCCTTCGCGATGCATCGAAAGTTCGCGTGCGTGGTGGGAACCATCGGCGAGCGCGGATGCAGCACCAGCGAGATGCCGGCCGCGCGAAACGCGCGTCCGCCGCCCGGCATGTGGTCGGCGAGCTCGGCCGGGAGCTCGCCCTCGACGTTCGAGAAGTTCACCCCCGCCTTCTCGAACACCGCGCCGCCTTCGAGCACGCGCGACAGTCCGCCGCCCCCTCCCGGCCGCTGCCAGGCGTCGGCCCCGAAGTCCTTGCCGCCGCCGTCCAGCTCGATCAGCGTCGTGCAGATTTCTCGCTGCAACTCGCGAAAGAACGCCGCCGCGAGATCGAAGAGGTCGGCCACGCGCGAAATGCTAACATCGTCCGAACGCCGAGACTCGACTAGATGTGGGCCGCAATCCGCTTGATTCGCGCGACGCGCGTGTTCGCGATCATCTTCCTCAGTTACATGTGGCAGATGTCGTGGGCGCGGCTGTGGCCGTCGCGCTACGCGACGAAAGCGCGCTGGAAGAAGATCCATCGCCGCAACGCGCGCCGGATGTACCGCGGCTTCGTGCGGCTGCGCGGCGTGTACATCAAGCTCGGCCAGATCCTGTCGATCATGGGCACGTTCTTGCCGCGCGAGTACGTCGAGGAGCTCGAGGCGCTGCAAGACGACGTGCCGCCGACCTCGTACAAGCGGATCACGTCGACGTTCGTCAAGGCATTCGGCAAGCAGCCGGATCAGGTGTTCGCGAGCTTCGCGCGCGAGCCGATCGCGGCGGCATCGCTCGGCCAGGTTCACGAGGCGCGCAACGAGGCGGGCGACCGCCTCGCCGTGAAGATCCTCTATCCGAACGTGGCTGTCATCATCAAGGTCGACCTGCGCGTGCTCGGCTGGGCACTGCGCGTCTACAAGAACTTCGTGCCGGTGCAGCAGATCGAGCGCGTGCACGAGCAGCTCGCCGACATGCTCGATCGCGAGACCGACCTCGACAACGAGGCGCGGATGATCGCGCGCATGGCGAAGAACTTCGAGAGCGATCGCGACGTGCTGTTCCCGACGGTGTATCCGCAGTGGAGCACGCGGACCGTCATGACGATGACGTTCATGGACGGCGTGAAGATCACGAAGAAGGACGCGCTCGCGTCGCTGTCGCTCGACCCGTACGACGTCGCGACCAAGCTCGTGAAGGTGTTCTACAAGCAGCTGTTCATCGATCGCTTCTTCCACGCCGATCCGCATCCCGGAAACTTCTTCGTGCAGCGCGGGCCGGAAGGCCAGGTCCGGATCGTCGTGCTCGATCTCGGCAGCGCGACCGAGCTGCGCGCGAACCTCGCCGACGGCATGTTCGACATCCTGTCCGGCCTGATGACGCGCAAGGACGACCTCGTCGTCAAAGGCATCGACGAGATGGGCTTCATCTCGCCGTCCGGCGATCGCGCGCTGCTCGAGCGCACCGTGCGCAAGTACTTCGAGAAGCTCCTGAACCTCAACATCACCGACTTCGGCAAGATCGATCCGAAAGTCGCCAAGCAGCTCAGCGATCCCGACATGAAGCGCGAGGAGCTGCGCGAGCTGATGAAGTCGGTCGCGTATCCCGAGGGCTGGTTCTACGTCGAGCGCGCGGCCGTGATCATGTTCGGCCTGCAGGCGATGCTCGCCCCGAAGCTCAACGGCATCCAGGTCGGCTTCCCGTACATCGCGCAGTTCATGATGGAGGAGAACCAGCAGCGGCTCGCGGCGCCGACTGCCCCCGCGGCCGCCGAGCCGAGCAAGCCGGCCGGCGAGACGAGCGGCGACGAAGCACTGCTCAACTAGCGTTGCACTGCCGCGGTTGCAGTCCCGTGTCGCAGCCGGGCGGCGACCGCGCTAGCCGGCTGTCGCGACGGGCGCTTGCACGCGCGCCGATCCGGCCCGGCGCTTGCTGATCGGACGAGCATGTCGAAGCTCTGGCTCGTGCTCGCGCTGACCGCCGGCTGCACCGCCGAGGTCGCGATCACCGGTGACTCCGCCGAGGACTCCGAGGCCGACGGCGACGACCCCGCCGAGATCGAGCAGATCGCGGCGCTGGTCGCGGCCGAACCGGCGCCGCCGGCCGGGGGCGAGCAGGCCGACGTGGCGAAGGCCGATCGCGACGGTGACGGCATTCCCGACGCGACCGAGGAGCTGCTGCTGCGCCGTTATCGCCCGTTCTATCGCTTCTCCCAGGCCAACGGCGCCGAGGAGACCTACCGGCCGGCCGACCCGGTCGCCGAGCTCGAGAACGCGCAGCTGCGGATCTCGTATCCCGACGCCGACGGCACGAGCGATCCGATCGCCGGCTGCGGCCGCGCCGGCGACGCCCACCTCGAGCCGCCCGACCAGCTCTACACCTGCGCGCCCGACGCGAGCTTCGCGGTCGCGCACGCCAAGACCGATTACTCGCTGAACCTCGACAACACGCGCTACCACGGCGTCGACTTCAGCGAGGCCGAAGCGAACGCGACCGGCCTCTACGGCCACGTCGCGCCGACGACGATCGATGGCCACGACGCGTACAAGATCGAGTACTGGCAGTTCTTCGCGTTCAACAACCAGGACATCACGATCCTCGGCCTCGGCTCGTTCGGCGATCACGAAGGTGACTGGACGAGCGTGCAGCTGTGGTTCGATCGCATCGAGCATCGCATCGTGCGCGTGCGCTACCTGATCCACGGCAAGCAGGCGCTGTTCGACGTCGCGCCGAACGATCCGTCGTGCAGCGAGTGCACGATCGCGATGAAGGGCGCGGCCTACGACCCGGATCCGCCGAACTTCTTCGACGACGAGCATGCCTACAGCAACAACCAGGCGCAGTTCTACATCGACGCTCACAAGTTCAAGCATCCGGTCGTCTACATCGAGCGTGGCGCGCACGAGTTCTGGCCCGGCCCGTGGGGTCACGCGTCGATCCACGTCTCGTTCTTCAACTTCGCGCTGAACCCGCACAACGGCGACGGGCCCGACTACCTGGTGCCGGCCGTCCCCGGCCGCCTGTTCAACATGGGTGAGGTCGCGCACCCACTCACGCACGACGCCGCGATCATCTTGCCGTTCGACGGCTTCTGGGGCTCGACCAACACCCACGAGGCCGGCTTCTGGGGCCCGGTTCGCCGCTCGCCCGTCGGTCCGGCCCTGCACTGCGAGTGGCGGTGGCCGGATGGCAGCGCGGTGAGCGGTTGCGAGAACTGATCGCGTAACATGGGTGCATGAACCGAGTGGGCCGGTGGGCGTCCGTCGGGGCGATCGCGCTCGCGCTCGCCGGGCGCGCCGGCGCGGACCCGCTCGACAAGCCGTCGTTCACGGCGACGCCGGCCGAGATGCTGGCGGCCGGGAAGACCGCGCACGGCGAGGGCGTCGTCGTGCTGCGCACCGACGAGTCGATCGCGATCGACGACCGCGGCCTCGTGACGCGGCGCTGGCGCGAGGTGTTCGTCGTGCGCGACAAGGACGACGCCGACGACTGGTCGGTGCTCGGGACGACGTGGGAGCCCTGGCACGACAACAAGCCGCAAGTGCGCTTGCGCGTGATCGATCCGTCGGGTCGCGTCGAGGAGCCCGATCCGGCGCGCACGAGCGACGCACCGAGCGCGCACGGCGCATCGCGCCGCCTCGACGTCCAGCTGCCCGTCATGGCCGTCGACGCGGTGGTCGAAGAGGAGATCACGCTGACCGAGCACACGCCGATCGTCGGCGCGGGCGGCAGCGCCGTGTTCTTCGCAGGCGACAGCGCGCCGCGTAGCACGCGCATCACGCTGTCGGCGCCGGCGAAGCGCGCGCTCCACGTCGAGCGCGGGATGCCGGCAGGCGTGCGCGCGAAACACGACACCGCCGCCGGCCGCGAGACCTGGAGCTACACGCTCGGCCCGCTCGACGAGCCGACGTGGGAACCGAACGTACCGCCCGACGTCTACCAGCGCCCGTACGTCGGCATCACGACCGTCGGGTCGTGGCCGCAGCTCGCGCGCGACCTCGGCAAGACGATCGACGCGCAGATCGCGGCGCACCCGCTCGCGCTGCCCGCCGACGTGCCGGCGCGGCCGTCGCTCGAGACCGCGCGCGCGGCGCTCGCGTGGTTGCACCACGGCGTCAAGTACGACGGCGTCGAGCTCGACGCGTCCGCGTTCACGCCGGCCGGTCCAGCCGAGGTCGTGCAGCGCGGCAGCGGCAACGCGATCGAGCTCGCCACCGCGCTGGTCGCGCTGCTGCGCCAGACCGGCGCGCGCGCCGACGTCGTGCTCGTACGCGAAGGCCCGGGCTTCGACGTCGACGCCGAGCTGCCGACGATCGAATCGTTCGACCGCGCGCTCGTCCGCGCGAAGCTCGAGGGCGCCGACGTCTACATCGATCCCAGCAACGACCTGCTCCGGCTCGGCCAGCTGCCGGCCGGCATCCAGGGCCGGCGCGCGCTCGTCGTCGCCGACGACACGACGGGGCTGACCGCGACGCCCGCCGCGAAGCCCGCCGACAACTTCGTGCGCGAGGTGCGCACGATCGAGCTCAGCGAGCACGGCGACGCGCGCGTCACCGAGGTGTCCCGCGAGGGTGGCGTGTTCGAGGCGACGCGACGCGCCGCGTTCCGCGACAGCTCGCCCGCGACGTTGCACAAGAACCTCGAGAGTTACGTCAAGGATCACTACCTGAGCGACGAGCTCGACAGCTACACGACCTCGCCGGTCGACGACCTCGCGACGCCGTTCGAGCTGACCATCGTCGCGAACCACTCGAAGCGCGCGACCACCGAGCGCGAGCAAGCCGGCGCGCACATCTTCCCCGCGGCGACGTTCGAGGAGCTCCCGCCGACGATCGCGCCGGCGTCGAACGACACGAAGGTAGCGCCGCGCAAGCACGATTACCTGTTCAGCGTCCCGCAGGTGTGCGAGATCGAGAATCGGATCGTGTTCCCGGCCGGCTTCGACGTGCCGGCGGCGGCGCCGGTCCAGACGCGCGCGCTCGGCACGCTCGAGCTCGTCGAGACCCAGCGCGTCGAGGGGCAGACGCTCGTCGTGACGTACCGGCTCGACACCGGCAAGCTGCGGCTCACGCCGGCCGAGGTCGAGCAAGCGCGGACCGCGCTGCGCGACATGCGGAAGGAGTCGAAGCACGTGAAGGTCGAGCCGGCGGCGTGGTCGCTCGTCGAGAAGGGCAAGTACCGCGAAGCGGTCGCCGAAGCGCGCCGCGTCGCCGCCGCGCACCCGCGCGACGCGATCTACCAGTCGCGGCTCGCCGACGTGCTGCTCGAGGCCGGCGCCGGGGCGGCGGCGCGGCGTGCCGCACGCAAGGCCGTCGAGCTCGCGCCCAAGTCCGCCGACGCGCACGTCGTCCTCGGCTACATCCTCGAGCACGACACGTTGGGGCGCGAGTTCGCGTTCGACTTCGATCGCGCGGGCGCACGCGCCGAGCTCGAGAAGGCGCGCGCGCTCGATCCCAAATACTACGGCGCCGCGTACGAGCTCGGGCGGCTGCTCGAGCGCGGCAGCAACGGCGTACGCTTCGATCGCGGCGCCGATCTGAAGGCGGCCGCGGCCGCGTGGCGCGCGGCCTACGAGCTCGACGGCGACGCCCAGCTCGGCCTCGAGCTCGCACGCACGCTCGTGCACGCCGGCTCCGGTGCCGACGCCGTCAAGGTGACGCAAGCACTCGACCGCAGCGACGACCGCGACGCGTTGCTCGTCGCCGCGACCGATCTCGCCGAAACCGTCGACGCGGCACGCCGCGTCGCCGCCGACCTCGAGGTCGGCCAGCGCCGCATGAAGCTGCTCGCCGCGGCCGGCGGCGTGCTCGTGCAGGCGCGTCGCTACGGCGACGGGCGCGCGCTGCTCGTCGACGGCGCCTACCTCGGCTCGGGCAACGACGACCGCGACAAGCTGTTCGCGCGCCTCGCGGTCTCGACGCCGCCGAAGCTGCCGACGAAGGATCCGGTCGACGTCGCACGCGCCGCGCTGGCGGCGCTGTTCGATCCGGAGGAGCCGAAGGCGATGTTCTGGGACGACGAGACCGCCGACGAGTTCTACGACCTCGTGCGCGACGAGGCCAAGACCACGAGCCTGCGCGGTCTTCCGACGCAGATCCTGAACGACATCGAGCTGTCGTCGTTCGAGACCCAGCTCGACGGCGACCCCGGTCACTGGCGCGTCGTCGCGACCGCCAACGACAAGCACACGGTGTTCTACGTCGCACTCGATCACGGCAGCGCGAAGATCATCGGCACCGCCGAAGCGCCCCAGGGCGTCGGCCGCTACGTCCAGAAACTGCTCGCGCATGGCGACGACAAGCTCGCCGCCCGCTACCTCGACTGGCTCGCGAAGGACGTCATCGTGCGGCCGTCCAACAAGGACGTGTACAAGCGCGCGTTCACCGCCTACTGGGTGACCGGCGTCCCGCGCGATCCGCGCGCGCTCGAGCTCGGCGCGCTGTTCCTGGCCGGCGATCACGTGGACGTCGTGCCATCGACCGCGATCGGCGGCACGTGCAGCACGTTGCCGACGCCGACCAAGCTCGCGTGCGGCATGATGATGCTCGAGATCTACGCGCACAAGAGCCACTGGAACGAGCTGCTCGACTTCGGCAAGGACTGGGCCGCGCAGCTGCCGAAGCCGCTCGAGAACTTCACGGTGTTGACGGACGTGCACGCGCTGCTCCAGCTCGGCAAGCCCGACGACGCCGAGCGCGAGGTCGCGGCCGCGCTCGCGCGAGCACCGGATGACACGATGGTCCTCATCGCCGCGCTCGAGCTCGAAGCGCGCCGTCACCATTACGACGTGGCGATCGCGCACGGCGATGCGATGCTGAAGCATCCCGACGCCGGGGCGATCCACCAGAACCTCGTCGCGTGGCTCAAGGCGATCGCGCACGTCGATCTGCCGGGTGCGCTCGCATCCGCGCGCCAGGCCACGCGCGACAAGGAGCACGAGGCCGCCGCGCTCAACACGGTCGCGGTGGTCGAGCTCGAATCCGGCGACCTCAAGGCGGCGAAGGCCGACGAGTACAAGGCGATCGAGGCGGCGCAAACGCCGGCCCCGCCCGATTCGGCGTGGTACCTGTTCGGACGGCTGTACGAGCAGCTGGGGTTGCCCGACGACGCGATCGCCGCGTACCGACGGCTCCCGCCGCCGAAGGAGACCGAGCCGCTGCCGACATCGTACGAGCTCGCGCGCGAGCGGCTGAAAGCCCTCGGCGCCGCGCCGAAGTGACTGTTGCGCGGCCGCGTCAGGCGTGATGGCGAGTCACACGTCGGCGCCGCCAAGCGCGCGAACCCGCGCGTCGCGTGCTGGCGCCGTGGTTGCACTACGCGAGGCGAATGGTTCGGGTCGTGGTGGCTGCGATCGCCGCGGCGGTCGCGTGTGGTCCCGCGCGCGTGCCGAGGCAACCGCTGCCGACGCTCGAGCCGGCACGCGACGACCGCACGCCGATCGATCCGTACGGCAACGACGGCGCCGAGGGAACCGCGCCGGTGCTGCACGGCTTCGTCGGCGATCACGTGCCGACCGACGTCATGTTCGGCGATCCGGCGGCGATCGTCGCGATGACGGTGCGCGTGTTCGCGCACGGCGGCATGCGCGAGCTCGCGATTCGCGTCGGTCCCGGTGCGCCGGTCACCGCGGCCGAGCGCGCCGACGCACTGCTCGCGAGCGAGGCCTACGATTTCCACACGCCCGCGGTCGCGCGCGCCGCGCGCGCCGCGACGCTCGGCACGCGGACCGCTCGGCAGCGGGTCGCCGCACTCGTCGCGTACGTGCACGGGCGCATCACCTACGCGCTCGCGGACGAGCACGTCGCGTCGCACGTGCTTGCCTCCGGCAGCGGCGATTGCAGCGAGATGTCGCTGCTGTTCATCGCGCTCGCGCGCGCCGCGGGCATTCCCGCGCGGCGCGCGATCGGGCTCGCCGCGACGTACGAGGACGGAGGGCCCGCGTTCGGCCTGCACGCGTGGGCGGAGGTCGCGCTCGCGGGCCGCTGGGTCCCGGTCGATCCGACGTGGAACGAGCCCCTCGCCGATGCGACCCACATCCTGCTGTTCGAAGGTGAAGGCAACGACTGGGCGACCGGCCTCGACGACTTCCAGCTCGCGGTGCTCGACTACACGCGCGACGAGCGCCTCGCCGGGCGAGCCGACGTGCGCCGGCTCGTCAGCGAGCTGCCGGTGCGGCTGCGGACGCTGCGCTAGCCGCTACCGCTTCCGCCGGCGCCCCAGGCGCGCGAGCCCGTCGAGCAGCGGCAGGCCGATCGCCGGAAATGGCCGCAGCGCGTGGATCATCGCGGCGCGATAGGCGGGCAGCGTGCGGACGAGGCGCGGGCGATCGAGCAAGTCGACCGCGGCATCGGCGACCTCGTCGAGCGAGAGCAGCGTGCCGGCCGAGAACAAGAGCGAGGCGGAGTCGTCGTGCGCGACCGCGTTCGTCATGTCGCCGGCGATCGCGTCGGGGCACAGCGTGCTGACGCGAATGTTCGGATGCGCCCGCCGCAGCTCGCCCGCGAGCGACAGCGAGTAGCCGATCACGCCGTGCTTGGTCGCGGCGTACGCGGCCAGCCCGGGCGCCGGGCACTCGCCCGAGATCGACGCGATGTTGACGATGTGCCCGCCCGCCGCCATCGCGGGCACGGCCGCGCTGCAGCCCCACATCACGCCGAGCAGGTTCACCTCGACGAGCCGGCGCACGTCGGCGTCGGCGAGGCTCCACGCGTCGCCGACCGCGAGCACGCCGGCGTTGTTGACCCACACCGCGAGCTCGCCGAGCTCGGTCGCCGCGCGCGCGACCGCGCGATGCGAGTCCGGGTCGCGCACGTCCTGGCGGCGTCCGATGCCGCCGACCGCTGCCGCGGTGGCTTCGGCGGCGGGGCCGTCGATGTCGGTCGCGACGACGCGGTGGCCGCGCCGCGCGAGCCGCTCCGCGATCCGGCGGCCGAGCCCGCGGCCGGCGCCGGTGACGACCGCGACGGTGCCGGCCACTACTGGATCACGGTCGGCGCGCACGTCGAAACGCCGGCGCCGTCGATGTTGTACGGCAGGTCCTGCAGCACGACCGTGTACGTGCCCGACGCGCGGTCGATCGAGCGCACGGTCGAGTTCGGGTTCTGGCCATTCGAGTCGGTCGTCGTGACGAACACCCAGAACGTGCCGCCCCATTGCGCGAACGCCCAGTCGCGCACGGTCGACAGCGGCCCCGAGCCGAGGTTCCACACCATGCCGGTCGGCGCGCCGCTCGTCTTGTCGATCTCCTGCACGTAGGCCGGCTTGTTCGTCGTGACCTCGGGATAGAAGCCGTACAGCTTCGCCTCGTTCGTGCCGGTCAGCTCGGGGCTGTAGTCGCTCTGCGCGGAGAGCGTGCCGACCACCGTCGGCGTCAGATCGCCGCCGTGCGTGTCGTCGTATGCGAGCTTGCCGTTCGGCTGCGCGTTGTTGCCGCCGCCCGCGAGGAACAGCTTCTCGGTCATGCCGCCCATCGTGTCGGTCGAGAAGCCCATGCCGAACAGCTCCATGCTGCTCGCGCCGACCGTGTTGCCCGCCGACGTGCACGCCGCGGTCGTGAGCGAGACGTTGAAGATCTGGCCGGTCGAGAACAGGACCCACGCGACGCCGTCGCGATCGACCGACATCGAGAACGGCGTGACCGACGTGCCGCCCTGCTGGATCGTGCCGCCGGTCGTCGGGCAATTCAGCGTGCCGATCTTCGTGAACGGGTTGGCGGGCAGAAGCCGCGGATCGAAGCTCATGAAGTCGTTCTGCTCGTCGACCACGTAGACCAGATCGACGCCGTCGGCCGTGCACGCGGTCTGGCACATGCCGCTCGAGCACGCGAAGCCCTGCGCGCACGACTGCACGACCGAGCCGTACGTGCCGTCGGGATTGCAGGTGACGACGTCGTTGCCGTTGCACGCGTTGCCGAGGCTCGGATCGCACTGCGTGGTCGGTGCGTCGACGTTGCTGCCCGCGTCCGCGCCGCCGTTGCTCGTCGCTTCGTGGGCGCCGCATGCCGCCACCACGAGCGCGATCGCCAGATACTTCACACCACCATTATCTCACCGCGCGACCGAGAACGTGACGGCGTGAATGGGTGGGAGATGGTGCGATACGACCGTCCACGAGTCGCCGCGATCGCGGCTGAAGAACGCGTTTCCGGTCGTCGAGCCGAACGCGAGCGTGCCGTCGCCGGCCATCGAGAACGCGTGGCGATACACGAGGTCGTACGCGAACCGGTCGGGTAACCCCTTCGACAAGGTCTCGAATGTCTTGCCGCCGTCGCGCGTGCGGGTGACGACGAGCCGGCCGTCGACCGGGATGCGCTTCTCGTCCTTGATCGCGGGGATGAACCACGCGGTGTCGCCGTCGAACGGATCGACGACGACCGGAAACCCGAACGCCGACGGTTTCACGCCGGTGATCTCCTGCCAGCTCTCGAGATCGTCGGTCGAGCGGAAGATGCCGTTGTGGTGCTGGCACCACCACACGTTCGGACGCATCGCGCACTGCACGACCGCGTGCGGGTCCTGGATGTCCGTGTCGTAGGCGAGCTCGGGCGGCATGTACTCGGCGCGCATGCCCTTCGCGCAGGTGTGCCAGCTCGCGCCGCCGTCGCGCGTGCGCCACACGCCGCCGCTCGAGACCGCGACGACGACGTGGTTCGGATCGCGCGGGTTGACGACGATCGAGTGAATGCCCGGATCGTCGCGGCCGCCGCCGTTCCACTTCTTGCGCGACGGGTGAAACCACAGCGCCTCGTTGAGGCGCCACGTCGCGCCGCGATCGTCGCTGCGAAACAGGCCGCCCGGCAGCGTGCCGCACCACAGCGCGCCGTCGTGATCGTGCGCGGTCGCGAGCGCCCACACGAGCGACGTCGACCACTTCGGCTTCGCCGGCTCGCTCTCGGGCTGCGGCGGATACTGCGGCGTCGCGATCTCGGTCCACGCCGCGCCGCGATCGTCGGAGCGATGCAGCTTGACGCCGAAGTGACCGTGATCGAGCGCGGCGTACCACGTGCCGTCGTCGGCGACGAGCACGAGCGTGACGTTGTCGCCGACGAACGCGCCGCGCGTGACCTCGTAACCGGCGCCGCCCGGCTGCGGCTGCGCGACGAACAGACCCTTGCGCGTGGACAGTAAGAGCTCGTGCATCACCAGCCTCCCGATAGTGCTTGCATCACGTAGACCTCGCCGGCCGCCCGCACCGGATCGCTCAGGTGCGCGCGGTCGACGACTTGCTGACCATCGACGAACACGATCATGTGGTGGCGAAGTGCGCCCTGGTCGTCGAGCACGTAGCCGCGCAGCCGAGGGTTCTTCGCGAACACCGCATCGAGCACGGCGCGCACGGTCGCGCCATCGACGTGCTCGGCCGGCGCCTCGACGTGCCGCTGTAGATTTGCGGTGAACACGACGGTCGCCATGGCAGGGCAACTTACACTATGGTCCTGACGTGAGCTTCGACGTCGTGGTCGCCGCGGATCTGGCGTGGGGAATCGGCAAGAGCAACGCGCTGCCGTGGCCGAAGCTGCGCGGCGACCTCGCGCACTTCAAGCGCGTGACGTGCGACGCGCCCGAGGGCCAGCGCAACGCGGTCGTGATGGGGCGCAGGACGTGGGAGTCGGCTGAGGTCGCCGGCCGGCCGCTGCCGCGCCGGCTGAATGTCGTCGTCACGCGCGCCGAGCTTGCGATGCCCGAAGGTGCGGTGATCGCGCGCTCGCTCGACGAAGCGGTCGCGGTGGGCGGGGTCGCGAACGTGTTCGTGATCGGCGGCGCCGAGCTGTTTCGCGCCGCGTTCGTGCACCCCGCGCTGCGCTGGGTCTATCTCACGCGCGTCGCGGGCCACTTCGACTGCGAGGTCGCGATTCCGGATCTCGACGCGGCCGGGTTTCACAAGGTCGCGTGGGACGGCGAGCTCGCCGCCGAAGACAGCGGCGTGAGCTACCGGATCGAGAAGCTCGAGCGGCTCACACCGCCACGTCGAACTTGATGAACGGGTGGTGCTGGTAGCCCTCGAGGCGGATGTCCTCGAACGTCATCTCGAGCGCGGGCTTGTTCGCGAGCACGAGGCGCGGCGGCGGCAGCGGCGCGCGCGCGAGCTGGATCTTCACGCCTTCGACGTGATTGAGGTAGATGTGCGCGTCGCCCAGCGTGTGCACGAAGAAGCGCGGCGCGAGGTTGCACTCCTGCGCGATCATCGCGAGCAGCAGCGCGTAGCTCGCGATGTTGAACGGCACGCCGAGCGCGAGGTCGGCCGAGCGCTGGTAGAGCTGGCAGTCGAGCCACTGCCACCCGGTCGCTTGCGACCGGGAATCATCTGCGCCGACGTAGAACTGGAACAGCAGGTGGCACGGCGGCAGCTTCATGCGCGGCAGATCGGCGACGTTCCACGCCGAGACGATGATCCGGCGGGACATCGGATCCTTCTTGATCGTGTCGATCGCCTGCTGGATCTGATCGATGCCGTGGCCGTCCTCCGCCCTCCAGCGACGCCATTGAGAGCCGTAGATCGGACCGAGCTCGCCGTTGTCGTCGGCCCACGCGTTCCAGATCGGTGTGTGCTCGGCGAGCCCGTCGTGGATGTTCGTCGAGCCGCGCAGGAACCACAGCAGCTCGCGCACGACCGCCGGGAACAGCACCTTCTTGGTGGTGACCAGCGGGAACCCCTCGCGCAGGTCGTAGCGGCTCTGCGTGCCGAATACCGACAGCGTGCCGGTGCCGGTCCGATCGGTGCGGCGCTCGCCGTGCTCGAGCACGTGGCGGAGCAGATCGAGATACGGCTTCATCAGATGTCGTATAGCACTCCGGTATGACCGAGCCGCGCCCCGTCGCGATCCGCGACCTCCTCGACCGCTACGACGGCGTCTTGCTCGACGTCTACGGCGTCTTGCTCGATGCGAGCGGGCCGCTGCCCGGCGCGCGCGAGCTGCTGCGCGAGCTGGCCCGGCGCGGCCAGCCGTACGCGATCGTCACCAACGACGCGTCGCGCTCGGCGGAGACCTACGCGCGCCGGTTCGCCGCGCACGGCCTCGCGGTCTCGCCCGAACGGATCGTCACCTCGGGCTCGCTGCTGCCGCCGCGGCTCGCGCGGCTGCCGGGAGCGCGCACGTGCGTCCTCGGCACCGCAGATTCGATCGCGTACGCGCGCGCGGGCGGCGCCGAGATCGTGCCGCTCGCGCCCGGGATGACGATCGACGCGCTGTGCGTGTGCGACGACGACGGCTTCGACTTCCTGCCGAGCATCGAGCTCGCGCTCTCCGCCGTGGTGCGCGCGGTCGATGCCGGACGGCGGCCCGCGCTGATCCTGCCCAATCCCGATCTCGTCTATCCCAAGGGCGGCGGCGAGCTCGGCTTCACGGCCGGCGCGATCGCGCTCGTGATCGAGGCCGCGCTCGCCCGGCGGTTTCCGAGCGAGCGGCTCGTGTTCGAGCGGCTCGGCAAGCCCGAGCCGCACCTCATGGCCGAGGCCGCACGCCGGCTCGCGATCGATCCGGCCAAGCTCGTCATGATCGGCGATCAGCTCGAGACCGATGTGGCAGGGGCGCACGCTGCGGGCGTCGCGGCGGCACTCCTCGCGGGAGTCTCGCGCTGGGAGCACGTGCGTGGAACCACGGCGATTGCGCCGGCGTGGCTCCTCGATACACTGGCTCCGTGATCCAGCGCTTCTGTTTCGTGAAGCTGCGTGATGAAGCTGCGGCCGGCCGTGCGGAGCTCGCCGAGAAGCTGCGCGCCGAGCTCGTCGCCGCCGGCGCCGACGCCGTCGTCGGCCTGCCCGCCGATGCGAGCGCCGCGCGCTGGGATCTCTCGATCACGATCACGTGCGCCTCGCTCGACGCGTGGCACGCGCTGTCTCAGCAGCCGGAGATGGACGGCGTGTTCGACGATCTCGCCGAGATCGCCGAGGTCGTGAAGGCCTGGACGTTCACCGCGTGACCTTGATCCGATCGATCCACGCCGCGAGCTCGGCCGGCAGCTCGGACTCGAACCGCACGCGCTCGCCGCTCGCGGGATGCGTGAAGCCGAGCAGCCGCGCGTGGAGCGCGAGCCGCGGCGGACGCGGCTCGAACGCGCGCTCGAGCTCGCCGCCGTGTGTCCGGTCACCGGCCACGGGATGTCGTAGTCCGGCCAGGTGGATCCGGATCTGGTGCGTGCGTCCGGTCTCGAGCCGGGCCGCGACGAGCGTCGCGCCGGATAGCGCGTCCACCGGGCGGACATGGGTCACCGCGCGGCGTCCGCCGATCGGACGATCGATCGTCTGCTCGGACACCGCGCCGATCGCGACCGCCGCGTACTCGCGATCGACGTCGTGGGCGACGAACGCGTCGCCGAGCCGCTTGTTCGCCTCGCGCGTGCGCGCGAACACCAGCAGCCCGCTCGTCGGCAGATCGAGCCGGTGCACCAGGAAGACCTCGCCGAACCGGCGCGCGAGCAAGTCGAGCAAATCGCCGCGATCGCCTTCCGGCGTCGGTGCGGTGACCAGCCCGGCCGGCTTGTCGACGACGATCACGTGCGCGTCCTCGAACACGATGCGCGGTTCGGGCGCGGGCTCCGCCGCACGCTCGAGCGCCCCGCCGATGTTGACCTCGATCGCCTGGCGCGCGCGCACGATCCGGCCCGCGACCTTCACGCGCGCGCGGTCGACGAACACGCCGCCGAGATCGATCACGGCGCGCGCCTTGCGCCGCGACAGCCCGGCGACGTGCTTCGGGATCACCTGATCGAGCCGCAGCCCGGCCTCGTCATCGCCGACCTCGAACCGATACTTCGCGGTCACGACCAGTCCGCGCGCGCGACCACGCTCGCGATCGCGTCGGCGAGCGCGTCGGGAACTTCTTCCTGCAGGAAGTGGCCGGCCGGCGTGCGCGTCACGTTCGCGTCGGGTCGTAGCCGCGACGCGTGACCGACCACGCGGCCGAGGATCGGATCCTTCGTGCCCCACACCAGCTCGATCGGCACACGCGCGGTGCGATACAGCTCCTCGCACACCGCGAGCTCCGCGACCGACGGGTGGCCGAGCCGGTCCGGCACCATGCGCGCGAGTGCGAGCGGCGCCGCGCGATCGGCGACGCGCCGCAGCGGCCAGCGGTACGCGCGCGCGACGTCGCCGCGGATGCTCGCGCGATCGCCTTGCGTGAAGTGCAAGACGCCGAGCGGAAACCCGAGCCCGCGAAACAACAGGTCGCTCACGATCGGCGCGCGCGACAGCCGGTGGAACAACGTCGGGCGAAAGCCGGGCGCGGGAGGACCGACCGCGGTGTTGCCGAGCACCAGCCCGCGCAACCGCGAGGCGCGGTCGGCCAGCGCGCGCAGCCCGATCGGTCCGCCCCAGTCTTGCGCGACGAGCACCAGCGGGCCCGGCGCGAGGCGATCGATCGCATCGCCGAGCCACTCGCCGTGATGCGCGAGCGTGTGGGCGGCGGCCGGCGGCCGCGACGATCGCCCGAGCCCGACCAGGTCCGGCACGACGAGCCGGAGCCCGTCGCCTCCCGGCCGCGCACGCAGCGCGGCGACGACCTTGCGCCACAAGAATCCCCACGTCGGGTTGCCGTGGACGAGCACGACGGTCCGTCCGATATCGGGGCCCCACACCAGCGCGTGCACGCGCTCGCCGCGGGTCTCGACGTCGACATCGCGCGCGCCGGCGGGAAGCTGCGCCGCGATCCAGTCCGGCAGCGTGCGGTCTACCAATCGTCGCCGTCGTCCATGCGTCGCTTCTTGCGCGCGCGATCGTCGTCGCCGCCGCCACCGCGTTCGCGCTCGCGCTCGCCGTCCTTGCGACGCCGACGGCCGCCATCTCCGCCGCCGCCGCCGCGCGCGTCGAAGCCACCGGCACCGCCACCACCGGCGGGCCGACCGCCGAAGCCACCACCACCACCACCACCACCGCCGAAGCCTCCCGGGCGCGGTCCACCGCCGCCGCCTCCGAAGCCGCCACCACCACCGCCGGGACCACCGGGGCCGCGATAGCCGCCGCCGCCGCCGGGACCGCCCGGTCGCGGGCTGAACGGGCGACCGCCGCCGGGACCGCCCGGACCACGCGCCTCGCGCTCGCGCGCTTCATTGATGCGCAACATCCGGCCGTCGAGCTCCTGGCCGTCGAGCTCTTGCATCGCCTGCTGCGCGCCTTCGGCCGTCGTCATCTCGACGAACGCGAAGCCGCGCGAGCGGCCGGTCTCGCGATCCATGATGATCGAAACGCTCGCTACTTCCCGACCGTTCGCGCCGAATGCCTGTCTGAGAGAGTCTTCGGTCGTGTTGTAGTTCAGGTTGCCCACGTAGAGCTTCGTTCCCACGGACGTGTCTCCTCGGCGATCGCGACGTAGGGAGTGCGCGCCCCACGCTCGATTCGAGAATATCACAGCTGTGCGCAACCCAGATCACGTTGTGAGTCGTGGAAATTCGACGCGAATTGCCAAGCGCCGGCCGATTACGCGTAGACTTAGCGCCAGTCCAAAAAGGGGGACCACTTGCAGAAACTAGTCTACGCCGGTGTGGCGCTGGGCCTGGGCGGCGCCGCCCTGCTCGTCGCGCACAACTCGCAAGCGGCGGATCACCTCGACAGCCCGACGTTAGCCACGGAGCCACTGGCGGACATCAACGACGTCTTCGTGTGGATGACGCCCGATGCGACCAAGGTGAACCTCGCGATGTCGGTGTCTCCGGGGGACGACGGAACCATGCCGTTCAGCCCGTCGGTCCTCTACGTGTTTCACGTCAGCAGCGTGATGGCCGTGGGCCAGGCCGGGACCGAGACGCAGGTGATCTGCAAGTTCAATAACAACACCGACGGTGCGTGCTGGATCGGTGCGAGCCCGAGCAAGGACTACGTCTCGGGCGATCCGAGCAACACGGCCGGCATCACGAGCGCGTCGGGCAAGGTCCGGCTGTTCGCCGGCCTGCGCTCCGACCCGTTCTTCTTCAACCTGCAAGGCTTCCTCGACACGGTGAAGACCGTGGACAACGCCACCGGCCTCACCGCCGACGCCGCGGGCTGCCCCCAGCTCGACGACGCGACGGGCGGGGCGCTCCGCGGCCTGCTGCAGGAGCCCGCGAACGCCAGCGCCGCCGCGCCGTGCGCCACCGACAGCAACGACTGCTTCGCGCACCTCAACGCGAAGCTGATCGTGCTCCAGATCGACAAGACGCTCCTCAACGTCAGCGGGCAGACGACGCTCGCCGTGTGGGGCAGCACGAACATGGTGGGGCAGTAGTCATGACGACGAAAACGATTTTCTACGCTGCCGCACTGGTGCTCGCCCTCACCTCCTGCGGCGACGACGAGAAGGCCCCCGATGCGCCTCGGAGCGTCGACGCGCCGAACGCCGACGCAGCCAGCTTCCCGGCCGCGCCCTCGCTCGGCACGCAGATCGATCGCATGGGCCGTCCGGCCATCAACACGGCGCTGAACGACGTGTTTGCCCCCGCCGGTACGGCCAAGACCGCCGCGAAGGACACGTACAACCAGGACGCCGGGCCCTCGAACTGGCAGACGATGTTCGTCCCGTTGTTCGTCGGCAACCTGGCCGTGTTCGACGCGCTCGACAAGGGCTTCGTGCACACGGGTAGCCTCACCGTCGGCGATCCATCTGCCACCGGCAAGTGCAAGAGCTCCGGCATGACCTGCCAGTACGATAAGACCTGCACCACGGCAGGCGACTACTGCCTCGCGTACAAGTGCGACGACGGCACGACGGCGTGCGGTCGCAACGCGGACTGCGGGACCGGGCATTTCTGCCTCGGCCAGGCCTGCGGTAACCAGGTCGAGTACAACGGCATGCTTGCCGGCGATGCCACCTACACGCCGCATGCGTGCTTCGCGGGCAGCCCGCCGACGTACCAGGCCGACTGTTCCTACGCGATGGCCGCGGGCTTGCTCGCCGACGACCAGCTCTACCTCGACACGACCCAGACCACCTGCTCGCTGTACCTCGCCGTCGAGTTCGACGCGTTGATGCCGGGAATCGTGCAGGACTGCGGCGGTCGCGCGCCGACATACGACGTGATGGACGTGACGTACTCGCTGGTCGCGGCGGGGCTCGCGGGACTCGACCTCACGAACAACTTCGCACCGAAGATCAGCGACGGCGTCTCGGCGCACGCGGACATCTCGACGACGTTCCCGTTCTTCGGCGCTCCGCACTGACGATGCGCGCCGTGCTCGCCGTGGCGCTGCTGGCAACGGCGGCTTGCCGCGGCAAGGCACATCACGACGACGTTGGCTCGGCGGCGATCGGCTCTGGATCCGGATCGTCCGCCGCGCCATCGCCATCATCGGCGTCCGGGATCGTCCCGCGCCTGCCGCCGAGCATCGACGCGTTCGACAAGATGCAGGCGATCGACAAACGGTTGCCGCGACTGCGCAGCGACGATCGCCAGGTCGGGTTGTTCCTCGCGACGCTGCTCGAGCGGGCGTCGATCCGCGGCGACCTCGAGGACTATCTCGAGGCGCTCGACCGCTCCAAGGCATGGAGCGACAAGGCGCCGAAGGAGCCCGAGGCGTGGCACTGGCGCGTCGTCGCGCTGTCGCGCGTGCATCGCTTCGACGACGCGCGCGCGGCGCTCGCGAAGCTGAAGCGGCTCGTCAAGGATGCGAGTGAATGGCAAGGGCTCGAGGCGACGATCGACGAGGCGACCGGTCATCTCGAGCGCTCGCAGCCCGTGCGCGACGCGGCGGTGGCGATGGAAGCGAGCACGTCCAACCTCGTGCAACAGGCCGGCGGGCTCGCAGCCGCCGGTAAGCTCGACGACGCGCTCGCGATCATGCCGAAGGCGGCGGCGGTCGTGAACAGCCCGTCGCCCGAGCTGTTCAACTACCTCTTGTTCCAGTGGGGCCGCATCTACGAGCTGCAGGGCAACATGGCCGCCGCGCGTGAATTCTTCGCCGAGGCGCGGCGCCGCCTGCCGACGCTCGAATCGACCACGCACCTCGCGCAGACGATGATCGCGACCGGCGACACCGCCGGCGCGAAGCAGCTCGTCGAGGCCGAGCTCGGCAGCCATCGCCACCCCGCGCTGCTCGGGCTGGCCGTGCAGCTCGGCCACGGCGAGCTCGCCGACGAGGCCCGCGCGGCGTGGGAACGCTACGTGACCGCGCTCCCGCTCGCGTTCGCCGATCACGCCGCTCGCTTCTACGTCGGGCCGGGTAAAGATCCGGCGCGCGCGCTCGTGCTCGCGAAGCTGAACCTCGCGAACCGCGATACGCACGAGGCCCGCGCGCTCGTGGTCGAGGCCGCGCTCGCCGCCGGTGATCCGAAAGCCGCGTGCGACGCTGCGGCGCCGCTGGCCGCGGCCGGCAACCCGCGCGCGGATCGGTTCGCGGCGTGGAAGGCGCTGTCGGCGTGCGGCCGGCACGACGAGGCCGACCGCCTCGCCAAAGACCTCGGAATCACGCACTGATCGAGCGTGTCGACGAGCCCGCCGCGGTATCCTGACCCGCGCGCATGCCGCTGCCGTATCCGCACCGAGCGACGTTCCTCGCGAGCACGCTCGTGGTGCCGCTGCAGCAGGCGCAGACGACCGCATACCTCGCGCGCCTGATCTCGCTGATCGTGTTCGATCACTTCCTGCGCCATCCGGTCGTCACGCTCGGCGACGACGACGACCGCATGGTCGACGACGACGGCCGCCTGCTCGACGGCAATCACCCCGCGATCGAGGACAGCATCGACTGGCTGTTCCGGATCGCGCGCCGCCACGAGGTCCTGTGGTTCGAGGTCAGCGCCGACCGCGCGCGGCCGCAAGCCGCGCTGCTGCGCGCGCGCCTGCCGAACGGCAAGACCGACGAGTGGACCGCGAGCGCCGACGTCCCGCTATCGCGCCAGCTCGGGCAGTGCCTCGCGCAATGGCTCGCGCGCCGCCGCCTGCCCGCGGTCGCGCCGCTGCCCGAGTTCACCGCCGACGATCTGCGCGCCGCGGGCGAGCGCCTCGCGAAGGCCGGCGCGATGCTGTCGCTGCGCCCGGCATCGGACGTCACGCAGATCCCGCCGTCGCTGCTGTCGCCGCTGCCCAAGCTCGCGATCCCGTATCTGCGCGTGCTCGCCGAGATCTCGGGCGCGGCCGCGCGCACGCTCGATCCGAAGATCCTCGAGCTCGACGCCACCCACCCGGTCGCGCGCCGCAACCTGTACGTCACGCGGCTGATGACGGGCGCCGCCGATCGCCGCGAGATCCTGCCGCTGCTCGCCGAAGCGCCGATGTACGGCAAGCCGCACCTGTCGATCTGGGGCGAGCCGTTCGCCGCCGAGCGCCCGTACGAGAACATGGGCGTGCGCCATCAGGGCATCGCGGCGAGCCTGATGCCCGCGAATCCGTACGCCTGCCACAACTACTCGGTGCAGCTCGCCGACGTCGGTCGCCGCGAGGAGAGTTATCGCTGGGCCGATCGCGCGACGGTCGCGGCGCCCGAGTTCGGCGCCGCGCACCTCGACTGCGTGCGCCGGCTGCGCCAGGTCGGCCGGCCCGGCCAGGCGTTCGCCGAAGCGCAGTATCGCTGCCGCGAGATCCTCGAGCGCGCGGCCGCCGGCAAGCTGCCCGCGAACGACTGGCAAGCGCCGCATCACGCCGCGCTGCTGATCGCGTTCGTGCACCTCGACATCGGCCGGCTCGCCGAGGCGATCGAGCTCGCCGACGACGCGCTCGGCAAGCTGCCGCAGGACGCGCCGACGAAGGAGGCGTTCGCGTGGGCCGAGAAGCGCATCTCGCACTGGAAGATCGACGCCGGCCTGCTCGCGCGCGCGTACGCGTGGGAAGGCTACTATCGCGGTGACCCGGGGCGCGCGATCGTCGGGCTCGCCCGCGGCCGCATCGCCGACGACGAGGACGCGCAGATCATGATCGAGTCGCTGCTCGCGGTCGGGCGCGAAGATCAGGCGCGCGTCGCGGTGCAACACTGCGCCGGGCTCGACGGCACCGGCCAGCTCGGGGATGGCAAGGCGCGGCTCGCCGCGGCGCGCGCGCTGATCCTCGCCGGCGATCTCGACGGCGCGATCGATCACATCCAGATCGCGCAGCTGCGCCGCGGCGAGAGCCGGCTCGAGGCCGAGGTCCATCGCGTGCTGCGCATCGCGGCGACCAAGCCGGCCGCGGACTGGGAGCGCGTCGTGCAGCGCCGGCTCGATCGCGGCGCGAAGCGGCTCGCACAGCTCGCCGCACGCGACCTCGCCGACTTCGTGCCCGGCATGGACACGCCGGTGATCCGACGCGCGCTCGGCGACGTCAAGCCGATCGCGGCCGACGCGCGCTGGCTGAAGGATCTGATCGCCGCGCTGCCGCTGCCGCAGGGCGCGTCGGCGGCGATCCTCGCGCGGCTCGCCCGCCCCGATCACGACACGCTCGCCGATGCCGACGCGCTCGCGCAGGAATGGTGGGCCGCGCTCGTGCCGCCGACGAAGGATCGCGACGGGCACGCCGCCGGCGCACTGCTCGCGCTCGCGGTCGCGCTCGTGCAGTACTTCGCGGAGGCGACCGCGCAGCCATCGCCGATCGCCGGCGCGTACCGCCACGTCGCGACCGAGGCGCTGCACCTCGTGCGCCGCGCGCGTTACCAGCTCGAGCCCGCCGCGATCCGCGCGCTGCTCGCCGTGATCGAGCGGCTCGCCGGCGCGCCCGAGTGGCTGCTCGACACCTGGCTCCTGCGCGTCGAGCGCGCGCTCGATCTCGAGGCCGAGCACGGCGCGTATCTCGACGGCCTCATCGAAGGCCTGCCGAACGTGCAGCGCCTGCTCCGCGGCGACGAGCGCACCGGCTGGGAGCTGCGCATGGCGCACGATCTCGCCGCCGGAATCACGAACGACGCATCGCTGTACGAGCCGGCCGCGCACCTGTTCGAGCGCTGCGTGCGCGCGGTCGAGGCCGGCGGCACGGCGCTCGCGTGGTCGGTCGCCGCGTCGGCTGCCGGCGCGCCGTCGTATCACCTCGACGTCCACTGGCAGGCCGCGCTCGCGAACCCGAGCGGCGTGATGGGGCCGTGGCTCGCGGTCGCGAAGGGCTTGTTCGCGCTCGGCCGCCCGAACGAGGCGTTCGACGTCGCGTGCCGCGCCGTGCACGCCGCGACCGCGAAGGAACGCGCGCAGGCGATCGCCGAGCTGACGCCGCCGTGGCGATCCGCCGGCATCACGATCCCGATCGACGGCGATGCCGCGTTCGACGCCGGGCTCGTCGCGGCGAGCGAAGATCGCCTCGACGCCGCGATCCAGCACCTGGCGTGGGCCGCCGCGTGCGAGCCCGGCAACGCGAAGCGCGCGCAGTCGCTCGCGGTCGCGCTCGCGCGCTACGGCGACGGCCTCGAGGCGGTGCGCGTGCTCGCGGCACACGAGCGCGGCGAGGCGCCGCGGCTGATCGGCCGCGTGCTCGCCGAGACCGGCCACCACGCGCAGGCCGTGCCGATCCTGCAGTACGCGTCGCGCCGGTTTCGCTCCGCCGACGACTGGGCGCTGCTCGCGGTCGTCGCGCTGCGCGCCGAGCGCGAGGAGATCGCGGTCGATGCCGGCCGGCGCGCGGTCAAGGCCGGCTCGACCGACGTCGAGATGCTCGTCGCGCTCGCGACCGCGCTGTACCGCGTCGGCGAGTTCGTCGAATGCGAGCAGGTCGCGAAGCAGCTGATCGATCCGCGCACGCCGCGCGACGCGCGCATCGTCGGCTTGCACGCGATGGCGCGCGCGCTCGCCGGGCAAGGCCGCCACGTCGACGCGCATCCATACGCGAAGGAAGCCGCGCGCCTCGGCCCGAACGGCGCGATCGCGGCCGAGCTGATCGAGACGATGGATCGCATCGTCGCGCAGCAGACGCCGACCGTGCGCGCGACTGCCGAGGTCGCCCACGAGCGCGCCGCGTTCCTCGATCTCGAGGCCGGCCGGTTCGAGCAGATCGCGAACGCGACCGCGAGCCCGTCGTGGGCGATCACGCGCGCCGCGCTCGCCGCGCGCGAGTTCCGCAAGGAAGACGAGAGCGGCATCCCGGTGTCGCCGCGCGCGCTCGAAGCCGCGCTCGTGGTGCTCGGCCGCACCGTCGGCGCGACCGACGTCGATGCCGTGCTCGCGCGCGTGCGCGCGCTCCGCATCCGCGACAGCGCGTTCATCCAGATCGATCCGCCGCCGCCGCTCGGCGCGCGGATGACGTGGGAAGAGTTCGAGCGCGCGTATCGCGACCGCTCGGCGCGCCCGCACCGGCCGAGCGCGCTGCAGAGCTACGCGCGCTGAGCATGCGGCGGGCGGCGGGGCTTCTACTGGCGATCGCGGCGTGCGGGCGGCTGCACTTCGCGTCCGTGGATCGCACCGATGCCGAGCAGGTAGATGCCGTGCCGTGCACGCCTGCCGCCGCACATCCCACCCTCTCCGCGATCACGGGTGGGCAGATCGTGCTCGGCGCGCCGACGAGCGACCTCTCGATTGCGATGTCGGTGCCGATCGCGAGCAGCATCCTGTTCACGTCGCTCGCCGAGGCCGAGCCGTCGCCGACGTACGGCGGCGTGATGTGCATGCTGTCGGCGGTTGCTCTCGACTGCCAGCGCACGACCGCCGGCACAGACTATGCGGCCAGCGACGGCGTGATCACCGTGCAGTGGACGATCGTGACGTTCAGCGACGGCGTCGAGGTCCGGCGCGGTACCGCGCGAACGCCGACCACCGTGACGCTGACCCAGGCGGTCGATCTCGCATCGAGCTTCGTCCTGCTCGACGGCGTCACCGGCGACGTCGGCACCGGCTGGGGCGACAACGAATTCGTGCGCGGCACGCTGACCGACCCGCAAACGCTCGAGCTCGACACGTTCACCGCTGGCGTGACCGTCGGCTGGCAGATCGTCACGATGACGGGCACGTCGGTGCAGCGCGGCACCGCCACGCTCGACACGGCCACGACCGATCAGGCGATCACCGGGCCGGGGCCGGCCGCCGGCGAGATCGTGCTCGCGAGCTACACCGCGGACAACACGGCGTCGGAGACGGCGAACGGCCTCATGCTCGCCGCCGACATCGCGCCCGACGGTTCGGCGCTCCTGGATCGCGACGCGCCGGGCCCGAACCTCGCAGCGGGATGGGAAGTGGTGTCGACTCCGTTCGCGGTCGAGCGCGGCACGATCGCGATGACCGCGGGCCAGACCGACGGCAGCGCGGCCGCGCCCGGCGTGACGCCGACCACCACCGTCGCGTTTGCGGGCAGCGAGGCCGTGCTCGGTCAAGCCGGCGGCTCGACCGGCTTCGACGACATGGTCATCCTCGACCTGCTCGGCGAGGCCGCCGCGACGTTCGTCGTTTCGCCCGATACCGTGCTCGCGCATCGCCACACCGCGCTCTCCACCGCCGAGATCCCGTGGCAGGCGATCGACTTCAGCCGCGATCGCTGCGCGGCTCCCTGACCGCGACCGCACAGATCTCGCGGCGATTCGACGGCAGATGGCGCATGCGCACGTCGGGCAGGCCGAGCTCGGCGATGCGCGCGGCCAGCGCCGGCAGCTCGCGCACGAACGCGGGCTCGTTCATCTTGAGCGTGATCACCGCGCCGCGCAGCGAGCCGCGCAGCCGCGGCGCGAACCGCAGCGTCTCGTGCAGCGCGACCTGCGGCGCGAGGTTGACGTCGACGAGCAGCCAGTCGACGCGCGCGGGCAGATCTTCCCAGCGCAGCGCGCCGATCTTGACGCGCAGGTGGTGCACGTTCGGCAGCGCCGCGACCTGCGGCGCGAGCTCGCCCGGATCGACGCCCCACGCTTCGACGCCGCGGCGCGCGAGCGCGTACAGCGCACCGCCCGGCGCCGCGCCGAGCTCGACCGCGACGTCGCCGCGCGCGATCGGCAGCTCCGCCCACGCGATCGCCTCCTCGAGCTTGCCGTACGCGCGGCTCGGCGCGTCGGCCGGCACGTCGACCGCGATCGCGCCGCCCGGCCACATCAGATGATGCGCGTCGGCGCGATGCAGGCCGAGCCAGGCCGGCTCGCCCGGCGACACGACGACATCGGCGACGAGCTCGCCGCGCTGCGCGACTCCCGCCGGCACGCCGAGGCGCGCGGTCACCGCGTCCTGCCACGGCGCGAGCTCGACCTCGGCGTCGCGCGCGTAGACGTGAACCCGCTGCGCGCCGACCAGCGCGAGCTGATGCGCGGCATCACCCGGATCGCGCGCCGGCCCGATCGAGCGCCCCCACACCCGCGCGAACGCGCTCGCCGGCGCGTCGTCCGGCGCCACCGCGTGCTCGCACTTGAACGTGACCAGGCCCGGCCGCGAGTACGCGAACCGCAGCTCGGGCCGCAGCCGCGCGACATCGAGCTTGAGCATCGCCTCGATGCCGGGCGCGCACGTCGCGAACACGAACTCGGCCACGGACGCAAAGCTTACTGGACCATGTACGCCGCGATCGTAAGATGGTCGGTACTTTCTCACGCTCTACGCAAGATGGTCCGATGGACGGGCTGCCCCGTTTTCACGACTCGCTCGTCACGATCCGTCTCGCTTTCGCACGCGCGATCGCGCGCTGGCTTCCGCGCTGCCCGGTCTGTCATACCGTGCACATCAGGAGATCGCGAGAGTAGTTTTCTCGCGCCCGCGACGTGAGATCTATCGGATGTGGCGTGCCGCGTAGATGAAGAACGCTGCAATGCCAGCGGTGACGAGCAGCAACGCACCAAAGAAGATCAGCAAGCCGCGCCAGGATCCCAGCCGCCGCGACTGCTGCGGCGGCAGCTTGTCGTTTGTCTTCACCACTGCGCACGAATAGCACAGCACCTCCTCGAGCGCGCGATCGCGCAGCGCTTCGAGCTCGATCGCCTGCGCGAGCGCAAACGCGTCGTGCTCGACAGAGCTGCGCTACATCCGTGACAAGCGCAAGCGCGAGGTCGACTTCGCCCGCGCTGGGCTATTTCCACGAGCAGCTACGCGCGCCGCATGCGTTCCAGGTCGTGATCGACCTGCCATCCGAGCGCGCCAGCTGCTTCGCGCGCGGCGAGCCGATCGTCGTGCGCGCACGTACGTTTCTGTCGCAGCTCTTGTAGAGTTCGCGCCGATGTACCGGTTCCTGTACTGGCTCGTGCTGTCGCGACTGCCGGCCGAGGGCACGCATCGCGTGTCGTTCGCGCTGCTGCGCGCGCTCGTCGCGGTGCCCGGCATGCGCGGCCTCGTCGCGCGCCTGCTCGCGCCGCGCGATCCGGCGCTTCGCGTGCACGCGTTCGGGCGCGAGCTGCCCGGCCCGCTCGGCCTCGCCGCCGGCTTCGACAAGGACGCCGAGGGCATCGCCGCGTTGCTCGCGCTCGGCTTCGGCTACGTCGAGGCCGGCACGATCACCGCCGAGGCGCAGCCCGGCAACCCCAAGCCGCGCCTGTTCCGGCTGCCGCGCGACCGCGCGCTCGTCAACCGCATGGGCTTCAACAACCACGGCGCGGCGGCCGCGGCGCAGCGGCTCGCGCGCCGCGCGCCCGGCACGGTCGGCATCAACATCGGCAAGACCAAGCGCGTCGCCGAGGCCGACGCGATCGCCGACTTCACGCGCAGCGCCGAGGCGCTCGCGCCGCTCGCCGACTACCTCGTCGTCAACGTCAGCTCGCCGAACACGCCCGGCCTGCGCGACCTGCAAGCGGTCGACAAGCTGCGGCCGCTGCTCGAGGCCGTGCGCGCCGCGTGCGATCTCGCGTCGCCGCTGCGCCGCGTGCCGCTGCTCGTCAAGATCGCGCCCGATCTCGCCGATGCCGACATCGACGCGATCGCCGACCTCGCGCTCGAGCTCCGGCTCGACGGCATCATCGCGACCAACACCACGATCTCGCGCGTCGGGTTGGTCACACCGTCTGATCGCGTCGCCGCGCTCGGAGCCGGCGGACTGTCGGGTGCGCCACTGGCCGCGCGCTCGCTCGAGGTCCTGCGTAGGCTGAGGACACGTGTCGGTACGCGCTTGATCCTCGTCTCGGTCGGTGGCATCGCGAGCGGCGACGACGCGTGGGCCCGCATCCGCGCCGGCGCGACGCTCGTCCAGGCATATACCGGCTTTATCTATGGTGGCCCGCTGTGGCCGCGCCGGATTCACCGCGAGCTGGCCGCGCTGGTGCGCGCCGCCGGGCTGGTCTCCGTCGAGGAAGCCATTGGACTCGATGTGGATTCCGTCACGACCGCGACGGCCAGCGGGGGGTGAACCTGATGCGCGCGGATCCCACTTTCGGTCATGCACTGCGAGTTCACAGACCGCCCCAGATTTGAGGTAATGTCCGCGCGCCCTAAACCAAGAGGTCAGACGTGCACAAGCGGATCTATTCTCTCCTTACCGTCGGTGGAATGTTTTCGGGAGCTCTCTATGTCGTCGCGTGCGGCGGCGGAGGAGGAGGCAAGACAGATGGCAGCGTGGTCCTGAAGGACTCGCCGGTCATGGTCGACGCGCTGACGTGCGCGCTGTCGAGCGCCGACATCGCGGGCCTCGGCTCGGGCGTCGGGCTCGGCGGCTCGGGCACTGGCTCGGCCGCGGCGCTCACCGCCCAGGTCGACACGATGACGAACCAGCTCGAGGTGTTCGAGGTCGTCACCGGGATCAGCACCGACATGTCCGTCGGCATCTTCTTCGGCCTCATCGATAGCGGCAGCGGCGCGTTCTCGACGGCGGAAGCCGGCAAGTTCACCGGCCCGCCGATCACCGGCTCGTGGCAGATGGACCAGGACGACGCCTGGGGCGCCGGCTTCGACATCGTCAACGGCATCACCGATAACGGCGACGGCACGGTCAGCATCAAGCCGACCCAGGGCTACCTGTACGACGGCACCGCCACCTCGAAGTTCGCGGTCACGACGTGGACGGGTAAGGCCGCCGCGAACGGCACGAGCACGTTCAACGGCACGTTCACGGGCGCCTCGATGCAGGCCGGCACGATCGACGCGTCGAACAACTTCACGATGGACTCGTGTGCGTCCGCGACGGTCAACTTCGAGCTGTTCACGACGATCAAGTGGCCGGCGACGATCCCGGCGGGTGCGGCCCGTCCGCGCGTCTGGCACGAGGGCGACTCCTTCCTGAGCCGGTTCGGCGACCTCAGCCACGTGCCGGTCGTCCATCTCGAGCGCCACGACCAGGAGTGAGATCGGCGGGGCGCTGACCTCGCGCTAGACTGCACCGATATGGCCATCCGCAAGATCGCCCAGATCGGTCATCCAGTCCTGCGCCAGGTCGCTCGCGAGGTGACGCGCGAACAGCTCGCGGCACCCGCGATGCAGCAGCTCATCGACGACCTGGTCGAGACGATGCACGACGCCGACGGCGCCGGGCTCGCCGCGATCCAGGTCTACGAGCCGGTCCGCATCTGCGCGATCGAGGTCCGCAACAACCCGCGCTACCCGTACAAGCCGCCCATCCCGCTGACGATCCTCGTCAACCCCGTCCTGACCCCGGTGGACGACGAGCAGTTCGACAACTACGAGGGCTGCCTGAGCGTCCCGAACCTGCGCGGGATGGTGAAGCGGCACGTCCACCTGCGCGTGCAGGCCTGGGACCGCCACGGCAAGCCGATCGACGAGGTCGTGCACGGCCTCAAGGCCGGCACCTACCAGCACGAGGTCGACCACCTGCACGGCAAGCTGTTCGTCGACCGCGCCGATCCGGCCACGTTCACGACGTGGACCGAGTTCGAGCGCTACCACCGCGCGGCGTTCGTCGAGCAAGTGCAGGCGCTGGTCGCGCGCGTCGGGTCGTAACTTCTTGTAGATTGCGGGCGATGGCCCGCAAGCGCAGCACGCGCAAGACCGGCGCGCAGCACGTGGTCGCCCAGGCCGACGAGCGGCCGCGCGTCGTCACCAAGCGCGGCAAGGGCAAGAAGGGGCCGCTGATCACGGTCCGGCACATGCAGCGGCGCGACATCGCCGCGGTGTGGGAGTTCCTGAAGGTCAGCTTTCGCGACGTCAACGCCGAGACCGTCGAGTACCAGCGGCCGCGCTCGCGGCGCCGGTTCGAGGAGGTGTTCGAAGAAGAAGGCATCGAGCAGCTCCTGTTCGAGGTCGAGGGCGATCTCGTCGCGTATGCGGAGTGCACGTACGAGGTGTCGGGCTCCGACAACTGGATCAACCCGCGCTACTTCGAGAAGCGCGACATGCACCCGCTGTTCGTCGAGGAGCTCGCGGTGCATCCCGACTGGCACGGGCGCGGCGTCGGCTCGTTCGCGCTCGAGCAGCTCCAGCACCTCGCGCGCGTGCACGGGCTCAACCACCTCGTGCTCGAGGTCGCCGAGAACAACGAGCGCGCGCTCGACTGGTACAAGAAGCGCGCGTTCAAGAAGCTCGACGCCGCGATCTTCATGGCGAGCCCGGTCGAGATCGAGCCCGAGCTGTTGCCGCCGCGCGAGCTCAAGCGCGACCGGTCCGAGGCCGCGACCGTCTCCGGCGGGTCCGATCCGGGCGAGCCGGAGAGCTGACGCGCACGGCGGTCACGGCAGTCGCGTCGCGAACAGCTCGACCACCGCCGCCGGCGCGTCGACGTGCAGCCAGTGGCCGGCATCGACGAGATCGACGTGGACATGCGGCGGCGCGGCGGCGAGCCGCGCGCGATCGGCGGCGCTCACCGTGCCGGAGCGCTCCGCGACGACGACCTCGATCGCGCCGAAGCGCGGATCTTCCAGCGAGCTCCACAGATCGCGCTCGTAGTAGTCCGCGAGCAGCGAGCGGATCGCGGCCAGGTCGAGGCGCAGCGCAAGGGTCCCGGCCGCGTCGGGCGCGAGGTTCATCGCGAGCCACTGCGCGAGCGACGCGGGATGGCCGTCCGCGACGACCGCGGCCACGAAGTCGTCGCGGCGTGGCCACGTGCGCGGCAGCCGTTCCATCAGCTCGAGCACGCGCACGACGGTGTTCGCCTCGTCCCCCAAGCCCGGACGCGCGCTCGGCGTCGAGTCGAGGACCCAGGTCTGGCGCGGACGCATCTGCTCGCGGGCGACGAGCACGACCTTGCCGCCGAAGCTGTGGCCGGCGATCGCCTCGACGCCCCCGAGCGCGCCGGCGAGCGCGCGGAGATCGTCGGCACACGCTGCGAGATCGTGAGGCGGCGGCCCGAGCTCGGATCGCCCGTGGCCGCGCAGGTCGACGAGCACGATGCCCCAGTCGGGCCGACGCTCGACGACGCGGCGCGCGACCGCGCGGAGGTTCGCGCCGGCGCCGTAGATCCCGTGGGTGAGCAGGAGCGACCGGGTCGCGGCCGGCGACGCGATCCGCTCGTGATGGAGGCGCGCGGGCACGACGAGGAGCGTACCCGAGGTAGCGTCCCCCACCCATTCAACGGTGCGAGTCCCACACAACTTGCGCAACGACGTGGGGTTCGAGCGCGTGTAGCGTGGCCCCGGAGTTGCTGATGAACCGAGCCACATGCGTAACTGGCTCGCTGCAGTCGTGATCGCGGGCGGGTGTGCCTTCACGCCGGGGATGCAGGACCAACCCGGAGGCAGCGGCCAGCGCGGCGGCGGAGGCCCGGGCTCGGGCTCCGGGATGGCTCCGTCGCCGACCTGCGAGCGCGCCGACCCGAGCGGGCTCGAGCTGTGCCTCGACTTCAACAGCGCGACGACGCTCGGCACCGACTCCGGGCCCGACCACAACGACGCGACGGTCGCGAATGTCGTGCCGATGACGCGCGCGCAGGAGGCGGCGGCGCAGTTCAACGAGTCGTCGCAGACCCACGTCGCGGAGAGCCCGAGCATCGACGTGACGACCGACGGCGCGTTCAGCATCGAAGCATGGATCGATCTCGCGCAGCTGCCCGCGCCCGACGACTCGTACCAGGTCGTCTCGCATCCGCAGTACTCGATCGAGGTCCATCACGACGGCGGCGTGCGCTGCACGATCGGCACGTACTACGCCGACAGCGACGACACCGGCCTCGACGGCATCCAGCTCGCGACCGGTACGTGGACCCATGTCGGGTGCACGTACGATCCGACGACGACCACGGTCGCGGTCTACTTCGACGGCTCGCCGGCGCATTGCTATCAGCTCGATTCCGACGAGCAGTGGAACGCGGACGCACCGGGCACGAGCGGTGTCACCGTCGGCGAGCCGTTCGTCGGCGGCATCGACAACGTGCACGTGCTCGCGCGCACGATCGGCGCCGCCGAGATGTGCGAGCTCGCGGGACAGACCGGCTGCAAGCCGGTCTGTCCCGACGACTGACCGAGCCGATGGCGCTCGTGAACAATGCGGGCCAGATGTGACACGCTCTCGGCGTGGACGCCGACGTGCTCGCCGAAGCCGGCTTCGATCTCGTGCACGCGTTCGATCCGGCGCGCGCTGGAATCGACCTCTTCGTCGACCCGGCGCGGCGCAGCGGCTGGCTCGTCGGCAACACGCGCGCGTTGTGGCCGCGGTTCGGCGCGGCGCGCCGCGCGGATCCAGAGCTCGCCTCGGCCGATCATCCGCTCGATCGCTACACCGAGGCCGCGATCGCGCGCGCGACGGCCGACACCGACGCGCGCGTGTGGTTCGGTCACCGCCGCGGCCACGACGGCGCGTTTCCGCCGCTGCAGCGCCTCGCGGTCGCGACCGGGCTCGGCGCGCTCGCGCCGACCGGGCTCGTGATCCATCCGGTGTTCGGGCCATGGTTCGCGCTGCGCGCCGTGATCGTCGAGCCCGGCGAGCCGCCGCCGCCGCGCCCGCCGCTCGTGCGGCCGTGCGAATGCGGCGCGCCGTGCCTCGACGCGCTCGCCCACGCGCAGGCAACCCGCGGTCCCGGCGCGTGGCAGGCGTGGCTCGCCGTGCGCGACGCCTGCCCGGTCGGCCGCGCGTATCGCTACGACGACGACCAGGTCCTCTATCATTATGGTCGCAACCGGGATCGGCTCGGCTAGCGGCCTCGCGAGGCGCTGCACATCCGCTCAGGTTGCGGTAGGCTCGGACGCTCGATGCTCGATGCGTTCCACCCGCTGGTCGCCGGTTGGTTTCGCGAGCGGTTCGGCGCGCCGACCGACGCACAGCGCGCCGGCTGGCCGAAGATCGCGGCGGGTGAAGACGTCCTGATCGCGGCACCGACCGGATCGGGCAAGACGCTCGCGGCATTCCTGGCGTGCTTGGACGATCTCGTGCGCCGCGGCGTCGCAGGTTCCGGGACGCCACTGCCCGATCACACGCAGATCCTCTACATCTCGCCGCTCAAGGCGCTGTCGAACGACGTCCAGCGCAACCTCGAAGGGCCGCTGTCCGAGCTGTCCGAGCGCGCCACGAAATCTGGTGTCCGGTTTCCGGACATCCGGGTCGCTGTCCGGACCGGGGACACGCCGGACAGCGAGCGCGCGAAGATGGCGAAACGCCCGCCGCACATCCTGGTCACGACGCCCGAGTCGCTCTACATCCTGCTCACGACAGTTCGTGGCCGGTCGGCGCTCGGACAAGTGCGCACGGTGATCGTCGACGAGATCCACGCGATCGCCGGCGACAAGCGCGGCGCGCACCTCGCGCTGTCGCTCGAGCGGTTGGATCGCCTGGTGGTGCAAACGATCGGGCGCGCGCCCGTTCGCGTCGGGCTGTCTGCGACGCAGCGGCCGATCGAGCGGATCGCGCGGCTGCTCGTGGGAACGAACCGGCCGCTGCCGCACGTCGTCGACACCGGGCATCGCCGCGAGCTCGATCTGGCGATCGAGATCACCGACGACGAGCTCGGCGCGGTCGCGTCGAACGAGCAGTTCGGGCGCGTCTACGATCGGATCGCGGAGCTGGTCACGCAGCATCGCTCGACGATCGTGTTCGTCAACACGCGGCGCCTGGTCGAGCGCGCGGCGGCGGCGCTCGAGCAGCGGCTCGGCGAGGAACATGTCGTCGCGCACCACGGCTCGATGTCGCGCAGCCTGCGGCTCGCGGCCGAGCAGAAGTTGAAACATGGTCTCGTGAAGTGCGCGGTCGCGACCGCGTCGCTCGAGCTCGGCATCGACGTCGGCGCGGTCGATCTCGTCGTCCAGCTCGGCTCGCCGCGCTCGATCGCGACGCTGCTCCAGCGCGTCGGCCGCAGCGGCCACCAGCTGGGGGCGACCCCCAAGGGGCGCATGTTCGCGCTCACGCGCGATCAGCTCCTCGAGTGCGCGGCGCTCGTGCGCGGCGTGCGCCGCGGCAACCTCGATGCGATCGAGCTGCGCGACGCGCCGCTCGACGTGCTCGCGCAGCAGATCGTCGCGGCGTGTGCGGCGGAAGATCTTCCCGAGGCCGACCTCGCCGCGTTGATCCGCGGCGCGACGCCGTACGCGTCGCTCGACGACGGCAAGCTCGAGCAGCTGCTCGCGATGCTGAGCGAAGGCGTGAGCGATCGCCGCGGCCGTACCGGCGCGTACGTGCATCGCGATCGCGTGGGCGGCATGCTGCGCGCGCGGCGCGGCGCGCGGCTCGCCGCGGTGACTTGCGGCGGCGCGATCCCCGACAACAACAACTACACGGTCGTGCAGTGGCCCGAGGAGACGCCGGTCGGCACGATCGACGAGGACTTCGCGATCGAGAGCTCGGCCGGCGACATCTTCCAGCTCGGCAACACGTCGTGGCGGATCCGGCGGATCGAAGCCGGCCGCGTGCTCGTCGAGGACGCGCACGGCTTGCCGCCGACCATCCCGTTCTGGTTCGGCGAAGCGCCGGCGCGCACGCGCGAGCTGTCCGACGAGGTCAGCGACCTGCGCGCCGAGTTCGACGCCCGGCTCGGTCGAGGTGAAGACCCCGACGACCTCGCGCGCTGGCTCGCGGACGAGTCCTCGATGCCAGCGCGCGCCGCGCAGCAAGCGGTCGCATATCTCGCCGCCGCGCGTGCGGCGCTCGGTGCGCTGCCACGCAAGGATCTGATCGTCGCCGAGCGCTTCTTCGACGAGGGCGGTGGCATGCAGCTCGTGCTGCACGCGCCGCTCGGCGGGCGCATCAACCGCGCGTGGGGCCTCGCGTTGCGCAAGAAGTTCTGCCGCACGTTCGATTTCGAGCTACAGGCGGCCGCGACCGACGACGGCATCGTGATCTCGCTCGGCCAGCCGCACAGCTTCCAGCTCGACAGCGTGTTCGCGTTCGTACCGTCGGAGACGAGCGAAGAGACTCTGATCCAGGCGCTGCTCGATCGCCCGATGTTCGAGATCCGCTGGCGGTGGAACGTGACGCGCGCGCTGACCGTGCTGCGCCGCAAGGGCGGCAAGAAGGTCCCGCCTCATCTGATCAAGATGCGCGCGGCCGACGTGCTGTCGGTCGTGTTCCCGCAAGCGCAGGCGTGCGCGGAGAACATCGTCGGGCCACGCGAGGTGCCCGACCATCCGCTCGTCGCCGAGACCGTGCGCGACTGCCTGGTCGAGGCGATGGATGCGGTCGGACTACGCGGCCTGCTCGAGCAGCTGGAGCGCGGCGAGATCCAGGTGCTCGCGCGCGACACGGTCGAGCCGTCGCCGCTGTCGCACGAGCTAATCAACGCGAACCCGTACGCGTACCTCGACGACGCGCCACTCGAGGAGCGCCGCACGCGCGCCGTCCAGCTGCGCCGCGGGCTGCCGGCACAGGTCGCCGAGACCAGCGCCGCGCTCGATCCCGCCGCGATCGCGGCCGCCGAGCAAGAAGTCGCGCCGACCGTCCGCGACGCGGACGAGTTGCACGACGCACTGCTCGCGTTGTGGCTCGTGCCCGAGCGATTCGGCGAGGCGCTGGCGCCCGGCGCACGCGACTGGTTCGACGCGCTCGCCGCGACCGGCCGCGCATGCCGGCTGCGCTGGCGAGTCGGCGACGACGATCGCGCCGCGTGGGTCGCGACCGAGCGGCTCGGCGCCGCGCGCGCGATCCTGGGCGAAGGTGTCGAAGCATCGCCGATGATCGCGACACCGGCGTTCGCGGCATTCCCGGGCACGCGCCCGGGAGATGCGATCGACGCCGAGTCGGCGCGGAGCGCCGCCATCGTGAAGATCGTCGGCGGTCATCTCGATCATCGCGGCCCGCAAACCTCGCGCGGGCTCGCCGACGAGCTCGGGCTACCGCTCGTCGACGTGATCACGGCGCTGCTCGCGCTCGAGTCCGACGGCGCGATCCTGCGCGGCACCTTCAGACCCGTCGTCGCCTGCGGGGACGACCCGGCTGCGCTGCGCCACGGCTTCGCCGTTGCCGGGGCTTCCGTCCACTCGGGGAACGCGCCTGCGGCGCTTCCCTCGGGTAGCACCACGGGTCCGCGCACCGTGCGCGAGGCGCTCGCCGATGCGGACGAGCTCGTCGACCGCCAGTGGTGCAACCGCCGCGTGCTCGCGCGCATCCATCGCCTCACGCTCGCGAAGCTGCGGCGCGAGATCGAGCCGGTGAGCGCGGCCGCGCTGATGCGGTTCATGCTGCGCTGGCAGCGCGTCGCGCGTCACACGCAACTGATCGGCGCCGATGGCCTCGCGCGCGTGCTCGAGCAGCTGCAAGGCTTCGAGACCGCCGCCGGCGCGTGGGAACGCGAGCTGTTGCCGGCGCGCTTGCACGGCTACGACCCGAGCTGGCTCGATCAGCTGTGCCTCGCCGGTCAGATCGTGTGGTGCCGGCTCTCGCCGCGAAAGATCGAGGCACCCGAGGGTGCGCCCGACGACGAAACGCGGGTCGTTCGCAACGCGCCGTCGCGCTCGGCGCCGCTCGCGCTGATGTTGCGCCGCGACGCCGGCTGGCTGCGCGCGGCCGCGGCGGTCGCGAAGCTCGACGACGCGCCCGAGCCGAGCCCGCTCGCCGCGCGCGTGCGCGACTACCTCGCGGCGCACGGCGCGTCGTTTCTCGCCGATCTCGTGACCGCGGTCGACGCCGCGCCCGACGCGCTCGAGGACGCGCTGTGGGAGCTCGTCGGCGCCGGCGTCGCGACGGCCGACGGTTTTGCGAGCCTGCGGGTGCTCGTCGATCGCCGCCGCGGCGAGGTCAAGAGCCCGTTCGATCCAGCCGGGCGCTCGATCGTCGCGGCGCTACCTCCGGTGCGCAAGTGGCAAGAGGCGATCAAGCGCGCGCGCACGCGCGATCGCGAGCGGCCCGGTCACGCGCTGCGCTCGCTGCCGACCGCGGCGGGCCGGTGGTCGCTGCTTGCGGTCGCGCCGACCGAGCACGACGCCGAGGCCTCGGCGCGTCAGCTGCTCGCGCGCTACGGCGTGGTGTTTCGCGACCTGCTCGCGCGCGAGTCCAGCCTGCCGCCGTGGCGCGACCTGCTCGTCGCGTTGCGCCGGCTCGAAGCGCGCGGCGAGATCCGCGGCGGCCGGTTCGTCACCGGTTTCGTCGGCGAGCAGTTCGCGCTGCCCGAGGCGCTCGACGAGCTGCGCGCCGCCCGCCAGCCCGGCCACGCGCCCGACGTCGCGCGAGTCGCGGCGACCGATCCGCTCAACCTCGTCGGCGTGCTGTCGCCCGGCCCGCGCGTCCCGGCGATCGTCGGCAACGCGGTGCTCTACATCGATGGTCAGGCCGTCGCCTCGCTCGAAGCCGGCGAGCTCGTGCGCCGCGCGCCGCTCGCGTCGGGCGCGCGGATCGACGACGATCTGACGTATCACCCGCCGCCGCGGCCGGCGACGGCCGCCTCGCAAGCCGCGCTGCCGTTGTGAGGTTCACGGAGCGAAGCGAGCGGTGGCAGGTGCCGCGTGGGCTTGCACCGAAGGCCGAGCGAAGCGGGGACCTCCGGTGATCGCCCCGTGGCAACACGTGCGCGCGCTGTTCGCGAGCTGGCCCGGCCGCTTCATCTGCGCGTTCTTGGTGTTCCAACTATTCCTGCCGCTCACGTACTACTGCGGACGCCGCGACCCGCACGACGAGCGCTTCGCATGGCGCATGTTCTCGCCGATGCGCATGGCCCATTGCGAGCCCCACGCCAAGCTCGACGGCAAGCCGTTCGCGCTCGAATCCGAATTCCACGAGGCCTGGATCGATCTCGCTCAGCGCGGACGCTTCGTCGTCATCGAAGCGATGGCGGCGCGGCTGTGTGCGAAACATCCCGGCTCTTCGGTCTCGATCTCGCTCGACTGCACGTACCTCGATCGCGATCCCGAAACCTACGGCGGCTTCGATCTCTGCCAGGCGCCACAGCTGTGAGCAAGCGGCGGAAGAAGGGGCGTCGGGCATCCGGCGGCGGACGTCGACCGCAGGACGCAGGGTCGGAATCGGCGGAGGCGGCGGCGGCGACGGCTGCGGCAACGGCGACGGGACCGGCAACGGCGGCGGCGACGGCGACGGGACCGGCAACGGCGACGGCTGCGGCGACGGCTGCGGCAACGGCGACGGCTGCGGCAACGGCGACGGCGACTGCGGCGGCGGCAGCCGCTGCCCGACGCCCGACGCCCGACGCTCGACGCCCACACTTCTGGTTCGCCTTCTCGGTGTCCTGGTCCAAGCTCGCGCTCGGTCGCGTCGTCCTCTTCAGCCTCCTCGCGCTCGACGCGCTCATGCAGCTCCGCCACGCTCCGCGCTACGGCGCCGGCGGTTTCAACGTCGGCCAGCTCCCCCTCCTCGACTCGCTCGGCCCCTCTCGCGTCGCGTACACGATCGCCGAGCTCGTCAACGCCTACCTGTTCGCGACCATCGCGTGCGGCGTCGCATCGCGCTTCGCGCTCCCACTCGCGGCCGCGATCTACAGCTGGCTCTACTTCGGCAGCCAGCTCGACTCGTACCAGCATCATTATCTCGTCGCGCTCGTCCTGTGGCTCGCGTGCTTCGTGCCCTGGCAGCGCCCCGAAGGCGCGACCGCCGCGACGCCCGTCCGCGCGTGGGCATTGCGCCTGATTCTCTTCCAGCTCGCGATCATGTACCTGTGGGCCGCGATCTCGAAGATGACGCCGGCATGGTGGGACGGATCGACGCTCGCCCGCCAGGTCACCGGCCCGCTGCGCTCGGTGATCGACTCCACGGTCGGCATTCGCACTGCATCGCGCCTCGTGATTCCCACCGAGCTCGCGCTCGCATGCACCGTGTGGCTGCGCCCGGCGTGGCGGTTCGCGGCGCCGCTCGGCATCGCGTTTCACCTCGGCATCGTGGCGACCGGACTCGAGATCGGGTTGTTCGCATGGTTGATGATCGGGGTCTACGTGTTCGTCGTGCCCGATGCGATCTGGATCGCGATCGGGCGCGTCGTCGAGTCGCTCCAGCTCGGTGCCGCCGTGCGCGCGGTGTTCGCGCGCCCCGGCTGGGTCGTGTTCGCGATCGCGGTCGCGCTCTCGATCGCATGCGCCGCCGCGTGCCGCTTCCCGTACGCACTCGCGCTCGCGCTCGTGCTCGCCGTCGCGCTCGCCGTGCGCGCGGTCCTCGCGATTCGCCGCGGCACGCCGGCGATCGCCACGCTCGCCGCCGCGCACCTCGTCGCGCTCGCCGCGTGGCTCGCGGTCGATCGCGCATCGACGCTGGCGGGCGACTACTACCGGTTCTGGGGCGCGAGCGAGCGCCGCTTCGGCGACGCCGATGCTGCCCTCACCGCGTACTCGCACCTCGTCGCGATCACGCCCGACGATCCCGGCGCGCACTATCAGCTCGGCCGCCTGCTGCTCGCGCACGACCGCGGCGACGAAGGCCTCGCCGAGCTCGCCGCCTCCGAGCAGCTCGATCCCGCTCACGCCCGTGCCTTCGTCGCGGAAGCGACGTGGCTCGCCGACCACGGCCGCCGCGACGACGCGCTCGCGAAGGCTCGCGTGGCCGCGCGCGTCGAGCCCGGCGACGCCGAGGCGCGCGCGCTCGTGGAGGCGCTGCGGAAGTGACCCGCCAGGACCGCGCCAACAAGATCGCGGCGATCCTCGACGAGCTGTTCCCGGCGCCGAGCATCCCGCTCGATCACGGCGATCCGTTCCAGTTGCTGGTCGCGACCGTGCTGTCGGCGCAATGCACCGACGCCCGCGTCAACCTGGTCACACCTGCACTGTTCGCGCGCGCCCCCGATGTCGCGGCGATGGCGGGCATGCGCGCCTCGCAGATCCTGCCGTACATTCGTACGTGCGGGCTCGCGCCGACCAAAGCCAAGAACCTGGCCGCGCTCGCGCGCATGCTCGTCGCCGATCACGCCGGCAAAGTCCCCCGCGAGCTCGCCGAGCTCGAGCGCTTGCCCGGCGTCGGCCACAAGACCGCGAGCGTCGTGCTCGCGCAGGCGTTCGGCATCCCGGCGTTTCCCGTCGACACGCACATCCACCGGCTCGCCGGACGCTGGCGGCTATCGCGTGCTCGCGACGTCGCCGAGACCGAGCGCGATCTGCGCGCGCTGTTTCCGCCCGAGCGCTGGAACATCCTCCACCTCCAGATCATCTACTTCGGTCGCAAGCACTGTCCGGCCCGCGGCCACGACCCGTCGGAGTGCCCCGTCTGTTCGTGGGCGATGTCCGCCCGCCGGACCACCAGAGGTCGAAAACTACGAAATCACGTGGTTTAATTGGCTACCTGAAAATAGTGCTTGCATCTTGGCGCCGGAATGAATATTCATTCCGCATCGGACCGCAGCCATGACACCCGCCCGCCCCAGCCAACAGCGCCTCGTCGTCACCGACAAGCGCGAGGCCATCATGGCCGCCGCGCTGGGGCTGTTCGTCGAGCGCGGCTTCTACGGCACGGCGGTCCCCGAGATCGCCGAGCGCGCCGAGGTCGGCGCCGGAACGATCTATCGCTACTTCGAGTCCAAGGAGGCGCTCGTCAACGAGCTGTACCGGCGCGAGAAGATGCGCTTCGCCGCGCACGTGCTGAACGAGATGCCGGGCGGTCCCGCCCGCGAGCTGTTCCGCACGATGTGGATGAAGATGGCGAAGTTCGCCGGCGAGAACCTCGAGGGGTTCGTGTTCCTCGAGCTGCATCATCACGCGCGCTACCTCGACGCCGAGAGCCGCGCGCTCGAGCAGCGCATGCTCGACATGTTTTCCCAGGTCACCATCGCGGCGCAGGCGCGCGGCGAGGTGAAGGCGGGCCCGCCCCGCTTGCTCATGGGCTTCGTGCTCGGAGCGTTCATCGGTGTCATTCGCTGCTGCCTCGAAAATGATCAACCCGTTCCCTCCGCGGACTGGAAGCTGGCCGAACAGTGCGCGTGGGAAGCGATTCGTGCCTGATCACCAACCAACCTACACCCTGATTTTTTTTGGCCTTTACACGGAATGAACATTCATTCCACGAAACCACTAGGAGCCCGAACATGTCCACCTCGTCGAAGATCGTCCTCGTCACCGGAGCCACCGCCGGCATCGGCCGCACCACCGCGCTCCACCTCGCCCGCCAGGGCCATCACGTGATCGCGTCGGGTCGCAAGGTCGCCGAGCTGGCCAAGCTCGCGGCCGAAGCGAACGAGCTCAAGCTCGACACGCTCGTGCTCGACGTGACCTCGCAGTCGTCGATCGCGGCGGCGGTCGCGAAGGTGGACGAGCTGACCGGCGGCCACGGCATCGACGTGCTCGTCAACAACGCCGGCTTCGGCGTGCTCGGACCGACGTCCGAGATCTCGGACGCCGAGATGCGCCGTCAGTACGAGACGAACGTGTTCGGCCTGATGGCCGTGACGCGCGCGTTCCTGCCGCAGATGCAAGCGCGCCGCTCGGGCCGCGTGATCAACGTATCGAGTGTCGGCGGGCGCATCACGCTGCCGTTCTTCGGGGTCTACAACTCGACCAAGTACGCGGTCGAGAGCTTGTCGGAGGCGCTGCGCTACGAGCTGCGTCCGTTCGGCGTCGACGTCGTCCTCATCGAACCGGGCGTGATCCGCACGAACTTCGAGGCGACCGCGGTTGCCAACCTCAACGCCTTCGCACACACGCCGTACGGCCCGGCGATGTCGAAGTACGAGGAGATGTCGAAGATGGCCGACAGGTTCGCCTCGAACCCGATCGTGATCGCGAAGGCGATCGCGCGCGCGGTCAACGCGCGCCGGCCGTGGGCGCGCTACGTCGCGCCGCGCTCGACCAACCTCGCGGTCTGGATGAACGCGATCCTGCCGACGCGCGTGTGGGACTGGGCGATGCGCAAGATGTCGTTCCTCAACCGCAAGACGCTCGGCCTCGACGGCGCGCCGCGCACGCACGTGCCCCAAGCCGTCGATCAGACCAAGCCGGTCGCGAAGCAAACCGAGCTGCGCGCGATGAACTGAACCGGTGTAGCCTCTGGCCCGTGCCAGACGACGAAGAAGACTTCGCGGCGATGTTCGCGGCCAGCGAGGCCAACCGGCCGCGCTCGGGAAAACGCCCGCGCGCGGGCGACGTGGTGACCGGCAAGGTGATCACGATCGGCAAGGAAGCCGTGTTCGTCGATCTCGGCGGCAAGGCCGAAGGCCAGCTCGAGCGCTCGCAGGTCAGCGACCCGAACGGCAAGCTGCTCGTCGCGGTCGGCGATACGATCGAGGCGCGGGTCGCCGCCGACGAAGGCGGCGTGCTCGCGCTGCGTGCGCTGCGCGCCGTCGCGGAGGACGGCCCGCAGCGATCTTTGACACGGGGGATCGGCCGTGGGCCGGAGGCGCGCGCCGAGCTCGCGCAAGCGGCCGAGCTCGGGATCCCGGTCGAGGGGCGCGTCACCGAGGTCGTCAAGGGCGGCGTGTCGGTCGACGTCGCGGGCGTGCGCGGGTTCTGCCCGGCGTCGCAGCTCGACGCGCGACCCGTCGACGATCTCGCGACGTTCGTCGGCCAGACGCTGCAATTCCGCGTGACGCGCTACGAGCCGCGCAACCTGGTGCTGTCACGGCGCGCGCTGCTCGAAGAGGAACGCGAGCGCGCGGCGGTCGAGACGCGCAAGCGGCTCGCGCCCGGCGCCGTGCTGCGCGGCAAGGTCGTCGGCTTCAAGCCGTTCGGCGCGTTCGTCGATCTCGGCGGGATCGAAGGCATGCTCCACATCTCCGAGCTCGGGTTCTCGCGCGTCGACAAGCCCGAGGACGTGCTCGCGCTCGGCCAGGAGCTCGACGTCGCCGTGCTCAAGGTCGACGGTGATCGCATCAGCCTGTCGCTCAAGGCGCTCGCGTCCGACCCGTGGCGCGACGCGACGGCGGCGCTCGCCGAAGGCAGCCGCGTGCGCGGACAGATCACGCGCCTGCAGCCGTTCGGCGCGTTCGTCGAGATCGCGCCGGGCGTCGAAGGCCTCGTCCACATCAGCGAGCTAGGCGCTGGCCGGCGCATCCATCATCCGAAAGAAGTGGTCGCGATCGGCCAGCAGGTCGAAGCGACGGTGGTCTCGATCGATCACGAGCGGCGCCGGCTCGGGCTGTCGCTCGCCGCGAGCAAGGACGCGAGCCCCGACGAGATCGCCGCGGTCGTGCCGCGCGCGCCCCAGAAGCTCGGCACGCTCGGCGATCTGTTGCAGAAGAAGAAGTAGAGGCCGCCAGGGCGTCGATGTCGTATGCGCGGGCACGACCACGAGCGATCCGCCGTGAGCCCGCGGTGAAAACCCAAGCCCTGTAGGACAGCGATGTCGCTGTTGCGCGCGAGCCCCCGATGCGGCGCCCCGTGCAGTCTCACGGGGTTGCGCGTTGGCGCGCACGCTGCAATTCGCAGGCGTCATGAGATTCGTCGTCGCGTTCGCCGTCGCGATCACCTTGCCTTCGGTCGCGAGCGCCGATCCGCCCGGCGCGACGCCCGATGCGACGCAGGCTTCGCCACCGGGGCTCACACCGGCCGAGCCCACGCACCGTAGCTACGGTCTTCAGGTGCTCGCGGTCGATGCGCTCTCGCTCGGGCTCATGGTCGGCGGCGGTGGCGGCGTGATGTCCGAAGTCGGTGCGCTCGGCTACGCGTTCGGCGGCGCGGCCATCCACCTCGGGCACGACCGCAACGGCCAGGCGCTGGGGAGCGTGCTGCTGCACGTCGGCTTGCCGGTCCTCGGCGGCTACATCGGCTATCGCATGAACTATCCGAACGACGACGACGAGGGCCCGATCATCTCGACCTTCCTCGGCATCGCGGTCGGAGTCGCAGCCGCGACGACGATCGACGCGACCATTCTCGCGCACGACGAAGATCCCGCACCGCCGCGGTGGTCGCCGACGTTCGCGAGGACGCCGCGCGGCGGCATGACGTTCGGCCTCGCGCGCACGTTCTGATCCGGAGCTCGCGCTCGGCGAGTCGTTACAGCGCGAAATCGGCCGCCGGAGTCCGGTCGGCTATTCGACACTCGGTGTCAGCAGTCTGCCGGGCAACCACGCGGTTGCGTGCACTTGGCCAGTGGTACGACCACTGCAGAACGCGGCGGCCATGCGTTACCTCCTCGTCACCGCGATCGCGATCGTCGTCACCTCGACTGCGGCCCATGCCGATCCGCCGAGCCTCACCGAACCAGTGGCTGCTCCGGTCGCCAGCGGCGCGACCGAGAGCTATGCGCTGCAGACGCTCGCGATGGACGGTGCCTCGCTCGCGCTGATCGCCGCCGGCTCCAAGAGCGGCGCGCTGGTCGGGATCGGGATCGCGATGTACTTCGCCGGAGCACCGGCCGTGCACATCCATCATGATCAGATCGGGCATGCGGGCAGGAGCCTGCTGTTACGCGTCGGTCTCCCCGTGCTCGGCGCGATCGTGGGTCACGCGATCACCGCGAACGAGACCGAGGGCGATGGCGACATCGCGGGCCCTGCACTCGGCGTCGTGTGCGGCGCAGCCGCCGCGAGCCTGATCGACGCGGCTGCGCTCGCGCGTCAGCCCATCGAGAGCGCATCGCGCTGGACACCGACGATCGGCACGACGCGTCAGGGCGGATTCACCGCCGGCATCGCGGCGCGGTTCTAGCCTTCGTCGAGCTACTCGCGATCGAGATACGTGTACCCGATCATCCCCTGCCGGAACCGGTTGATCAGCGTGCGGCTCTCTTCGATCGTCATCAGCTTCCGCCGCAGCGCGCTCTCGACGTTGTTGCGCATCCTCCCGAGCAGGTCGCTCGGCGAGTAGTCGACGAACTGCAGCACCTCGCTCACGGTGTCACCCGCGACCACTTCCTTGACGTCGTAGTCGCCGTCCTCGCTGAGCTGCACGTGCACGGTGTTCGTATCGCCGAACAGGTTGTGAAGGTCGCCGAGGATCTCCTGGTACGCCCCGACCAGGAAGATGCCGAGGTAGTAGTCCTTGCCGTCATCCTTGGGGTGCAGCTCGAGCACGTGCTTGACGTCGCGCAGGTCGATGAACGAGTCGATCTTGCCGTCGGAGTCGCACGTGATGTCGGCGAGCGTCGCGCGCCGCGTCGGCTCCTCGTTCAGGCGATGGATCGGGCAGATCGGGAACAGCTGATCGACCGCCCACGCGTCGGGCACCGACTGGAACATCGAGAAGTTGCAGAAGTACGTATCGCTGAGCGCCTTCTCGAGGCCCTCGAGCTCCTCGGGCACGTGCTCGCGGTTGCGCACGGCCATCAGCACCTTCTCGCAGGTCGCCCAGAACAAGTTCTCGCACAGCACGCGGTGCTCGAGCGACAGGTGCCCGAGGTTGAACAGCTGCAGGACCTGGTCCTTGTACTCGACCGCGTCGTGATAGCTCTCGAGCAGGTTCTTCGCCGAGACGCCCTGGTACGTCTCCCACATGTTCGCGACCAGCGGCGGCACCGGCCGCGCGATCTGCGCCGGCACGTGCGTGTTGAACTCGGTCACGCCGAGCACGTTGACGACCATCACCGAGTGGTGCGCGGCGACCGCGCGCCCCGATTCGCTCACGATCGACGGATGCGGCACCTGATCGGCGTCGCAGATCTCCTTGATCGCGTACACGACGTCGTTCGCGTACTCCTGCACCGTGTAGTTCATCGACGACGCGAAGTTCGTCTGCGAGCCGTCGTAGTCGACGCCGAGGCCGCCGCCGACGTCGAGATACGCGAGCCCCTTGGCGCCGAGCTTGTGCATCTCGACGAACAACCGGCCGGCCTCGCGCAGCGCGTTCTTCACGCTCTTGATCGCGCTGATCTGCGAGCCGAGGTGAAAGTGCAGGAGCTTGAGCGTGTCGGCCTCGCCCCACGCCTTCAGCTTGTCGACCGCCTCGACCATCTCGGCCGCGGTCAGCCCGAACTTCGAGAAGTCGCCGCCGCTTTGCTCCCAGCGGCCGGCGCCGCGCGACGACAGGCGCGCGCGGATGCCGAGCTGCGGCTTGATCTTCACGCGCTCGCTGACGCGGTGGATGTTGTCGAGCTCGGTCGGCTTCTCGACGACGAGGATGACCGTCTTGCCCATCTTCGACGCGAGCAGCGCGGTCTCGACGTACTCCTCGTCCTTGTAGCCGTTGCAGATGATCAGCGCCTCGTCGTCCTGGTGGATCGCCATGATCGCGAGCAGCTCCGGCTTGCTGCCCGCCTCGAGGCCGTAGTGGAACGGCCGGCCGTACTCGATGATCTCCTCGACGACCGTGCGGTTCTGGTTGACCTTGATCGGATACACGCCGCGGTATTGCCCGCCGTAGCCGTACTCGCGGATCGCGTTGGTGAACGCGCTGCACAGCAGCTCGATGCGCGCCTTCAGGATGTCGCTGAAGCGCAGCAGGATCGGCAGCTGGATGCCGCGCGCGACGAGCTCGTCGATGAGCTCCTTCATGTCGATCGCGCCGCCGCCTTCGCCGCGCGGCGTGACGATCAGGTTGCCGTGGTCGTTGACGCCGAAGTAGCCGCAGCCCCAGCGCGGGATGTTGTACGTGTCGTTCGCGTCGGCGGCGGTCCACCGGCGGAGCGGATCGTGTGCGAGCAAAGCTTTGGCGCGCGCCATCTTCGATCACCTAGTACGGTGAATCGCCCGCGCATGCAATGGGAATCGCGGACGGTCACGCGGCGTGGCGCGAGCGCCACAGACGCGGCGCCGAGCGCCGGCCGCGGGTCGGCTCGTCATCGTGATCGCCCGCCGGGATCGCGTTGCAGTCGGTGCCGCGCGGGAAGCGGCGCGGCACGCCGACGACCGTAGGCGCGGCGCACGGGCGCATCGCCGTGGGCTCGACCACCGCGAGCACGTCGGTGTCGTCCGCGAGCTCGATGTCGGCATCGCCGAACAGCTCCAGCATCGTCGACACGATCGGCGCGGTGCCGAGCATCCAGCCGTGCGCCGCCGCCGCGCGCTCGAGCGCCTCGATCAGCGCGGCCGCCGACGGAAACCGATGGTCCGGATCGAGCGCCAGCGCGCGCTCGATGACCGCCGCGAGCTCGACCGGGAAGTCCGGGATCGCGTCGGTCGGGCGCACGTAGTTGCCCTGCACGACCGCGAGCATGCGCTCGAAATCGCTGTTGCCGGCAAAGCAGCGCCGGCGCGTGGTCAGCTCGTACAGCACGATGCCGAGCGCGAACACGTCGGTGCGGAGGTCGACGGCGTCGCCCAGGCACTGCTCGGGCGACATGTAGCTGGTCTTGCCCCGCACCACGCCCGGGCTGGTCTCGTGTGACGAAATCGTCGCAGTCGCGATGCCGAAGTCGACCACCTTCACGCCGCCATCGCGGCCGACCATGATGTTCGACAGCGACACGTCCCGGTGCACGAGGTGGAGCGGCTGGCCATCCGAGCTGCAGCGGCGGTGCGCGTGGTCGAGGCCGTGCGCGGCGGCCGCGATGATCGAGACCGCGGCTTCGTACGAGATCGTCGCGTCCTGGCGCTCGGCCGCCGCGAGCATGCCGCGGAGGTCCGCGCCGTCGATGTACTCCATCGCCAGGTAGTGCACGCCCGCTTCGCTGTCGGCCTCGTGCACGGCCGCGAGGTGGTCGTGACGCAGCATGCCGAGCAGGCGCGCTTCGTCGAGGAACAGCGCGCGGGCCTCGGCGTCGCGCGAGCAGGCCTGGTTGAGCACCTTGACCGCACGCTGCTCCCCGGTCGCGAGCTGGCGAGCCAGGTAGACGTCCGCCATACCGCCCTGGGCGAGCAAGCGCACGAGCTCGTAGCTCCCGAGGCGGGTCTGGAGCGGCAGCACGGGCTGACCAGGACTCATCACCTGTTCTACGGGCCACCCCCCCGACCGGTTCTCGCGCACTCATCGTTAAGAGGATGGGTGACGCAGGACGTCGCATTTGTGTGGGATCTGCAGATCCAGCCACTTAGCTCGCTTGCGAGCGGCTTTCGTTCGGATAGATTCGGCCGTTCATGGGAAACGAGGTCCAAAAAGGCAGCGACGCCGCGAAGGTCATCGCGGAAGAAGAGCGCCTCTATGGACAGGTCCAGGCGCGCGTCGCGATCGGCGACGAGGACGACGATCGGCCGCGCGTCGGCTCGAGCGACCTCGACAACGATCTGCTGTCGCTGCGCGACCAGATCGCGGAAGCGCGCGCCGAGGATCTGCCGCCGCTCGTCGAGCAGATGACGCGGCTCGCGGCGCTCAAGGCGCGGCTCGGCGGCGGCAAGTCGCTGCCGGTCGACATCACGTCGCCGTACTTCGCGCACATGCGGTTGCGCGAGCAAGGCAAGCGGCGCGACGTCATGATCGGCAAGCGCGGCTTCATCGATCGATCGTCGAACGTGCAGATCGTCGACTGGCGCAACGCGCCGGTGTCGCGCATCTACTACCGCTACGAAGAGGGCGACGACTACGAGGAGGAGATCGCGGGGCGTCGCGTCGACGGCGTGGTCGAGGCGCGCCGGAACATCTCGATCGCGAAGGGCAACCTGCGCCGCATCGGCACGCCGCAGGGCACGTATCTGAAAGATTCCCGCGGCACGTGGGTGCAAGCGGTCGGTCAGCTCGCGCCGACCTTGCACGGCGGCATGGGCAAGGCGGCGCGGCCGGTCGCCGCGGCCGGCCCCAAGGGCGTGCTCGGCATTCACCATCGCGGCGGCGCGCCGCGCGCGGATCGCACGCTCCCCGAGATCGCGGCGCTGATCGACAAGGAGCAGTTCGAGCTGATCACGCAGCCCGACAGCGGCATCGTCGTGATCCAGGGCGGCGCCGGCTCGGGCAAGACCACGGTGGCGCTGCACCGCATCGCGTACCTGAATTTTCAGGACGGCCGCCGGTTCAAGGCGACGAACATGCTGTTCGTCGTGCCGACCCAGGCGCTCGTGCGCTACGTCGCCGGCGTCCTGCCCGCGCTCGGCGTCAGCGGCGTGCCGGTCGTGACGTACACCGGCTGGGCGCGCTCGACGCGCATGCGCTGCTTGCCCGACGCGCCGACCAAGTACAACGCCGAGCCGCCCGATCAGGTGTCGCGCGTCAAGAAGCATCCGGCGCTGCTCGCGCTGCTCGAGCGGTGGTGCCTGCGCCAGGCCGAAGACATCGGCCGCGAGATCGCCGAGATCGCGGGCAGCGAATCGGCGGTCGCCGAGTGGAACCGCGTCGCGTCGCGGCCGCTCGTGCCGCGCCTCGGCGCGCTCAGCAAGTGGACGAAGAACGCCGAGATCGCGCCGCAGGTGCGGGTCGCGCTCGAGGGCCTGTTGCGGCGATGGAAGAAGCGCGCCGACGATTGCGTGCTCGACTGGGCCGAGCTGCTCACCGATCCGGCCGCGCTCGCCGAGGGCTTCGCCGGCACCGACGTCACGCCGAAGGACATCGAGCGCGTCGTCGGCTGGCTGCGCCGCCAGCTCGCGAAGCCGCAGGCGCCGCCCGTCGACGAGGAGGGCAAGCCGGTGCTCGACTCCGAGGGCCGCGCGGTCACCGCCGACGAGGATGACCCGGCGGGCCGCTTCGACGACGAGGACGATCCGATCCTGCTCCGGCTCGTGCAGCTCAAGCGCGGCGGCTTGATGACGCCGGATGGCGACGAGCTCGGCTGGGAGCACGTCGCGATCGACGAGGCGCAGGACCGGTCGGCGCTCGAGGTCAAGGTGCTGGTCGAGGGCGTGCACGCGCCGGACCGCGATCCGGCCAAGCGCTCGATCACGATCGCCGGCGACACCGCGCAGCGGCTCGTGTTCGACAACAACTTCACGGGCTGGGCCGAGCTGCTCGCCCAGACCGGCCAGCCGGCGATCGTGCGGCCGCTGCGGCTGTCGTATCGCTCGACCGCCGAGGTCATGCTGCTCGCGCGCGAGATCCTCGGCCCCGAGCTCGCGCCCGCCGAGCCGCTCGCGGCGCGGCCCGGCGAGCCGGTCGAGCTCCACGAGTTCGGCGATCTCGGCGAGGCGATCGCGTTCCTCGGCGACGCGCTGCGCAACCTCATGGCGCGCGAACCCACCGCATCGTGCGCGGTGATCGCGCGCCACCCCGAGCAAGCCGACGCCTACTTCGACGGCCTGCGCCGCGCCGAGGTGCCGGCGCTGCGCCGCGTGCGCCGCGACGACTTCAACTTCCAGCCCGGCGTCGACGTCACCGACGTCGCGCAGGTCAAGGGCCTCGAGTTCGACTACGTCGTCATGGTCGACGTCAACGACTCGAGCTACCCCGCCGCGAACTGGGCGCGCCACCTCCTGCACATCGGCGTGACGCGCGCCGCGCACCAGCTGTGGCTGATCGCGACCGGCGACGTCAGCCCGCTCATCCCCGCCGCGCTGCGCGACGGCGGGCGGATGGCCGTCGGTTAGGATCGCGTGAACGCCGATATCTCGACGCGGGTCGCGATCTCCACCGACGAGCTGCCCTGGGTGGCGCGTGACGGCATCGAAGAGCGAGTGTTCGAGACTCGCGACGCGGCCCGCACGGCGATCGTGCGCGTACCACCGGGAGGCAGCGTGATGATTCCGGGCGATCACGCCCTCGACGTGCTCGTGCTCGCGGGCGCGCTGCGCGACGGCGGCGTCGGAACGTACGTTCACGACTCGGCCTCGACCCGGCTCGTCAGCGACACCGGCTGCACGCTGTTCGTGAAGCAGCGCCCCGTGCGCGGCTCGAACCGCGTCGTCGTTGCGGCCTCGGCGCTCTCGTTCGGACCGTTCGACGCGCGCGGCGTCGCGGAACTGGAGCTCCACGCCGATCCGAACGTCCGCATCGTCATGATGCGGTTCGCGCCGGGCGCCGCGATCGCGCGACACCAGCACGCGCTCGCCGAAGAGCTGTTCGTGCTCGCAGGCGACTTGCGCGACGAGCACGGCACCTACGCGAAGCACTGGTGGGTACGCCAGCCGCCGGGCAGCACGCACGCCGTGCGGAGCGAGACCGGCTGCACGACATTGGTATTCGTGGAGCGCGCGCGCCGCGACGAGACCGAGGTGGCCGCCGAGCAGCTGCTGGCGCGTGGACGTTATCGTGTCGACGCCGTGCTGTCGCGCAGCGAGCACTGCACGGTCGTCGCCGCGACGATCCCGTCCACGACCAGGCGCGTCGCCCTGAAGATCCTCAGACACGGCAGGGTGCGGCCGGCGCTGGTCACGATGCTGTTCTTGGAAGGAGCCCGTGGCCTGTCCCTGGTGAGGAGCGCACACGTCGTCTCGCTCTACGATTTCGGAATGCTCGAAGGCGGCGAGCCCTATCTCGCGATGGAGCTCGTGGACGGCAAGCCGCTGGCGCCGTGCCTCGCTCCCGACCTCGCGGTCGAATATGGCTTGCAGGCGTGCGCGGCGCTCGATGCGGTGCATGCCGCTGGCTTCGTCCACCGCAATGTCCAACCGGCGCACCTGATCGCGTCGCGCAGCGCCGACGGCTCGGCGCTGGTCAAGCTGGTGTCGTTCACCTCGATCAAGCAGATGCCGCGTGACAAGCCGGCAGGGGTCACGATGGTCGCCCGCATCGGCTCGCCGGCATACATGTCACCCGAACAGATCGCGCCGTCGCGCGATGTCGATGCACGGTCCGACGTGTGGTCGCTCGGGGTCACGCTGTATCAGCTCGTGACCGGTCAGCTCCCTTTCGTCGCCCGGTCGATCGACGAGCTCGCGACCAAGATCGCGGAGGTGCCACATCCGCGGCTCGCCGGAGCTCCGCCCGCGCTCGCAGCCGTGATCGATCGCTGTCTGGCCAAGAATCGCGCGCACCGCTTCGCGAGCGCCGCCGAGCTCGGCACCGCGCTGAGCGATTGTCGTGGGAATTGATCGCACTCGGGGCGTCTCGCCGCTCGTCAGCGCAGCGCGTCTTACCGGCGCGTCCCGGCGAGCTGACCCTCGATGCACGGCACCTGGCTCTGGCACGTCCACGGGCCTCGCATCGTCTTGCTGTCACCGCCGAGCGTGAGGTGGTAGTCGGCCGTCGCGAGGCCGCCCGACACCGAGCTGCCGCTCATCACGAGCGTGGCCTTCTCGCAGTCGAGGCGGCCGCGCACGTGCTCGTCTCCGGCTCCGGCCTTCGTCTTCCAGTGAAACGTGCCGGTCACGACGCCGTCGTGCTCGGCGAGCTCGAGCACGAACGTCCAGTGGGTGCCCGCGACGTCATCGCCAGAGCCCGTCCACGTGCCGGCCACGATGCAGCGCGGCTTCGGTGTGGCGTGGCCGGCAGCAGCGACGCCCACGACAAGGGCGGCGATGACCCGGTTACGGGCAGCCATTGTAGAGAGACGACGGCGGGTAGTTCTGGCCGGTCTTGTTCTTGTGGTTGAGATCGAGCTGGCCGAGCTGCACGTGCAGCTCGGGCACGTTCCACGTGTGGCCGGCGGCCAGCACCTGGGGAGTGCCGGTCGCGACGTCCGAGCTCGCGACCGCCCACGCGTACACCTCGTACGTGCCCGGCGGCAGTTCGAACGAGTAGGTGCCGTCGGGCTGGACCTGCTGGATGTACGTGTCGTCGAGCACGTCGACGACCTTGACGCGCGCCCACATGCATTTGTGGATGTCGCAGTAGATCTCCTGTTCCATCGGCGTGTCGAACTTCCGGGTCTTCGACTTGCCGGGCCCGTAGCGATTGAGATCGAAGAACGGGTCGGGCGAGAACACGTTGTGGTCCTCGCTGTCGTTGTTCGGGAAATCGATCTCGGTCCCCTTCGCCACGACGAGCACGTGCGGATCGTAGGTCGGGACTTGCTTGATGGTGCGCTGCGCGATCGTCTTCGTCTTGAGGGCTGTCTTCGCGCTGCGCTTGTGGCTCCGGTCCTTGTCGACGACGTACACCCACAGCCCGCCGTCGGGCGGCTTCGCGGGCTTGCCGTTCATCACGGCCTCGACGCGGCCGTGGATCGTGACGGTGAGCCCCGGCTGCTCGTAGGCAGGGCTGCCGAGCAGCAAGACGATCGCGATGGCAACCTGGCGCATGATCACTCCGTTGCCACGACGATCGAGCTCGTGAGCACGTCGTCGGGGAAGTCCGGGATGGGGTCGAGCTCGCGCACGAACGTGTACTCGACCTTGGCGAGGATGCGATTCGTGAGCGCGAAGTGCGCGCCGATCGTCGCGCGCGCGACGTGGGACTCGTACACGAACGTCGCGCCATTCTGATGCACGGCATCGCGCCAGTCGACGCGCACGTACGGTGTGAGCCAGTCGGTCGCGCGATGGCTGACCGTGAGGTACGCGCCCTTGTACGTCAGGCACGGCGCCGCGTTGCACGACACCATCAGCGACGTCGTCTCGCCCTGCTCGACGCCCTGCACGTACTCGGCGACGGCTTCGAAGCCGTGCAGGTCGTGCAGGCTCGCGTCGAAGCCCACGTGCCATTGCCAGATCGACAGATCGGGCTGCTTGTCCTGCGGACCGGTCGCGGCCGACACGCCGAGCTCGAGGCCCTGACCGACCGGCAGCATCCACTGCAGGTGGCCCGATCCCATCGGCAGCGAATTCGCGTGGAGCACGGTCATCGGCTCGAACCGGTTCATGAAGCTGTCGCCGTCGGTGATCGCCGCCGACGCGCTGAGCGGTCCCTGCACGAGCCGCGCTTCGATCCCGAGCGGCCGGCCGCACGTGTAACGACAGATCAGCGACGGCGTGACCTCGAGCCGGCGCGGCGCGTCCTGCGAGCGGTACTCGACGCCGAGCACCGAGTCGATCTTGCCGACCATGATCCAGAAGTTCTTGTCCTCGTACGGCTGCCAGTCGATGTGCGCGAGCTCGACGTCGAGGATGTCGCCGCCGGGACGCGGTAGCAGCTCGGTGAGCGCCGCGATCGAGAAGCCGTGGCCGACGTCCTGGCCGATCGCGAGCCCGACCGAGTTCACGATCAGCGACGGGTTGCCGCCGGCGCCGAGGTTGTCGGTCTTGAGCTCGCGCGAATCGGAGTTGTCGGCGGGCTCGCCGAGCGCGTTGATCGCGGTCGCGAGCGGATCGCCCATGAACACCCACTGACCGGGCACGAGGTTCGTACTCTTCCCGCCGAACTGCGGATAGTAGATGTGGTCGATGTCGCTGCGGATGCCCGAGCCGTTGCCCTGCACGACGAACGCGCCGACATCGATGAACACCGATAGCAAGCGCGAGCGCGGGAGGATCTCCTTGGTGACCTGCTCGCGCGTGCCTTGGTTGCGCGCCTCGGCGCGCTCGAGCTCCTCTTGCTTGCGCTCGAGATCGTCGATGCGTTGCTCGAGGGCTTCGATCGACGGGCCGGTCAGCTGCGGCGGCGGCGGCGGCGACGGCTGCTGCTGCTGCTGCTGCGGCGGCGGCGACGGCTCCGGCGACGGCTGCGGGTGCGGCGACGGCTCCGGCGATGGCTCCGCCGGTTGCGCGCGCAGCATGGCCGGCGCGCACGCGAGCACGAGCGCGATCCAAACGCGCGCCCGCATCACATGCAGTTCCCTTCGTAGCAACCCTGCGACGACCCGCACGTGTGCCCGCACATGCCGCAGTTCATCGGATCGGCGAACACGTCCTGACACGGGCCGTCGGGCATGCACACCGCGAAGCCCGGCGGGCAGGTCATCATCGGTGCATCGCGTACGCCCGCATCCGGCGGCATGCCGCTGCCGCTTCCCGTGCTTCCCGTGCTGGCCGTGGCCTGCGAGAGCGAATCGAGAAATGCCTCGAGATCGAGCGCGTCCTGGTCGGTCAGATCGAGCGGCTGGATGCGGGGATCGCGCGTGCCCGAGTAGTCGGTGTAGCCACCGCCGCCGCTGCGATAGAACGCGATCACGTCGGAGAGCGTCGCGAACACGCCGTCGTGCATGTACGGCCCGGTGCTCGCGATCTCGCGCAGCGTCGGCGTGAAGAACGCGCCGCTACCCGCGCCGACATCGGTCGCAGGCACGTGCGCGCCTTGCTGCGGTACGCCGGTGTCGTGCGCGCGGAAATCGGTGAACAACGGCCCGGAGTGGCACTCGATGCACGTACCGCGGCCGACGAACACGGCGAAGCCGCGCTTCGCGCTGTCGGAGATCGCGGTCTCGTCGCCTTGCAGGTAATGATCGAACGGCGTCGCCGCGGTGATGAATGGCGGCCCGATCATGTACGCGGTGAACGCCTGCTCGATGTGCGCCGAGAAGCTCCCGTCGTCGGACGGCGAGAGCGCGAACGCGTCCTCGAACAGCGTCGCGTAGTTGCCGTCGGTCTCGATCAACTGGACGAGCATCCCGATCGAGCTCGCCATCGGCGTGAGTGCGCGCTCGATGACCTGGCCCGGCGTCAGGTACGCGCCGTCCCAGCCGAACTTTCCGTAGAGCTCGAGCTTGTAACCCTCGTCCCACAACGTGAGCGCGTTGCGCTTGGTCCACTTGCCCTCGGCGCCGAGCGAGACATTGTTCGGCGCGCGTGGATCGGTCCACGTCGGCATCGCGTGGCAGGTGGCGCACGACACCGTGCCGTCGCCGGACACCCTCGGATCGGTGAAGAGCTGCGACCCCAGCACGATCGCGTTCCCGCACTGGTCCTCGGCGACACCCGCAAGGTAGCAGATGCGCTCTCGCTGGCTCGGCGGGTCGAACGCGAGCTCGGTCTGCAGCTCCTGCCACTGCGCGGGCGTGAACGTGCCGTCCACCAGCGTGTCCTGCCACGAGCAACCACCCGCCACGCCGGCGATCGCGCTTGTCACGAGACAACGCCACGTCACCAACCGCGACCGTATCATGCTTGCCGGCTTTGCAGCGGCCGTGCCATCGTGGCCCGCGGCATGGGCGATGCAGTTCGGGACGGAGACGTGACGCACGCGAGCGCGAGCGGCGATCCCGAACGGACGATCGACGGCGAGGGACCGCGCGCCGAGCCGATCGAGCGCGTGCCGGTCGAGGCCGGCGCCGCGCCCGCGCTCGATTATCCCGAGCTGTCGGTGGTCGAGCGCCGCCATTACGCGATCGCGCGCGAGATCGCGAAGGGCGGCATGGGCCGCGTGCTCGAAGCGCGCGATCTGCGCCTCGGCCGCCCGGTCGCGATCAAGGAGCTCCTGCCGAAGAACCGCGACGTGACGCGGCGGTTCGAACGCGAAGCGCGCATCACCGCGCGCCTGCAACATCCCGCGATCATCCACGTCTACGAGGCCGGCGTGTGGCCCGGCGGCGAGCCGTTCTACGCCATGCCGCTCGTGCCCGGCCGCTCGCTCGACAAGGTCGTCGCCGAGCGCGCGACGCTGGTCGAGCGGCTCGGCCTGGTGCCGACCGTGCTCGCGGTCGCCGACGCGCTCGCGTACGCGCATAGCGAGCGCGTGATCCATCGCGACCTCAAGCCCGCGAACGTGCTCGTCGGCGAGTTCGGCCAGACCGTCGTGATCGACTGGGGGCTCGCGAAGGATCTCGGCGCGGCGCCGGCCGATCCGAAGGATTCGATGTCGGCGCGGCTGCGCGCGTCGTCGGACGAGACCCTGTCGGGCGGCGTCGTCGGCACGCCGGCGTACATGCCGCCCGAGCAGGCGCGCGGCGAGCCGGTCGACCAGCGCGCGGACGTCTACGCGATCGGTGCGCTCCTCTACAAGGTGCTCGCCGGTCACGCGCCGTATGCTGGTGCGTCTTCGGCGCGCGTGCTCGAGGCGGTGAAGGCCGCGCCGCCGATACCGCTCGACGAGCGCGAGCCCGGCACGCCGCCCGATCTCGCGGCGATCGTCGCGAAGGCGATGGCGCGCGAGCCGCGCGATCGCTACGACAACGCCGGCGAGCTCGCGAAGGATCTCGCGCGGTTCCAGACCGGGCAGCTGGTCGCCGCGCATCGCTACACGACGCGCCAGCTGGCGTGGCGGTTCGTGCGGCGCTATCGCTTGCCGCTCGCGGTTGGCGCGATCGCGCTCGCCGCGCTCGCGGTGGTCGGCGGGCTGAGCGTGCGCCGCGTCCTCGACGAGAAAGCGCGTGCCGAGACCAAGCGGCTCGCGTTGCTCGAGGAGCGCGGGCGGAGCGAGTTGCTCGCCGAACGCGCCGGGCCGGCGCTCGTCTATCTCGTGCACGCGTCGGCCGATGCCGAGCCCGGCGCCGCGCGCGCGTTCCTGCTCGCCGAGGCGATGCGGCCGTTCCAGGCCGAGCGCCACGTGCTCGCCGCGGGCAGCGGCGAGGTCGCGCTCGCGGTCAGCGCCGACGGCAAGCTCGCCGCGACCGGCAGCGATCGGGTCGCGCTGTGGGACGTCGAGACCGGCGGCGCGCGCTTCACCGAGACCGGCTTCTCGCGCGTGCGCGCGCTCGCGTTCGATCCGGCCGGAACGCACCTCGCGGCCGGCGGCGACGACGGCCACGCCTGGATCTGGGACGTCGCGCACAACGGCCGCCCGCTCGAGCTGCGCCACGGCGGGCCGATCACCGACGTCGCGTTCTCCGCCGACGGTCGCCGCCTCGTCACCGCGAGCGCCGACACGACGGCGGTCGTGTGGGACGTCGCCACCGGCGCGCGCGTCGCGACGTCGCGCTGCCATGCCGAGCCCGTGCTGTCGGCGCGGCTCTCGCCCGACGGCACGCGGCTCGCGACCGCGAGCGCCGACGGCACGGCGTGCGTGTGGTCGGTCGACAACGACGCGCTGATCTCGCCGCTGCGCGGCCACAAGGGTGCGGTGCGGCGCGTGCGGTGGAGCCCCGACGGCAAGCGCGTGCTGACCGCGAGCGACGACGGCACGGCGCGCGAGTTCGATCCCGACCGCGGCACGCCGCTCGCGAACCCGTTCCAGCACCGCAAGGCCGTCGTCACCGCGGAGCTGTCGCCCGACGGCGACCGCGTGCTCACCGCGAGCGCCGATCACGACGCGATCGTGTGGGAGCTGCCCGACGGCGAAGACGCCAACCTGCCGACCCCGGTCGCGAAGGTCGAGCTCGCGGCCACCGACGAGCTCGTCGCCGCCGTGTTCGACGCGTCGGGCGATCGGGTCGCCACCGCGGCGCTCGACGGCGTCGCGAAAGTGTGGGACGCGACGAACGGCCAGGCGATCGCGTCGTTCGAGCACGCCGGCAGCGTGCGCGCGATCGCGTTCGCCGGCGAGAGTCGGCTCGTCACCGCCGATCTCGCCGGCCACGCGCACGTGTGGGACCTCGGCCGCGGCCTCGCCGGCGAGCCGCACGATCTCGAGTCGGTCGTGCACGCGGTCGCGGCAGCGGGCGACTGGGTCGCGGCCGGCACCGACGGCAGCGCGGTCGCGCTGTGGCACGCCGGGCACGCGCTCGACCCGCTGCGCGAGCACCGCGGCCGCGTGCTCGCCGTCGCGCTCGACGGCACCACGCTCGTGACCGGCGGCGAAGATCCACAGGCGATCGTGTGGGATCTCGCGAGCGATCATCCGGCCATCCGCTGCCGGCTCGCCGCGAACAACGACGAGCAGACGCGTGCGCTGGCCGCGAGCGACGGCATCATCGTGCGCGTGTTGCCCGACGCGGTCGAGGTCTGGACGAGCGATTGCCACCGGCTCGCGACGCGTGCGGATCAGGCCGCCGGGCTCGCCGCCGCGGCGGTGCGCCAGGACGGGCACGAGCTCGCGACCGGCGGCGAGGACGGCGTGATCGTCGTGCTGCGTGCGTTGACCGCGGGCGCCGGCGGGTGGCTGCTGGCCGACGCGCGCCCGGTGCGCGCCCTCGCCGGCGCGATCAGCGCGCTCGCGTACTCGCCCGACGGCCGGCGGCTGCTCGTCGGCGGCAACGGCGTCGCGAAGATCGTCGAGGTCGCGACCGGGCACGAGCTCGAGACGCTCGATGGCCCGTTCGGCACGGTGACGGCCGTGGCGTGGCTCGACGACGAGCGCGTCGTCACCGCGAACACCGAGGGCCTCGCGCGCGTGTGGGACGCGCAGAAGGGCAAGCTGCTCGGCGTGCGCGGCGCGCGCGGCGCGGCGATCGACGCGATCGCGGTTGCCGGCGACGTGCTGTGGCTCGGCGGCCACGACGGCACCGTGCGCGGCTGGAACGTCGGAGTCTCGCGCGAGCCGGCCGCGCAGCGCGCCGCGCTCGCGGCGAGCACCGGGTGGATTCTCGGCGACGACGACGTGGTACGCCGGAAAGCGGAGGACTAAGCGATGGGGACGAGCGAAAGTCCCGGCTCGGCCGGGGCGGAGACCGCGAGCAGGCTGGCGCGCACCGGCGAAGACAGCACGAGCGGCAGCGCGTACCTGCTGGTCGTCGACAACGATTCGTCGTCGATCTTCCACCTGCCGCGCGCCGGCGCGATCGTCGTCGGCCGCGCGCCGGAGTGCGAGCTGCGCGTGCAGCACGCGTCGGTATCGCGCCGCCACGCCACCGTGCGCGTCGAGGACGGCGTCGTGCGCATCGCCGATCTCGGCAGCCACAACGGCACGCGCGTCAACGGCGAGCCGGTCGCGGAGTCGCACACGCTCGCGAGCGGCGACGTCGCGACCGTCGGCGATGTCGTGCTCGTCGTGCACTTCTCGGAGCCCGCCGCGATCGCGCGCGCCGCGTACGGCGAGACCGGCTGGCGGCGGCGGCTCGCCGAGGAGCTCGAGCGCGCGATGACGTTCAAGCGCATGCTCGGCGTGGTCGCCGTGCAGGGCGCCGGCGCCTCGGCCGTCGCGCAGATCGGCGCGGGCGTGCGCCTGATCGACGTCGTCGGCACCGGCGACGACGGTCAGGCGCTGCTGCTCCTGCCCGAGGTCGACCGCGAACAGGCGAGCGAGCTCGCCGAGCGCGCGATCGCGGACGTGCCGGGCGCGCGCGCCGGGCTCGCGATGTGCCCGACCGACGCGGTCGACGCCGACTCGATCCTGCTGGCCGCGCGATCGGCCGCGCGCCGCGCCGCGCCGGGCAAGGTCGCGCGCGCCGCCGAGGCCGCGAGCTGGATCGAGCTCGGCTCGCGGCGCGTGCTGGTCGCCGATCCGGCGATGGTCCGGCTGTTCGCGCTGCTCGAACGCATCGCGCCGAGCGATCTCACCGTGCTCGTCACCGGCGAGACCGGCGTGGGCAAGGAGAACGCGGCGTACGCGGTGCACCACTGGTCCAAGCGCACGGGGCCGTTCCTGCCGGTCAACTGCGCCGCGATCGGCCCGGAGTCGCTCGTCGACAGCGAGCTGTTCGGTCACGAGAAGGGCGCGTTCACCGGCGCGACCGCGACCAAGGCCGGCCTGTTCGAGAGCGCGGCCGGCGGCACCGTGTTCCTCGACGAGGTCGGCGAGCTGCCGCTCGCGATCCAGGCCAAGCTGCTGCGCGCGCTCGAGGCCAAGAAGATCACGCGGCTCGGCGATAGCCGCGAGCGCGCGATCGACGTGCGCCTCGTCGCGGCGACCAATCGCTCGCTCGAGGCCGAGGTCGCGGCCGGCCGCTTTCGCCAGGACCTGTTCTTCCGGCTCTCGGGCGCGCCGGTCGTGCTGCCTCCGCTGCGCGATCGCCGCTGCGAGATCCCGCTGCTCGCGCGCGCGCTGCTCGACGACGCGTGCACGCGCTCCGGCCGCGCCGCGATGACGATCTCGGCGGCCGCGATGCAGACGCTGCTCGTCTACGGCTGGCCGGGCAACGTGCGCGAGCTCAAGAACACGATGGATTACGTGATGGCCGCGGCCCCCGACGACACGGTCGAGCCGTACGACTTGCCCGAGCGGATCGGCGGCACCGCACCTACACCGCTGCCCGAGCCCGCCGCTCCCGCTTCCGAAACGCCGTTTCGACCGATCGCCGACGAGCTGCGCGAGCTCGAGAAGCGCCGCATGGCCGAAGCCCTCGCCGCCGCCGGCGGCGTGAAGACCCGCGCCGCGCAGCTGATCGACATGCCGATCCGGACGTTCACGCTGAAGCTCAAGCAGTACAAGCTGTAGCGAGGCTTTGGAGAAGAAGCAGGCGACCGTTGCCGGCAAGAATTGCCCGGTCGGCAGCTCTTGCTCTGAGCCGGAAGCGTGAAGCCGGAAGCTCGAAGCCTCTCCCTTTGGCTCGCTTCCTGCTCTACGTCGGCTCCATGCGTTTCGCCGTTCTCTCCGCCGTCCTCGCCGCGTGTGCTCCACACGCCGCCCATCCCGTCATCCCGAACCAGTACGCCTGCGGCGATCTCGCGATCGTGCGCGACGCACGCGGCATCGCGCCGGCGGGCAGCACCGGGACGACGCGCCTGGGCTACAGCGACGACGACGGCGATCACTACGTGAGCTGGCCGGTCTCGCCGATCGCGGTCGAGGCCGTCGAGCTCGTCGTGCCCGCCGACCCGCGCCAGGACGCGGTGCGCAGCGTGTACGACACGTCGAAAGGCAGCTCGCGCGCCGACTGGCGTCTGGTGACCCGCCAGATCTGCACCGCGCAGGGCGGCTACAGCGAGGCGCTCGCCCGCTACGCCCGCGGCGCCGCGCTCGATGCCGTCGGCCGCGACTCCGTCCACCGCGCGCTGATCGCGCTCGAGCACCGTTACATCCAGGACCGCTGATCCCAGTGGCCCACTTCCTGCTCAAGGAGACTTCCATGCGCAACATCCTGCTCGCCATCGTGCTGTCCGCCACCGCCTGCGCCGGCCGTCCTTCGCACGCGACGCTGCCCGCCGAGACCACGAACGAGATGCTCGCCCGCTACCTGCGCGGCGAGTCGCTCGACCAGCTCGCGACCGACATGCGCCTGTCCGACCGCGACGAGGCGCGCGACGCCGTGCACCACGCGATGATCGAGCTGCAGAAGCGTTACTATCAGGATCGTTGAGGGCCGCGCGCGAGCCGACGAAGGGCACCGAGATCGCGTCGCTCGAGGCGCAGCGCAACGAGCTCGAAGTGCGCGCGATGGGCGCGCTCGTCGGCGAGCGCCGGTCCGCGATCGCGCGGCTCGCGATGGTCGCGATGTTCGGCGCGATCAGCGAGCTCGCCGATCCGCACCACAGCGCGAGCGGCGTGTACGTCGGCATCGCGTACACGACGTTCGCGGTCGGGTTCGCGATCGGCGTGTGGACGCGAAAGCGCGCGAATTCGACGGTCGCACGCTGGCTGCCGATCGCGACGACGCTCGTCGATTTCGGCTTCATCTCCGCCGAAGAGATCCTGCAGAGCGCGCACAACCAGTTCCAGCCCGGCCAGTTCGCGGTCGGCACGCTGATCGTGATGTCGTTCTCGATCGCGCGGATGTCGGCGTGGCACGTCGCGTTCTCGCTCGCGTGCGCGGAAGCGGCGTGGATCGCGTGCACCGTGCACGCCGGCGTCGCGACCGCGTTCCCGACGTGGTTCGTCGAGTGCGGGCTGGTCGTCGCCGGGCTCTTGCTCGTGATGACGAACCGCGTGATCGGCTCGATGTTCCACGGCCTGCGCCAGCGCGACAACCTCACGCGCTTCCTGCCGCGGCAGGTCGCCGAGCGCGTGATCGCGGCCGGCCCCGGCGCGCTGGCCCCGGTCGATCGCGAGGTCACCGTGCTGTTCTCCGATATCCGCGGCTTCACCGGGCTGTCGGAAGGCCTCGCGCCGCGCGAGGTGCTCGCGATGCTCGACGACTACTTCGGCCGCATGGGTCAGGTCGTGAAGGGCCACGACGGCGTGATCGGCAAGTTCCTCGGCGACGGCCTGCTCGCGTTCTGGGGCGTGCCCGATCGCGTCGGCGATCACGCGCTGCGTGCGGTGCGCGCCGCGCGCGACATGCGCCGCGAGCTCGTCGAGCTCAACCGCCATCGCGAGCTCGAGGGCAAGCCGGCGATCAAGATCGGCATCGGCATTCACACCGGCAACGTCGCGGCGGGGATGCTCGGCGGTCAGCTGCAGAGCGAGTACACGATCATCGGCGACGCCGTGAACGTCGCGTCGCGGATCGAAGGCTTGACCAAGGAGCACGCGGTCGACGTGCTGATCAGCGAGACGACGTGGGCGCAGCTCGGCGACGGCATCCCGGCGCGCCGCGTCGGCGACGCGCCGATCCGCGGGCGCAAGGAGCCGGTCGTGCTGTATGCACTCGACGAGCGCTGATCAGGCCTGATCGGGATGCCGGATCGTCATGACCGGCACCCGGCTCGTACGCACGACGCGCTCGGCGACCGAGCCGACGAGCAGGTGCGCGAGGCCGCTGCGGCCGTGCGTGCCCATCACGATCAGGTCGGCCTTCTCCTCGTCGGCGAACGTGTTGATCTCGTCGACCGGGTTGCCGATACGGACGAACGACGACACGGTCAGGCCGTCCTTGGCGAGCCGCTTCGCGAGATCTTGTAGATGCTCGTCGGCGCGCGACACCGCGTACTCCTTGACGTTGATCGGCGCGCCGGTCTCGCCGGGGACGATCACCATCTCGGGCTGGATGTGATTCGGCAGCTCGATCACGTGGAGCAGCACGAGCCGTCCGCCGTGCAGCTTCGCCTCGTCGCGCGCGATCGCCGCCGCGTGGTTGGCGCTCGCCGAGAAATCGTGCGGGACCAGGATCGTCTTCCAGCTCATTGGACTCGTGTACCACGAGTCCAAGCGATCGATCCCGCGCGCTGCGCGCGTCGGGTAGCTACGACATCTCCAGCATGCGCTGGATCGGCCGCAGCGCCTTCGTGCGCACCGGCTCGGGCACGTCGACCTGCGGCTGCAAGTCGCGCAGGCACAGGTACAGCTTCTCGAGCGTGTTCTTCTTCATGTACGGGCACGTGTTGCACGCGCAGCTCTCGTCCTCGGGCGGCGCCGCGATCAGCGTCTTGCCCGGCGCCGCCTGCTGCATCTTGTGGAGGATTCCGACCTCGGTCGCGACGATGAACGTCTGCTTCGGCGACTTCTGCGCGTACGTGATGAGCCCGCTCGTCGACGCCACGTGATGGGCGTGGCGCAGGATCGCCTCGGTGCACTCCGGGTGCGCGATCACCTCGGCATCGGGATGCGCGGCGATGAGCTCGAGCAGGCGCCGCTCCGAAAACGTCTCGTGCACGATGCACGTGCCCTGCCACAGCACGAGGTCGGGGCGATCGGCTTGCTTCTGCACGAACGCGCCGAGGTGGCGGTCGGGAGCGAACACCACCTTCTGGCCGGCGAGCGCCTTCACGATCTTGACCGCGTTCGACGACGTGCAGATCACGTCGGACAGCGCCTTCACCTCGGCCGAGCAGTTGATGTAGCTGACGACGGTGTGGCCGGGATATTTCTCCAGCCAGCGCGCGAACACCGGCGCCGGGCAACCGTCGGCGAGCGAGCAGCCGGCCGTCAGGTCGGGGACGACGACGGTCTTGCTCGGATTCAGGATCTTCGCGGTCTCGGCCATGAAGTGAACGCCGCAGAACGCGATCACGTCGGCGTCGGTCTTCGCGGCGGCCTGCGAAAGCTGCAGCGAATCTCCGACGTGATCGGCAAGATCCTGGAGCTCCGACTCCTGATAATAATGTGCGAGGATGACCGCGTTGCGCTCGGCCTTCAGCCGCCGGATCTCGCTCGCGAGCTCCTCGTCGTCGAGGCGCTGGGTCTGGGCGCGCGCGTCCGCGATCGGCAACTTTGTCGCCATGGCCATAGGTACCATGACTCCTGGGATGCGCTCCCGATGACGACGGTTCCGCCCTCCATGCAGCTCGAGCCCGGCGTGCGCGTCGGGCGCTACCGCGTCGTCGCGCCGCTCGGCCGCGGCGGCATGGGCGGCGTGTGGGAGGTCGAGGACCAGCAGGGCAACCGCTACGCGCTCAAGTCGCCGGCGTCGGGCATGAACCCGGCCGCCGAGACGACGAAGCGGTTCGCGCGCGAGGCCAACGCGGTCGGCATGCTCGACCATCCGAACCTGGTCACCGCGGTCGAGGTGTTCGTCGAGGCCGGCTCGCTGTTCCTCGTGATGGAGAAGGTGGTCGGCCGCACGCTGACGAAGGTGATGGCCGAAGGCCCGATGCATCCGCGGCGCGCGCTCTTGATCGCGCGGCAGTTGCTCGACGGCGCCGGCCACGCCCACGCGCAGGGCCTCGTCCACCGCGACATCAAGCCCGACAACATCATGCTCGTCGACATGGGCGGCTGGGAGCGCGCGAAGATCGTCGACTTCGGCGTGGTCAAGCTGATCGGCGATGCCGAGGCCGCGATGGGCGGCGGCAAGCTGACGACGACCGGCCTGGTGTTCGGCACGCCCGCGTACATGTCGCCCGAGCAGGCGATGGGCAAGGCCGCGGTCGACGGCCGCACCGATCTCTACGCGTGCGCGACGATCCTGTTCGAGCTCTTGGCCGGTCGCGTGCCGTTCGACCACCCCGACCCGATGATGCAGATGCGCATGCAGGTCAAGGCGCCGCCGCCGCGCCTCGACCTGTTCGCGAAGGGCGCCGCGTGGTGCACGCCGCAGCTGATCGCGCTGCTCGACGCCGCGCTGTCCAAGGATCCGAACGACCGCTTTCCGAACGCGGCTGCGATGATGGCCGCGCTCGACGACGCATTCGCGTCGATCGATCACGTGCCGTGATCCAGCCGATCACACGTCGGTGATCACCAGCGGATGGCGCGCGTCGCCGATGATCCGCATCGCCGTCGCGACCTCGCGAAACCCGGTCTCGACGGTGCTCGTCGGCACCGCTTCGACGCGCGCGACACCGTGCACGGTCACGATCTGACCGGGCGCGACGACCGCCTGGTCGCAGGTAACCGAATCGGGATGGTAGGGCAGCCCGGTTCCCTCGAGAAACGCCTGCTCGCGGGCGACGTAGCGGCGCTTGATTTCACGAAGCCGCATGTCGATCTCGACCCGATCGCCTTCGACCAGCACGTTACCTGCCGCGCACCTCAGCTCGAATCGGATCAGCTCGGTGCGCGTATGCGTCGTGACCGGCGGACGACCTTGGTGGCGCGCGTTCGGATCGTAGACGCGCGCTTGCGTGCGGTGAGCCACGCAGCTCGCACCGGTCACCGGCGCGGTCAGCAGCGGCGCCAGCGGGTGCACGGTTCCGGTCAGCGTGACGAGTGCGTTGTCTTCGAGCTCGCGGGTGCCCGCTGCGATCCGGCGGCGTACGCGGACTCGCCGCACGACTTCCCGGACCGCAGCGATGCCTGCAAGCGTCAACAGGAGCACCGCCACCGGGATGTTCAGCATCTACGACGGCCCCCCACGACATCGTAGAGGCCGCGATGGGCGGCGGCAAGCTGACGACGACCGGCCTCGTGTTCGGCACGCCCGCGTACATGTCGCCCGAGCAGGCGATGGACCCGTTCGCGAAGGGCGCCGCGTGGTGCACGGCGGTTCGCGCTGACGCTACGAAGATGGCGATGAGTTGATCGAATTCGTCGACCAGATCGTCGAGCGAGCCAGCAACCCAGTCGGAACGCTGAACGACACGCAGCCAGTAGTGGGCCTCGCGCAGCTTCTTGGTCGCGATCCGCAGCTTGTGCAGGAAGTCTGCGCTGCTCTCGGAGCTCCGTGCTTCCTCGTAGTTCGCGCCACCGCCCGTTGCGGCGCGCCAGAGTTGTGTCGCGACGTGCTTCGCGGCCGGATCGCCTTGCAACGCCGGCAGCAGCCGTCTCACGAGCTCGACCGCATCGAGTATCCGGCTCGCGATGTCGTCCCCCTTGCGCGGCCCGGCTCTCCGACCGTTCTTCGCTCCTTGTTCCTTGTTCCTTGTTCCTTGTTCCTTTCGCCATTCCATCCCCGGCGTATCGGCCACGCCTGACAATAGTTGCTTCCCGTCGGACCGCGCCTGCGCTAGGGTCCGGCCTGCGAGAAACCATCATCCCACTCAACGGGGGAGCTTCACCCGAGGCTGAGAGGCACGCGAAGGCGCGTGCGACCCCACGAACCTGACCCGGGTAATGCCGGCGTAGGGAGGATCGAATGAGCACCAAGCTACCCGTCGTCGAGTCTGTCGAAGTCGCCCCGATCGAGGGGTTCCCGTCGTCGCAGAAGGTGTACGTGGAGCCGAATGGCAGCGATGGACTGCGCGTGCCGGTGCGGCGCATCCAGCTGTCGGGCGGCGAGCCGGCGTTCGACGTGTACGACACGTCGGGCCCGCAGGATCACGATCCGACGCACGGCCTGCCCAAGCTGCGCGCGCCGTGGATCGCGGCCCGCGCGCACGAGGCGAACCAGTCGCAGATGCACTTCGCGCGGCGCGGCATCATCACGCCGGAGATGCGCTTCGTCGCGATCCGCGAGAACGTCACGCCCGAATTCGTGCGCGACGAGCTCGCGCGCGGCCGCGCGATCCTGCCCGCCAATCGCAATCATCCCGAGAGCGAGCCGATGATCATCGGCTCGAAGTTCCTCGTGAAGATCAACGCGAACATCGGCAACTCGGCCGTGACGTCGACGATCGCGGAGGAGGTCGACAAGCTGCGCTGGGCGGTCAAGTGGGGCGCCGACACCGTGATGGACCTGTCGACCGGCAAGAACATTCACGAGACGCGCGAGTGGATCCTGCGCAACTCGCCGGTGCCGATCGGCACGGTGCCGATCTACCAGTGCCTCGAGAAGGTCGGCGGCGATCCCGAGAAGCTGAACATCGACGTGTTCCTCGACACGCTGATCGAGCAGGCCGAGCAAGGCGTCGACTACTTCACGATCCACGCCGGCGTGCGGCTCGCGTACATCCCGTACACCGCGAACCGCATGACCGGCATCGTGTCGCGCGGCGGCTCGATCATCGCGAAGTGGTGCCTCGCGCACCACCGCGAGAACTTCCTGTACACGGAGTTCGAGCGCATCTGCGACGTGATGAAGAAGTACGACGTCGCGTTCTCGCTCGGCGACGGCCTGCGGCCGGGCTCGATCGCCGACGCCAACGATCGCGCGCAGCTCGCGGAGCTCGACACGCTCGGCGAGCTCACCGACGTCGCGTGGAAGCACGACGTCCAGACGATGATCGAGGGCCCCGGCCACGTGCCGATGCACAAGATCAAGGAGAACGTCGACCTCCAGATGAAGATCTGCAAGGAGGCGCCGTTCTACACGCTCGGGCCGCTCGTGACCGACATCGCGCCCGGCTACGACCACATCACGAGCGCGATCGGCGCCGCGATGATCGGCTGGTTCGGCACCGCGATGCTCTGCTACGTGACGCCGAAGGAGCACCTCGGCCTGCCCGACAAAGACGACGTCAAGGACGGCGTGATCGCCTACAAGATCGCGGCGCACGCGGCCGACCTCGCGAAGGGCCACCCGGGGGCGCAGGCGCGGGACAACGCGCTGTCGAAGGCGCGCTTCGAGTTCCGGTGGAGCGACCAGTTCCATCTATCGCTCGACCCCGATACCGCCAAGGATTTCCACGACGAAACGCTACCCGCCGACGGTGCGAAGGTCGCTCACTTCTGCTCGATGTGCGGCCCGAAGTTCTGCTCGATGAAGATCACCGAGGAGGTCCGCGCGCAGATGGCCGCGAAGTCACACGAGTTCAAGGACGCCGGCGGCGAGCTCTACGTGCCGAAAACAGAGTAGTGGACAAGTAGCCGAGATCGCGCAACAATCGGCTTGCAGCTCGGTGACGGTTACCTCCAAGCGCAGCCTCAAGATCGAGAAGCTGGCGCGCATCTATGACGAAGAGATCGCGCCCGTGTGGGGGACGCGTTTCGGCAAGATGCTGCTGCGCAACCTGTCGGTTCCGGAGCGCGGACAGGTGCTCGACGTGTCGTGCGGCACGGGCTACCCGACGGTCGAGATCCTGCGCCGCATGAGCGAGGGCTCGCGGCTGATCGCGATCGACGCGTCGAGCGCGATGCTCGACGTCGCGCGCCGGAAGATCGCCGAGCTCGGGCCGCTCGGCAAGAAGGGCGTGTTCTTTCGCACCGAGAGCGCCGTGCCGAAGCTCTCGTTCGCCGACGACGTCTACGACCTCGTCGTGTGCAACCTCGGCCTCGACGAGATGCCCAGCATCGACACCGCGCTGCGCGACTTCGCGCGCGTCGCGAAGATGGGCGGTGAAGTCCGCTGCACGCTGCCGCTCGCCGGCACGTTCCAGGAATTCCACGACCTCTACCGCGAGGTCTTGATCAAGCACGACAAGCACGAGGCGCTCGATCGCCTCGACCGCCACGTCGCGCGCTATCCGACGATCGAGAAGGTGGAGCGCTGCATGCGCAGCGCCGGGCTCGCCGGCGAGATCGAGGTCGAGGAGTTCACGCTCCTGTTCAAGAGCTCGCGCGAGTTCTTCTTCGCACCGGTGATCGAATACGGTCCGCTCGCCGAGTGGAAGGAGATCGCCGGAAACGGCCAGGAGATGCAGGACGTCTTCTGGTACATCAAGGAAGCGATCGACGCGTACTTCGACGGCCGACCGTTCCAGGTCAAGGTCAGCGCGGGCTGCCTCGTCGGCAAGAAGCACGACGCGCGCACGACCGATCGCGACATGTCGGAGTCGGAGATCGAGATCGCGCCGCTCGACGCGTCGCTCGACGACGACGACGACGAGGTCGATACCGGCCTGCCGCTGCCGCCTCATCACATCGCGGCCGGCTCGGTGCGCGTCGACGAGATCGGCGAGCTCGGCGAGCTCGAGGTGGTCGAGCTCGACGCCTCGGAGGACGATGCCGAGGTCGCGATCGACGAGGACTCGATCGAAGAGCAGGAGCTCGACGCGTTCATCGAGGGCAAGAAGCGCCCGAGCCACCTCGACGAGACGTGAAGCTCACGGCGCAGGTCGCGAACGGCGACGAGGCGTACGTCGCGGTGGAGCGCGAGCTCCGGAAGTTGGGTCCGAATGGCGAGTCTTCGGTCGCGGAGATCTGGCACACGAGCGATCGCGGACGAACGTGGCGGCCGTTACCGTGGCGGCGAGCCGTGCGGTCTCTTGTTTCGCGCGCGGTCGTCGCACGGTGGCCGCCCGAATGGGTGAACCGCATGTGGCTGCGCGGCAAGAGTCTCTCGATCGAGATCCGAGAGGACGGAGGATGGGGTGGCTCGTGGGATCCGATCTGGCAGGCCACGTGGAACGGCGAGCGATGGCGAGTCCGTTTCGAGCGCCGGTACGACTCCGACGTCGACGGTCAGATTTGGCCCGCATCGATCGAGCTCGACCTGCCCGGGATCACGACACCGCCGGCGTTCGGCCCGTTCCGATGACGTGATATCGACGGCTCCATGAACATCGATCGCGCGAAGCTGAAGGGCCTGCTCGAGATGGACGGCGTTCCGCCCGGCGTGCGCGACGCGATGGTGGAGGGCGGGCTCGATGCGTGGATCCCGAGGTTGCGCCGGTTGCCGGCGTGGGACCTCGGCAGCGCGATCGCGATCCTGCGCGACGCCGCCACCGACAAACCGACGGCCAAGGCGATGAAGGGCACGACGATCGACGCACCGTTCGTGCATCACGGAGACTTGACGATCGACGGCAACCTCGACGTGGTCGCGCCGTTCTTCGTGACGGGCAAGCTGGCGGTGTCGGGTCTGCTGCGCGACGCCGGACCGGACTCGTGCGTCGCGATCGGCGGCGACCTCGCGGTCGGCAGCCTGTTCACCGACGGCTCGTTTCATTGCGCGAATATCTTCGCCGACGGGATCGTGTACGGCCACTACAACGATCAGACGCTCGAGTGCATGACGATCAAGGCGCGCATCGTGATCGAGGACGAGCACGACGTGCAGCACGCCGGCGTCAAAGCGAAGCTGCACCTCGACATCGACGAGTTCTCGCAAGGCTACGGCGACGGCGTGACCGCGAAGCTCAAGCGCCACATCAAACCGGAGTATTTCAAGCGCGACGACGACGAGGACGCGGAGCTCCTCGACGAGGTCGCGCTGTTCGAGGCGATCGCGAACGGGAAGGATGTGTGGGTGGCGGCGGGGAAGGAGAAGGCGGGGAAGGCGAAGCTTGCGAAGCCAGCGAAGGCGAAGCCGGCGAAGGCGAAGCCGAAGAAACCGGCGAAGGCGAAGGCGGCGAAGCGCGGCTAGGCTTCTTGCCGTGGCAGCGGCAGCGGCATCCGGCAGCGACGGGCGGGTGTAGCAACAGCCGCCCGCAGCCGCCCACCCGCCGCTTCGAAGGCGCTACTGCTCGCCCGGCTCGCCGTCGGCCCCGGTCGGCATTTGTTGCGGTTGGTTGCCGCCGGGTGGAGGCAACGTCGGCGGCGGGCCGGCGGGCATCGCCGCGGCGGCCGTGTCGTCGTCGACGTCGATGTCGTGATCGGAGAGGATCTTTTTCGCGCCTTCACGCTGATCGGCGTCGAGCACCTCGAACGCGCGGTGGAGCGCTTCCTTGACGTCGGCGGCGCGCTGATCGCTGAGACCGTTCGCGAGCGCGGCGGTGTGGGAGCCGCTGCCCGAGCCCTGGCCGGTCGTGCGGTTGCGGCCGCCCATGCCGTTGCGACCCATGCCGCCGCCGTGCATGTGCACGCGGCCGCCTTGCTGCGAGCCCGAACCTTGATCCTGCGGCTTGTTCGCAGCGCGCAGACGCGTGTCGAGCGCGTCGAGCTCGGTCGCGAGGCTGGTGTCGATGTCGCGCAGCTTCACGACCTGGTCGTCGCGCAGGCGCAGCTCGCCCGCGCCATCGATCAGAAATCCGATCGGCGTTCCAGATGCCGACGGCAGCGGCGGCTTGTCGGTCGGCTCCTGCGCTGGCGGCGCGTCGTGATGACATGCCAGCAAGCACGCGAACGCCAGCGCACGAAACGTCATGGCCGCGAACCTGACACGAACCACCGCGCGATGACGCTTAAAAAGTGTGAACGGGGCAACACGACACGCTCAGCCGCCACCGCCGCTGCCGCCGTCGCTGCCGCTGTCGCTGCCGTTTGCGCTGCCGTTTGCGCTGCCGCTGCCGCTGCCGTCATCCGTACTCTGTTCGTCGACGTCGATATCGTGCTTGCCGAGGATCTTGACCGCGACCGGCCGCTGCTCGGCGTCGAGCGTGTCGAGCGCGCGGTGCAGCGCGTTGTCGACGCGTGCTTCGCGCTCCTTCATCAACCGCTTCGCGTCGCTCGTGCGGCCCTTGACGTCCGGCACCGGATCGCGGCGCGGGTTCACGAAGCCGGGATGCATCACGTCGTGCAAGCGCGCATCGATCGGCTCCAGGTCCTTCGCGAGCACCGTGTCGATGTCCTTCAGCTGCTTGCTCTGCTCCGCACGCAGGCGCAGCTCCTTGGCGTCATCGAGCAAGTACGCGACCGGTGTCGTGCCGGCCTTGGGAGGATCCGCCGGCTCGGTCGTCCCGCCGCTGTCGTGATGGCACGCGGCGAGCGCGAGCGCAATGGCGATGATGCAACCCTTCATCGAGCCAGAGTTACAGCACGACCGCGGCGCGCCGTCACTGCTGCACGAGCTCGATCGCGTTCAGCACGGCGGCGCCCTGGGACGCGGTCTCGACCACGTCGAGCTCGCCGTCGGTGACGTCGATCGTGTAGGTCTCGCTGAACGCGCGGCCGGGCCCGCCCGTCGCGGCGCAGCCGCCGCCGGTCGAGGTCATGTTGAAGTTGGTCGCGACCGTCGTGCCTTCGAGCGCGATGTCGAAGATGCGCGAGGGCGGCGACGGCGCCGTGCACGGCGACGCGCCGAGCCGCAACTCCGCGAACAGCATCGTCACCTGGTACGTGCCGGGCGGGACGCTCGGGATCTTGCACGTCAACGTGCCGTTGAACATCTGGCCGACGAACAGCGTCGAGTCGTTCGTGCCGTTGACCGTGCTCGTCGGCGACGCGAACGGCGAGCCGTCGCAGATCCCGCTCGTGCCCGGATCGGCCGCCCACGCGCCGGGATAGTCGACGCCGGTGTACGCCATGCCGTCGACGTCGATGCGGATCGCGGCGAGCGGACCGTCGGGCGATCCATCGATCGGCCTGCGGCCGTCGCTCGCGCTGTCGCGCTCGCCATCGCCCGGAGTCGCATCGGCCGGGCCCGGCACGACGCAGAAGCCACCGATGCAGCGCTGCTCGTTCGGGCACGTGTTGTTGTCGCCACAGGGCACGCCTTCGTGGATCTGCGGCGCGTAACAGCCCACCGCGAAGACCACCACCACCGGCGCAACGGAACGCCCCATCTTCCACAGCGTACACGTGGTAGTACCGGCGGGGCATGGATTCTCGCCAGGACTACCTCGCGCTCGTCGACGAGCTGACCGAGCACGACCGGCGCTACTACGTCGAAGCGGCGCCCACGATCAGCGATGTCGAATACGACCGGCTGCTGACGAAGTTGCGCGCGCTCGAGTCGGGGCACCCCGACTGGGTCGTCGCGTGGTCGCCGACCAAGCGAGTCGGCCATGCGCCGAGCTCGGAGTTTCCGAAGGTCACGCGCGAGCGGCCGATGCTGTCGCTCGACAACACCTACGACGAGACGCAGCTGCGCGAGTTCCACGATCGCGTCGTGCGCGGGCTCGACGGCGAGAGCGTCACCTACTCGATCGAGCCGAAGATCGACGGCTTCGGCATCGAGCTCGTCTACGAGAAGGGCATGCTCGTGCTCGGCGCGACGCGCGGCGACGGCCGCATCGGCGAGGATGTCACCGCGAACGTGCGCACCGTGCACGGCGTCGCGCTGCGCCTGCGCGAGCCGGCCACCATCACCGTGCGCGGCGAGATCTACATGACGAAGTCCGAGTTCGCCGCGATCAACGAAGAACGCACGCGCCTCGGCGAGGAGCCGTTCAAGAACCCGCGCAACACCGCGGCCGGCACGATCAAGCAGCTCGATCCCCGCGAGGTCGCGAAGCGGCCGCTGCGCACGATCCTGTACGAGGTCGTCGACGGCGAGCAGTACGCGCGCGGCCACCTCGCGTCGCTCGACTACATCCGCAAGCTCGGCTTGCCGGTGTCGACGCACAACTCGAGCGCCGCGACGTGGGAGAAGCTGTCGGCGGCGGTGCACTCGTGGCAGCACCGGCGCGACGACCTCCCGTACGAGGTCGACGGGCTCGTCATCAAGGTCGACGATTTCGCCCAGCGCTCGGCACTCGGCACGACGTCGAAGTTTCCGCGCTGGGCGATCGCGTACAAGTTCCCGGCGCGTCAGGTCACGACGCGCATCCTCGACATGGAGATCCATGTCGGCCGCACCGGCGCGATCACGCCGGTCGCGGTGCTCGATCCGGTCGACGTCTCGGGCACGACGGTCTCGCGCGCGAGCGTGCACAACTGGGATCAGGTGCAGCGCCTCGGCCTCGGCCGCGGCGATCGCGTGCTGATCGAGAAGGCGGGCGAGATCATCCCGCAGATCCTGGCGGTGACCGAGAAGGGACCCGGGCCGGCGTTCGACGCGCCGGCGAAGTGCCCGTCGTGCGGCTCGCCGCTCGCCCGTGAAGAAGGCAAGGTCGTGCTCGCGTGCGCGAACCGGCTCGCGTGCCCGGCGCAGCGGCTCGCCGCGATCGAGTTCTTCGCGTCGCGCGGCCAGATGAACATCGACGGGCTGGGCGAGAAGGTCGTCGCGCAGATCGTCGACGCCGGCCTCGTGCACGACGTCGCCGATCTGTTCGACTTGAAGTGGGAGCAGCTCGACGCGCTCGATCGCTTCGCCGAGCAATCGGCGAAGAACCTGGTTGCCGCGGTCGCGGCCGCGAAGCAGGCCGCGACGTGCTCGCGCCTGCTCGCCGCGCTCGGTATTCCGCACGTCGGCGGCGTCGCCGCGAAGGCGATCGCGAGCAGGTACGGCAAGCTGTCGGAGCTGCGCGCGGCTGCGGCCGCGACCAGCTCCGACGCGTTCGTCGCGCAGCTGTGCGAGATCGAAGGCATCGGCGAGATCATCGCGCGCGAGGTCGATCGCTTCCTGCGCGACCCGCACGGCGCGCGGGCGCTCGACAAGCTCGCCGCGCGCGGCGTCGATCCCGCCGAGCCGGTCACGGCGGTCGCGAACGGTCCGCTGTCCGGCAAGACGCTGGTCGTGACCGGCACGCTGTCGCAGCCGCGCGCCGACGTCCAGAAGCGCATCGAGGCCGCCGGCGGCAAGGTCTCCGGCTCGGTGTCGAAGAAGACCAGCTACCTCGTCGCCGGCGCGGATACCGGCAAGACCAAGCTCGAGGCTGCCGAGAAGCACGGCGTGCCGGTGATCGACGAACAGGGCCTCGACGAGCTGCTGCGCGGGTAGGTCAGTTGATTGGCTGCGTCGGATGCAGCTCGTAGGTCAGCTTGAACGCGAACGCTCGCCTGCTGCCGTGCGTGTACGTCGAGCCAAACATCAGCTCCTGGCCTGGAAGCCAGGGGATCATCGCGTCCCTGATGCGCCGCTCGCCGTCGATCCATGTCCCGTTCGTGGAGCCGGCGTGCGCGCCGTCGATCAACGTGCCGTAGTCGCAGAACAGCGGCAGCCTGTCGCTGAAGATCACGAGCCCGTGCTCGCGCGACACGAGGCGATCGAGGATCTGGAGGTCCTGGTCGGGATGGCGGCCGAACCGCAGCACGTCGACCCGCGCGGCATCGGTGAGCGCGTACATTGGCGCGCTTCTCACCTCGTCGTAGCTCGCGGCCGGAACGAACGTGCCGCGCGCGAGCTCGCGCGGTGGCGCCGTGGGGTCGCGCAGCTGATGAAGCCGCACCGTGACCGCGGGCGGCCCCTGGCGCAGACGCTCCGCGCCGGCCGAAGCCTCGCCGAGACTCTTCAAGATTGCAGCTTTGTCGGCCTTGCCGAGCTGGATCATCTCGATCAGATCGCGCGCGATCGTCGTGCGCCCCACACCGACGAGTATCGCACGACGTAGTACGATCTCGCCGTGGCCGGGCCCGACGATCGCGACGACGCGACGCACGCGAGCCCGCCGACCGTGCTGGGCTGGCAGGCGCCCGCGACCGGGGAGCATCCGGGGACCACGCAGCCGCTCGGCCCGGTGCACGGGCTCGAGCCCGGCGATCGCATCGGCGATCGCTACATGGTCCGCGCGCTGCTCGGGCGCGGCGGCATGGGCGCGGTCTATCACGCGCTCGACGAGAAGCTCGGCGTCGAGGTCGCGCTCAAGACCGTCGGCGACGCGCTCGCAGCGGCGCTGCGCGACGAGGTGCGGCTCGCACAGAAGGTCGCGCACCCGAACGTGTGCCGCACGTACGACCTCGAGGAGGTCGACGGCCAGTACTACGTGAAGATGGAGCTCGTCACGGGCGAGACGCTCGCGATGCGGCTCAAGCGCGACGGCCGGTTGCCGATCGACGAGGCCGTGCGCATCGCGCGCGCGGTCGCCGCCGGGCTCGCCGCCGCGCACGACGCCGGCGTCGTGCACCGCGATCTCAAGCCGAGCAACGTGATGCTGTCGGGCGAGCGCGTGCTGCTGATGGACTTCGGCATCGCGCGCAACATGAACAGCACGATGTCGACGCTCGCCGGCACGTTCGGTTACATGGCGCCCGAGCAATTCGCGAACACGCGCGTCGATCGCCGCGTCGATCTGTACGCGCTCGGCTGCTTGCTCTACGAGATGCTGGCCGGCGAGCTCGTGTTCGGATCGGCGAACCCGATCGAGCTCGCCGCGCGCCACGTCATGGTCGCGGCTCCCGACGTGCGCGACAAGCGACCCGACACGCCGCGCTGGCTCGCGCGCGCCGTGGCGGCGCTGCTCGCGAAGGATCCGGCGGGCCGCGACGCCGGGCTCGCGCGCCTCGTCGGCGGGCCACGGTCGCTGCGCCGGTTCGCGCTGCCGGTCGGCGCGTTCGTGCTCGCGGCGGCCGGCGCCGCGATGCTGGTCGTGTCGACGCAGGGCCGCCAGCCAGCCGCGCCGGTATGCCGCGGCGCCGACGCGCGGCTCGCCGGCGTGTGGGACGCCGCCGGCAAGAAGACCGTGAGCGACGCGTTCGCGGCGACGAAGAAGCCGTTCGCGCCGCGCGCGTATGCGGCGCTCGAGCACGCGCTCGACGGCTACGCGACGGCGTGGACCGCGGCGGTCACCGAGGCGTGCGAGGCGACGCGCGTGCGCGGCGAAGAAACCGAGGACGTGCTCGTGCTGCGCGAAGCGTGTCTCGATCGCCGGCTCGACGAGCTCCACGCGCTCGTCGGCGTGCTCGCGAATGCAGATGCCGAGCTGGTCGCGAAAGGCGATCAGCTCGCGACCGGGCTGCCGCAGCTGGCGGACTGCGCGAACGTCGCCGAGCTGCGCGCGCCCGATCGGCCGCCGACCGAGCCGAAGGACAAGGTCGCCGAGGCGCAGCACGCGCTCGCCGAAGCCGAGGTCGACGCATTCGCCGGCCACCAGCTCGCCGCGCTCAACGCGGCGAAGCACGCCGAACGCGTTGGCGACGAGCTGCACTATCCGCCGTTCAAGGCCGAGGCGCTCAAGGTGCAAGGCATCGCGCTCGGCGTCGCCGGCAACATCGACGAAGCGCTGCGCGACTGCACCGACGCGTTCGCGCAGGCGGTGCTCGGCCATCGCGACGATCTGGTCGTGGATTCCGCGGCGTGTGCGGCCGGACTCGCCGTGCGCAGCAACGTCGGCGAGGCGCGGGTGTGGCTGCGGATCTCGCACGCGTTCGCGCCGCGACTCGGCCGCGATCCGACGCGCGCGGTGCAGCTCGCGCAGACCGAGCAGCTCGTCGCCGCCGCCGCCGGCGACGCCGGCGAGGCGCTGAACGCCCAGGAGCGCGCGCTCGCCGAGACCGAGCACCAGCTCGGCGCCGACAGCCCGCTGATCTGGCTGCAGGAAGAAGCGATCGGCGAGGCGCTCGCGACCTCCGGCGCGTACGACAAGGCGTTGCCACACTTCGAGCACGCGCTCGCGATCCACGAAGCGAGCGTCGGGCCCGATCATCCCGACGTCGCGAACATCCTCGCGAACCTCGGCGCCTGCTACAGCCACCAAGGCGACGCGGCGCGAGCGCGCACCGCCTACGAGCGCGCGCTCGCGATCGTCGAACGCACGGCGGGTGAAGGCTCGACCGAGCTCGTGCGCACGCTCAACAACATGGCCGATGCCGCGACCAAGGCGGGCGATACCTCGGGCGCGCTCGTCTACCTCGATCGCGCGAAGCACGCGGTCGAGACCTCGCTCGGCGAAGGCAACCCGCTCTCGCACGCGGTGCTCACGACGCGCGCCGAGGCGCTCGCCGCCGCCGGGCGCCGCCCCGACGCGCGCGCGCAGTTCGACCAGGCGATCGCGCTCGAGACCAGGTACAGCTCGCCGTATCTGGCCGCGACGCTGACTTCGCGCGGCGCGCTCGAGCTCGCCGAAAAGAAGTGGCGCGATGCCGCCGCGTTCGACGAGCGCGCGATCACTGCGGCCGAGGCTGCCGGCGGCAAGGAATCGCCGGAGCTGTGGCTGCCGCTCGCCGGGCTCGCGCGCGCCGACGTCGAGCTCGGCAAGCGCGCGGATGCCAGGCCGCTGCTCGAGCGCGCGCTCGCGATCGGCGCGAAAGCGCAGGTTCCGGCGCGGGATCTGGCGCCGGCGCGCGACCTGCTCGCGAAGCTCGCCCGGTAAGTAGATCGATCCGGCAGCTCGTACGTTCGAGCTTGGATGCGCAGATTTCTGCCAATCCTCGAGGAGCTTCGGGTGGCCAAGCCGTGTGCGGCGGAATGGGCCGCGATGACCGGTAATGAAGAGGCGCGCCACTGCGCACACTGTCAGCAGAACGTCTACAACCTGTCCGCGCTGACGCGCGCCCAGGCGGAAGAGCTGGTCCGCTCGGCGAACGCCCGCCTGTGCACGCGCTACATGCACCGCGCGGACGGCACCATGCTGCTCCGCGATGGCGCGGTCATGTATCGGCCCCGCGGCTTGATCGCCGCGGGCGTCGCCGCGCTCGCGCTGACGAGTGCGAGCGCGCTCGTGCGTCCGGCCGAGCCGCGGCTGGAGCCCGGGTTCGCCCTGCCCCCGCCGTCCGCGCCGACCATGCAGCTCGAGCGCGAGACCGCGGTCATCCACGAGGATCCGCCGCCGGTCGCGCTGCCGCATCCTCCTCCTCGCAGGCCGCCGCCCGTCGCGATCGAGCGCGACACCTATCACACGGGCGGCGTGATGCTGCCGGTGCGGATCGACGCCGATCTCTACGAGACCTGGGGCAAGTAGTCGGCCACCTCGGCGACGACCTGGCGCACGGTGCGCGCGCTGGTGTCGATGACGTGATCGGCGCGCGCGTACAGCTTGCCGCGCGCCGCGAGCAGCGCGCGCAGCTCCTCGAACGCGTGCGCGTTGCCGGCCATCGGCCGCTGGTCGCCTTGCGCGACGACGCGGCTCCAGTGCTCCTCGGCCGATGCGCGCAGCCAGATCGTCACCGCGCGCTCGCGCAGCAGCGCGTAGTTGGTCGGATCGTTCACGATCGAGCCGCCGGTCGCGATCACGGCCCGCGCCGCACTGCGTGCGCCGCCGGTCGTCTCCTTGACACGGGGCGGCGTCGGATCGGCGAGCAGGCGCGATAGCACCTCGCGCTCGACGCGGCGGTAATACGCCTCGCCGTGCACCGCGAACACCTCGCCGAGCGGCAGCCCGGCGGCTTCTTCGATCTCGCGATCGACCTCGACGAACCGCGCGCCGAGCTTCTTCGCGAGCTGCGCGCCGACCGTCGACTTGCCGGCGCCGCGCACGCCGAGCAGCGCGATCGGCCGCGCGCGCGCCGCGGTCTCGGCGGGCGCGAGCAGCGCGGCGGGAGTCGTACCGAGCGCGCGCGCGACCTCGGCGAACCGCCGGAGCGAGATGTTGCCCTCGCCGGCCTCGAGCTGCGCGAGGAACCGCTCGGACACGCCGCTCGCCTCGGCGAGCTCGCGCCGCGCCCAGCCGCGGCGCTCGCGCCGGGCGCGCACCGCCGTGCCGACGGAGGCGAGCAGGTCCATGTGCGCACTATAGTGCATAAATAACTTCCGTGACAAGCACTAAATTGCTTGATAGATCGGAGCGCATGGAATCGACCAGCTTCGAGACCCATCCGAGCCGCTACAAGCACTGGCGGCTCGCGATCGACGGCGACGTCGCGACGATGACGATGGCGGTCGACGGCGACCACCCGCACCGTCCCGGCTACGAGCTCAAGCTCAACTCGTACGACCTCGCGGTCGACATCGAGCTCGCCGACGCGATCCAGCGCCTGCGCTTCGAGCACCCCGAGGTCAAGTGCGTGGTGTTCACCGCCGACCTCGACCGCGTGTTCTGCAGCGGCGCGAACATCTACATGCTCGGGCTGTCGACGCACTCGTTCAAGGTCAACTTCTGCAAGTTCACGAACGAGACCCGCCTCTACCTCGAAGATGCGTCCGCGAACAGCGGGCTCGCGTCGCTGTGCGCGTGCAAGGGCACGACCGCGGGCGGCGGCTACGAGCTCGCGCTCGCGTGCGACGAGACCATGCTCGTCGACGACGGCAGCTCCGCGGTCAGCTTCCCCGAGACGCCGCTGCTCGCGGTCTTGCCCGGCACCGGCGGCCTCACGCGCCTGGTCGACAAGCGCAAGGTCCGCCGCGATCGCGCCGACGTGTTCTGCACGACCGCCGAGGGCATCAAGGGCAAGCGCGCGAAGGACTGGGGCCTCGTCGATCACCTGGTGTCGCGTACGAAGTGGGACGAGACCGTGAAGCAGCGCGCGAAGGAGCTCGCGGCGAAGCAGACGATCGCGCGCGGCCCGGCGGTCGAGCTGCCGCCGCTCGCGCCGAAGGTCACCGCGGATGCCGTCGAGTACAAGCACGTGTCGCTGCGCGCCGATCGCGGCGCGCGCACTGCCGAGCTCGTGGTGCGCGGGCCGGCGGCAGAGGCCGTGGTCGACTTGACGTCGCCGCACACGTGGAGCCTGCACGCGTTCCGCGAGCTCGATGACGCCCTGCTCCGCCTGCGCTTCGACTTTCCGGAGATCGGCGTCGTCGCGGTGCGCACCGTCGGCGATCCGCATCTCGTGCTCCAGTACGACGAGCTGCTCGCGCGTACGAGCTCCGGCTTCGCACGCGAGATCCGCCTGTTGCAGCGCCGCGTGCTCAAGCGCTTCGACAACACGGCGCGCAGCTTCTACGCGGTCGCCGATCGCGCCGATTCGTGCTTCGCGGGCGTGTTGCTCGAGCTCGCGCTCGGCGCCGACCGGTTCTACATGTTGATCGACAAGGACGAAGCGATCGGTGTCGCGACGTCGGTCGCGAACGAAGGCTTCATGACGACCGCGTCCGGGCTGTCGCGCCTCGAAGCGCGATTTCTTGGCGAGCCCGAGCGCGTGCAGGGCGTGCTCAAGCGCGGCATCGAGCCCGTGCCGTCCGCGGCGTCGGCGCAGCGCCGCAAGTTCCTGGCGGAGCATCCCGTCGGCGCGCTCGCGCACGTCCACCGCATCGAGCTGATCGCGAGCGAGGAAGCGGAGCGGCTCGGCCTCGCGACGGTCGCCGCCGACGACATCGACTTCGAGGACGAGCTGCGCATCGCGATCGAGGAGCGCGCGTCGCTGTCGCCCGACGCGCTCACCGGCATGGAGGCGTCGCTGCGCTTCGTCGGCCCCGAGACGCTCGAGACCAAGATCTTCGGGCGGCTGTCGGCCTGGCAGAACTGGATCTTCACGCGCGCGAACTCGACCGGCGAGCACGGCGCGCTGACCTTGTACGGCAAGCCGGAGCGCCCGCAGTTCCAGTGGAAGCGCACCTAGGAGCAGCCATGAACGTGATCACCGACGAAAAGATCCCGAACAACGTCAACCTCGCCGGCGATCGCCGCCTGCAGCGCGCGCTCGAGGCGTGGCAGCCGCACTTCCTCGACTGGTGGAAGGCGATGGGCCCGGTCGGCTGGCAGGACAAGGACATCTACCTGCGCACCGCGATCTCGGTCGAGACCGACGGCTGGGCGCACTTCGACTACGTCAAGATGCCCGACTATCGCTGGGGGATCTTCCTCGAGCCGAAGCAGGACGGCCGCGTGCACGGCTTCGGCGACTTCCGCGGCCAGCCGGTGTGGGACGAGGTGCCGGGCGAGTTCCGCAACCTGCTGCGCCGGCTCGTCGTCACGCAGGGCGACACCGAGCCGGCGAGCGTCGAGCAGCAGCGCATGCTCGGCGCGACCGCGCCTTCGCTCTACGATCTGCGCAACCTGTTTCAGGTCAACGTCGAGGAAGGCCGCCACCTGTGGGCGATGGTCTATCTCCTGCACACGTACTTCGGCCGCGACGGCCGCGAAGAAGCCGAGGAGCTGCTCGCGCGCCGATCGGGCGATGCCGACAAGCCGCGCATCCTCGGCGCGTTCAACGAGCCGACCTCGCACTGGCTCAGCTTCTTCATGTTCACGATGTTCACCGACCGCGACGGCAAGTATCAGCTCGCCGCGCTCGCCGAGAGCGGGTTCGATCCGCTCGCGCGCACGTGTCGGTTCATGCTGACCGAGGAAGCGCACCACATGTTCGTCGGCGAGACCGGCGTGCAGCGCGTCGTGAAGCGCGCGTGCGAGCTGATGAAGCAGGATCCGAACGGCGATCCGCGCGCGCTCGGCGGCATCGACCTGCCGACGATCCAGAAGTATCTGAACCTGTGGTACTCGCTGTCGCTCGACCTGTTCGGCGGCGAGGTGTCGTCGAACGCGGCCGACGCGTTCGCGGCCGGGCTCAAGGGCCGCTACAAGGAAGACCGTTACGACGAGCACGCCCTGATCGGCTCGGTGTTCGCGATGGACGTCCTGCGCGACGGCAAGGTCGTGCACGAGGACGTGCCGATGCGCAACGCGCTCAACGAGGTGCTGCGCACCGAGTACATCAAGGACTGCCAGCGCGGCGTCGATCGCTGGAACAAGACGATCCGCGACGAGGGCATCGCGTTCGAGCTCGTGCTGCCGTCGAACAAGTTCCACCGCCAGATCGGCATGTGGGCCGGCCACTGCTTCTCGCCCGCCGGCGAGCTGCTCGACCGCGCGACCTGGGACGCGAAGAAGGGCGCATGGCTGCCGAACGAAGCCGACGAGACGTACATCAAGAGCCTGATGAAGCCAGTGTACGAGCCCGGCAAGATGGCGAGCTGGATCGCGCCGCCCGCGAAGGGGATCAACAACCTGCCGGGCGAGTTCCAGTACGTGCGGCTGCAATAGACGCAACCGACCGGCTCGTGCGTTGTCAAACGGATGATGAGGCGTTTCGCGCTGATCGCCGTGTTGAGTGCGTGCGGTAGCTCGGCGCCGCCGCCGGCCGCAAAGCCGCAGCCGCAGCAGCCGCAGCACGAGCCGGCGAAGGTCGAGCCCGCGAAGCAGCCCGACACGCTGCCGTACGAGCTCACGGCCAAGGCGTTCTGCGAGCTCTACGAGAAGTCCTCGCAGTGCAGCTGGTACGCGAAGATCGGCATGGATCACGAGCGCTGCTTGCAGACGTTCGGCAGCGACGATCCAGACGCGAAAGCGGCGCTGAAGCAGTTCGGGCCGTGCCTCTTGAAGTTCACGACGTGCGATGACATCGCGCAGTGCTTCGCGTCGACCGGCCCCGGCACCGACGACCTGCGCGCGTGCGACGAGAACAAGCCCGAGCACGCGGTCGGCATCCCGGCCGACGAGTGGAATCATCGCAAAGGTGCCGGCGTGACGAAGTACTCCGAGGTCGACACGACGAAGGCGTCGCCGGTCGAAGTCTGCGGCGTGGCCGAGGCCGAGAACCAGTGGCTCGCGAACATGACCTGCAACGACGGCTCGCATCCGCTCGAGAGCAAGTACGCCGCCGAATCCGTGCGCGTCGGCAACGTCGGCGCCGGCGGCCGCTGCGGCTCGATCATCGACCTATATCGCGTGAAGTGCCCCGAGAGGTCGTACGACATCTACATCGACGGCTACGTCTGCCCGCGGCAGTGATCGTCACTGTGTCGCGATGATCATCATCCAGTCGAAGTGCGCCGTCGCGCTCCGCGTGTAGATCCCGATCTGCGGCGTAGGCGACGTGTACGAATCGGTCGCGTCGAGCGCCATCGTGTCGATCGTCGAGACGCAGTGGTAGCTCTGGCCGGTACGCGTCGACACGAGCGACGCCGCGGTACCGTCGGCGACCGCAACCGAGTCGGAGGTCAGGACGTTGTTGGTCGCATCGTCGACGATCGCGTAAACCGGGGCACTGCTGTCGTCGAGCGCGACCACGCACGCCGCGCCGCCGCTCGTCGCCTGATCCCACTGGTGAACCACGCCGCCGCCGCGGCCGGAGCTCCCGATCAGGTTGTCGAGCGTCATGTGCGTCGCGATCGTCTCGGCGCTGCCGGTCGGTGGAGCGAACGTCACCGTGGCAAACGTGTTCAGCGCGCCGGTCACGACCGCGATGCCGTTCGCGATCGACCAGTTCCCGTTGACGAGCGCGCCCGATGGCAAGCCGATATCGAAGCCGTCGAACATCACGATCGAATCGCCCGGCGTCGCCGGATGCGGATCGCACATGTCGCTGACGCCGTCGCCGTCGCTGTCGATCACCGGATCGGGGTCGGGATACGGGGGACACGGATCGCACGCGTCGCCGAAGCGATCGCCGTCCTCGTTGTCCTGCGTCGGGTTCGGCACCGTCGGGCAGTTGTCCATCGAGTCCGGCACGCCGTCGCCGTCGGAGTCAAAGTCGGAGTCGGTGTCGGTGGCCGCCCCGTCCACGGTCGTGGCCGTGACCGCGTCGAACCCGATCCGCCCGCACGCCGTCAGCGCCACGAGGAGGATCGCAGTAGACTGCGTGCGATGCATCGCTTCGTCATCCTCGCACTGTTCGCGCTCGCCGCATGCTCCAAGAAGGACGATCCGGGTCCCACCTGCGACCAGGTCGTCGATCACATGCTCGACGTGACGAAGCAGACCATGCTCGGGCACGACGCCACGATGGCCAAGTCCATCCGATCGCAGGCGATCGCGCAGTGCCAGCAGCGCAACCTGTCGAAGCAGGCACGCGAGTGCATCATGGCCGCGAAGGACGCGTCGACCCTGGTCGCGTGCTACCGCAACGAGCCGGGTGCGCCACCGCCGGCGCCGGGGATGAAGCCGCTGCCGAAGCCAGGCGGCGGCTCGGGCTCGGGCACGGGCTCGGGCTCGGACTCGGGCTCGGGGAGTGGTACACCGACACCATGAACGACGCGATCGTCTCCGTCCCGCCTCCGGTCAACGAGCACGCGCTCGGCTACGCGCCCGGCAGCCCGGAGCGGGCGCGGCTGCAGGAGGCGCTCGCGCACGTCGAGCGCGAGGTCGTCGAGGTTCCGTGCGTGATCGGCGGCCAGCGCGTGCGCACCGGCAAGGTGCGCGACGTCGTGATGCCGCACCGCCACCGTCACGTCGTCGCGCGCTTCCACGCCGCCGACGCCGAGCTCGCCGATCGCGCGATCCGCGCCGCGCTCGAAGCGCGTCATCAGTGGTCGGCGATGCGCTGGGAAGCGCGCGCGGCCGTGCTGTTGCGCGCCGCCGAGCTGCTCGCCGGCCCGTGGCGCATGCGGATGAACGCCGCCACGATGCACGGCCAGTCCAAGACGTGCCATCAGGCCGAGATCGACTCGGCCTGCGAGCTGATCGATTTCTTCCGGTTCAACGCGGCGTACGCGCAGCAGCTGTACGCGATGCAGCCGCACAGCTCGCCCGGCGTATGGAACGCGAGCGAGCTGCGCCCGCTCGAGGGCTTCGTGTTCGCGATGACGCCGTTCAACTTCACGGCGATCTCCGGAAACCTGCCGACCGCGCCCGCGCTGATGGGCAACACGGTCGTGTGGAAGCCGGCCGAGACCCAGCTGCTCGCGGCGTGGTGCGTGTACGAGCTGCTCGAGGAGGCCGGCTTCCCGCCCGGCGTCATCAACTTCATCCCGGGCCTGCCGCACGCCAACACGAACATCATCCTCGACCATCCCGAGCTCGCGGGCATTCACTTCACGGGCTCGACCGACGTGTTCCGCATGATGTGGAGGCGCGTCGCCGACAACATCGATCGCTACCGCGGTTATCCGCGGCTCGTCGGCGAGACCGGCGGCAAGGACTTCATCCTCGCCCATCCGTCGGCCGATCCGCGCGCGCTCGCCACCGCGATCGTGCGCGGCGGGTTCGAGTATCAGGGTCAGAAGTGCTCGGCCGCGTCGCGCGTGTACGTCGCGCACAGCGTGTGGGCGAAGATGAAGGACGAGCTGGTCGCGACGACCGAGTCGCTCAAGCAGGGCAACGTCGCCGAGTTCTCCAACTTCATGGGCGCGGTCATCAAGAAGGGCGCGTTCGACAAGCACGCGGCCGCGATCGCCGAGGCGAAGGGCGCGCCCGGCATGAAGGTGCTCGCCGGCGGCCAGTGCGACGACCGCGAGGGCTACTTCGTGCGGCCGACGTTGATCCAGACCGAGGATCCGGGCGTCCGCCACATGCGCGACGAGTTCTTCGGCCCGATCGTGACCATCCACGTCTATCCCGATGCGGCCTGGAGCGACACGCTGCAGCTGGTCGATCGCACGTCGCCGTACGCGCTCACCGGCGCGATCTTCGCGCGCGACCGCGCCGCGATCGTCGACGCGATGGACGCGTTGCGCCACGCCGCCGGCAACTTCTACATCAACGACAAGCCGACCGGCGCGGTCGTCGGCCAGCAGCCGTTCGGCGGCGCGCGCGCGTCGGGCACCGACGACAAGGCCGGGTCGCCGCTGAATCTCTTGCGCTTCGTCGCCGCGCGCACGATCAAGGAGACGTTCGTGCCGCCGACCGACTACCGCTATCCCTTCCTCGGCGAGTAGCGATGCGCTGGCTCGTGCTGCTCGCGCTGCTCGGAGTGGCCGCCGGCTGCAAGGCCCGGCCGAATTGCCCTGAGATCGCGAAGCAGATCGCGGTCGCGATCGGTCAATCCAAGGTGGTCGAGATCGTGAACCGCCGATGCTCCGACGATCACTGGGACCGCGAAGCCGTCGAGTGCTTGCTCGCGGTGCACGGCGCGGCGGAGCTGAGCACGTGCGAGGGCGCGCACATGGAACCGTCGCAGGCGCAGCGGCTGCGCGACGATCTCGCGAAGCTCGCAACCACGCCGACGGTCCTCGACGTGACGATCTCCGCCGACGATCACATCAGCGCGGACGGCCAGACGCGCACCGAAGCGCAGGTGGCCGAGATGGTCTCCGCGCTGCCGCCGCACTCGCAGCTCGTGCTGCACGTCGCCGGCAAGACCAATCGCCCGACCGTGATCCATCTGATCGATCGAGCCCAGCAAGCCGGCGCGACGAGCTCGATCACTGCAGAGCCGTAACAACGGCTGTCGCACCGTCGAGAAAATGCACGTCGCACCGGGTGTCGCGGCGTGTCGCATCTTTCCTGCGACCTGCACGCACCTTAGCGTGGCGGCATGTCACGCAAGACCCTTGGGGCCGCGCTCGCGCTCGCGATCGCGGCGGCTGCCGTCTGGTTCTTCTTCCTGCGCTCGCACGGCGACGCGAGCGCGCCGGCGCCGGCCCCGATCGCGAAAGCGCCGCCTGCGCCGCCGAGCGCACCGGCCAAGACGAGCTCCGATCAGCGGTCGCCGCGCGGCCGTGCACCGGCGTGGACGCTCGACCTCGATCCGGAAGGCCCGCTGCGGCTCGAAGGCCAGGTCGTCGATCGCGACGGTCACGGCCTCGGCGGGGCCGAGGTCTGGCTCGCGAGCGTGCCACCGCGCTCGGTGAAGACGCAGGACGACGGCTCGTTCGCGTTCGACCAGCTCGTCGGCCGCACGTACGAGCTCACCGCGAGCGCGGGCGCGCTCGTCGGCGGCCCGGTGTCGTACAAGCTCACGCAGGCGAGCGACCCCGTCGTGATCGCGCTGCGCGAAGCCGCGACGATCGAGGTCACCGTCTCCGACGAGCGCACGCAGCCGATCGCGAATGCGGAGGTGACCTCGCCCGGCCTCGGCGCGCGCACCGCGACGACCGACGATCACGGCAAGGCCACGCTCGCCGTGCGGCCGGGCTGGATCGACGTCGAAGCGAACGCGGCGGGATTTCCGAGCGGGCACGCGTTCACGTCGGTCGGCTCGGCCGGCGGCAAGGGCACGGTCGCGATCACGCTGCGCCGCGGCGCCGCGGTGTCGGGCCGCGTCGTCGACGAGCAAGGCCATCCGCTCGCGAAGGTGAAGGTCGCGGCGGGCGAACGCGGCGAGCGCCGGCGCGGTCCGGGCGAGCGCGCGAGCCCCGACGAGCAGACCACCGACGACCAGGGCAAGTTCGCGTTCCCCGCGCTCGCGCCCGGCCGGCACACGCTCGCCGCCTCCGACGGCGAGCACGCGCCGACCAACTCCAATCCGATCACCGTCGCGGCCGATCGCCCGGTCACCGGCGTCGAGCTCGTGATGAAGGCGGGCGCCGCGATCTCCGGCCAGGTCGTCGATTCCGAGAACAAGCCGGTCGCGTACGCGACGGTGCGCGTCGCCGGCAAGGGCGGCGAGATGTGGCGGATCGCGGCGCGTCAGGCGACGACCGACCAGCGCGGCCAGTTCGAGCTCCGCGGGCTCGCGCGCGCGAAGCTGCAGGTGCGCGCCGAGGCCGAGACCACGGCGAGCACGCTCGTCGATGTCGACACCACGGCGATCGCGGCGAAGAAGGACCTGCGGCTCGTGCTCGACGTCGCCGGCGCGATCGCCGGCACCGTCGTCGACGATCAAGGCCAGCCGGTCGCCGAGGTGCAGGTCAACGCGTTCCCCGACATCCTCGGCGGCGCATCGACCGACGGGCTCGCGCTCGCCGGCATGTCGTCGGCGACGACCGACGGCGGCGGCCGCTTCGCGATCCACGGCCTGCCCGACGGCAGCTACCGGCTGTGGGCCGACCGCCACGCCGGCGACGGCTGGGGCAAGCAAAGCACGCCCGCGAAGGTCGGCGACACCTCGGTGCGCATCGTGCTGCCCGCGACCGGCTCGCTCGTCGGCAAGCTCGTGCTCGAGACCGGCGCGGTCCCGAAGCTCGCGTACGTCGAGCTCGGCAGCCAGGCCGCGACGCCCGCGGTCGCCGGCGCGTTCGAGATCAAGGATCTCGCGGCCGGGCCGTACGACATGCACGTGTGGGGGCCCGAGTTCACCGAGCTGGTCAAGCGCGACGTCAAGATCGAGCCCGGCAAGGCGACCGATCTCGGCACGCTCACGGTCGTACGCGGGCGCCGGCTCGTCGGCCGCGTCGTCGATGCGAGCGGGACACCCGCCGCCGGCGTGCACGTCAAGCTCGGCCAGATGCTGTTCTCGTCGGCATCCGGCGACGACGACTCGTCGAGTGACGACTTCTCGGGTCTGCGCAGCGGCGACACCGATCAGACCGGCACGTTCGTGATCACCGGCGTGCCCCCGAAAGGCACGGTGGTGATGGCCGACGATCCGGTGCGCGGGCAATCGCTCGCACAGAACGTGCCGGGCGGCACCGACGATCCGCCTGCCGTGACGCTCGCGCTGCGCGGCTTCGGCTCGATCGCCGGCCGCGTCACCCAGAAGGGCGCACCGCTCGCGAACGTCGCGGTGTCGGAGACCAGCAAGGGCGGCGGCCCGCAGGCCGGCTTCGTCGAGACCGGCGCCGACGGCACGTTCACGATGCCGAAGGTGCCCGAGGGCACGATCATCGTCGCCGCGACGCAGATGCAGATGATGGCGATGAAGTCGACGAGCCAGACCGTGCAGGTCGTCGCCGGCCAGACGACGCAGGTCGCGATCGACATGCCGGTCGGCACGATCTCGCTCGTCGTCCAGGTCCAGGCGACGCCGGGCAATCAGGTCAACGCCGCGCAGGTGTTCCTGCTCGCCGGCAACGTCACCGTCTCGACCGGCAAGCAGCTGGTCGACGGCCTGTTCCAGGGCGCGATGCAGGGCATGAAGCTGTGGTTCGGCAACGCGAGCACGCCGCCCGAGTTCGATGATCTCGTGCCGGGCAGCTTCAGCGTGTGCACGATCCCGCTCACCGGCGACCTGTCGGATCCGACGTTCCTGCAGCGCGTCCAGGAGAACATCCAGACGCTCGCGGTCTACTGCAAGCCGGTGACGGTCAACGCGTCGCCCGCCTCGCAGACGTTCGTCGACGCCGTGCCGTCGATGACGCCGCTGCCGGGCACGGGAAGCGGCGCCGGCGGCTAAACCGCCTCAGCCTCGCTCCCTCGTCTCGTGCGACGATGGTCTCGTGAGGCTCCTCGCCGCCGCGATCGTGCTGACCACGGCATGCGGGCGCGTCGACTTCGCGGCATCCCAGCGCGACGACGCCGCCTCGCCGCCGTCGTCGCCCGATGCGTGCAGCGGCGTCGACGTCGTGACCGGCCGCATCGGCTGGTGGAAGCTCGACGAGGGCAGCGGAACGACCGTCGGCGACACCGCGTCGGGCAACGCGGGCACCCTGCTCGGCGGCGTGACGTGGACGACGGGTCGGCTCGGCGATCCCGCGCTCGAATTCGATGGCGTCGACGGTCGCGTCGATGTCGCCGGCGGGATCGCGTACGCGACGCAGAACGCGCCGTTCTCGTTCAGCGCGTGGTTCGACCTCACCGACTACTCGACCACGACACCCGACATCATGCAGATCCACAGCGACACCGCGTCGCCATTTCACGTGCTGATGTCCAGCATGAGCGGATACCTCGGCCTCTCGACCGGATCGGGCGACGGCTCGTGGGCGACGATCAAGACCGGCGTGATGCCGACGACCGGAACGTGGCACCACGTCGTGATGACCTACAACGGCGCGGGCGCCGCCACGATGTCGAACTTCAGCCTGTTCCTCGACGACGTCGCGCAGCCGCTGCTCGTCGCGGACGGCTACGCGACCCAGGCCCAGCAGAGCCGCATCGGCGCGGCCGAGGATCCGCGCAACAACTGGATCGGCGCGATCTCGGACGTGCGCATCTACAACCGCGAGCTGTCGACCATCGAGGTCGGCACGCTGTACGCGTTGCAGTGTGACTGATCCGGGTGCCCGCTCAGATCGGCTGGAAGTAGCCCGGCATCCAGATCCACTCCCCGCCGTTCCAGTCCCAGTGGCCGCGCACCCACACGAAGCCGGGACGGAAGCCGAAGTTCTCGACGATCAGCTCGGGCCGGCGATGGAAATCGTAGTAGCGCTCGCGGATCACCGGGCGCGGCATGTAGATCGCGCCGCGCACGACCGGCCGCACCGGCTCGCGCACGACCACGCGGTCGCGCACGATCGGCCGCGCGGGCTCGCGCACGACCACGCGCTCGCGAACTGCAGGCTCGCGCACCGTCACGTGCTCGCGGACCACCGGGCCATGCCCGACCTCGTGCGGGCGGTCGGCGTTTGCAGCGCCGGCCGAGACGAGGAGCGCGAATGAAGACCCCATGATGATGTTTCGCAGCATGCAACGGGAAAGAGCATCGGCCGTGCCGGACCGGATTCCTGGCGTTTGCGCGGGCGGGGCGTGAACGCCCAGCCACAGCTGCCCCGGAGAATTTGAGACACTGGGCCATGCGCTGGGTGCTGCTCCTCGCGCTTGCTGCGTGCGCCGACCACATCAGCGCCGTCGGGCGCCCATGCGGGCCGAACGAGGGCTGCGGCTCGGACGCGATCTGCGACATGACCGATCCCGACGGGCCGCACTGCCTGAGCAACGACGGCGACCTCGACGGCGACGGCATCCCGAACGGCGAGGACTACTGCGAGCACGCGCCCGGCGGGCGCTACGACGAGGATCGAGACGGCATCGGCGACGAGTGCGATCCGTGCCCGATCGCGCCGCCGCCGGCCGTGCCCGATGCCGACGGTGATGCGGTCGACAGCCCGTGCGATCCCGATTCGCTCACGCCCGGCGATCGCATCCTCCTGTTCGACGGCTTCGACGGCGACACGCTCGATCCGAGGTGGAAGGCGACGACCGCGGCGGCGTGGTCGATCAGCGGCGGCGGCGAGGTCGACGTCGATCTCACGGCGGTCGCCAGCGAGGACTATCTGACGTCGAGCGTCGGCGAGGCGAACAACTTCGCGGTGCTCGCGTCCTACAGCGTCGAGCAGATGACGACGTCGACCACGACGCACATCGCCGCGATCCACTCGATCGATCCGCGCCCGGCCGGCGTCGCGCAGTTCGAGTGCTCGCTCGTGCATTCGGATCAAGGCTCGGGCGGCGACGCGGTCGTGCTGACGACGAACCAGAACGCGGCCTCGATGAATTCAGCGAGCGGCTTCGATCCGACGAAGCTGTACGAGCTCGCCGCGTACAGCACGCAAGGCTACGTCGGCTGCACCGCGATCGGCGACGGCGCCGGCCTCGGCGTGGTGCAGGCGCCGATCACACCCGATGCGCTCGCGAGCGTCTCGCTCGGGGCGAGTGGCGTGGTCGCGCACTTTCAGTGGGTGCTGGTCGTCGGCCGCGACTGAGCGAATTTTCGAAGCATATGCAGCCGCCAGAACACGAGGCCGAGCGCGACGACTCCGAACAGGTTCAGCGCGGCGTCGGTTCCGAGCATGCCGCGCACGCCGAACGGGCGGTGCATGTTGCCGTCGATCAGCTGCGTGTACGCGATCGCGGCGTTGCCCGACGCCAGGAACAGCGAGAACTGCGTCGACGCCGCCTTGCCCGCGGTCCCGATCGTCTCGAGCACGGTGGCGGTGAACGCGGCGTAGCAGAACCCGGCGACGAGCTGATACAGCATGCCGCCCCACGCGAACGTCGTGCTCGTCAGCGGAGACACCGCCATCGCGACCGCGACCAGCGCGGTCATGACGCCGGAAGCGAGGTACATGCCGCGCCGGTTGTGGCGCATGCACAGCCAGCCGCACACGCCCGCGCCGACCGCGCTGAGCAGCGCGGTCGCAGGCCCGTTGATGAAACCGTTCAGCCCGTCGGAGGCCTGGAAGTCCTTCGCGATCGGCCCGCTGAACGCGTTGATGAGCGCTGCGGTGCCGACCGGCGACAAGCACAGCAGGATGCCGGTGACTCCGCTGCGCGACTTCACCACGACGCCGACGTCGTGAAAGACCGTCCCGAACACGTCGCGGATCCGTGCGATGTTGTCGCGCGGTGGTTCGTCGACGGCGAGGATCGCGAGCGCCGGCAGGAACGTGAGCGCACCGAGCGCGACCCCGATCCATTCCGGCGCGACGTCGGCACCGGTCAGCCAGATCGCCAGTGCCAGCCCGAGTGCATTTCCCGTCGAGTTGCCGATGTTGTACCAGGCACCGGCCTGCCCGCGCTGACTGTCGGGCAGCGTGACCGCCATCAGGCCACCGTTGCACGCGCTGACCAGGCCACTCACGAGCTGGGCAGCGAGCGCGAAGCCGAGGAACGCGCCGGTGTGCTCGGGCAGCGGCATCATCATCGCCGCGACCACGCACGCCGCCGAGATCGCGCTGACGATCAGGAGCCAGTGCTTGCGCTTGGGACCGACGTCGACGATCGGCGCGTAGACGAACTGCACCATCGGCGGGATGAACAGCAGCGCCTGGTACCAGCTCACGACATCGACGTCGATGCCGGCGCTGCTCGTCTTGTACTGCATCACCGGCCCGCCCAACGACCCGACCACGCCGTACGGAATGCACGACAGGCAGAACAACCACGGCGGCGGATGCGAGCGCTTCAGTTCGGCTGATATTGCAACAGTTGCAGAATGGGATGTATCGCGTGCTCCTCGACTTTCGGTCCGAGCGAGTACGTCTCCTCGTAGTGCTGGCCCGCCGCCTCGTTGATGTACGGGTTGTCCGGGTCGAGCACGTAGTTGTACGCGGGCACGATGTAACCGATGTAGTCCTCGGCGAGGCCGGCGACGACCGGGTACTTCACGCCCGGCTTCGCGAGCACGAGGTCGCGCATGTACGGCGGCTGCGGCGCCATCGAGAAGTCGGGCTGGTTCGGCTGGGTCGGGTTATCGATGAGGTTGAAGCCGAAGCTCCACGAGCCGTCGTAGCCGCCGACCCACAGCTCGGGGTGCAGCTCGCCCGGCACCGTCACGATGCCGAGCGGGCCGATCTGCAGATACGTCGAGCGCAGCGGGATCCACGGCTCGTTGCCGACGTCGATCGGCTGGCTCGGGTCGTAACCGACCAGCTTGTGCGGGCCGAGGATGTTGACGAGGAACGCGACGTGAAACAGCGTGTTGTCCATCTCGGCCGCGAACGTCGCGCTCACCATCGACAGCGGCAGGTCGGTCACGGTCTCGCCTTCGGACGCGAGCACGTTGAGCGCCTGCGCCGCGACGTTCGTGCCGATCGCCTGATCCTTCGCGGACGAGTCGTTCTGGATCGGCGTGCCATCGGGGCCGGGCGGCGCGACGCCGTGATCGCCGAGCGAGCCGATCTGGCCGCCGAGCGCGCCTTGCACGAACACGGTCACGCCGCCGAGCCCGGCCAGGTTCGTCTTCGCGTACACGCTGTCGGTCGTGAGCACGCCCTGCTCGATGTGGTCGCGCAGCCAGTGCGGATAATGCGCGGTGATGCTCGCCGGCACGCTGTCGTCGAAGTGCGCGACCTCGGGGTGATCGCCCCAGTTGACGAGCGTGCCGATCGTCGTCGCCGCATCGCCGACCGGGACGAACCGCGCGATCGTGAGCGTCGGGTCGTAGATGTTCGGATCGCGGATGTCGCGGTTCCACTCCGGCGCGGTCGTCGACGTGTCGACGAGCTGCGTCTTCGCGATGATCATGTTCGCCGGCTGCGCGGTCGTGACCGCGTCGGTGATCGCGCCGACCGCGGCGTCGTACATCGCCTGGATCACGAACGGCTCGCGGCCGCTGACCGCGACCGACGGGCCCCACAGCCCGACCGTATCGGGCGCGTCGTGGGCATGGGTCGCGCCGATGATGACGTGATCGATGTTGAGGCCGGCGAGCCGCGGATCGTTGCGGATGTTGTCCATGTCGCCGGCGAGCAGGCCGATGCAGTCGATGTAGACGATGACGAACGTCATGTCGCCCTCGACGAACGCCATCGCGCGCGCCTCGACGTCGCTGGTCACGCCTTCCGCCGCGCGCGAGCCGCCGAACAGCCAGACGCCATCGAACGTGTTGTTCGGCGGCGGCACGCACGAGCAGCTCGCGCCCGAGCCCGTGCACGTGCCGAACGGCTCGTCGCTCTGCCACTGCCGATCCATGTTCTCGTCGCAGTAGGTCTCGAAGTTTTGCGGCGTGTACGTGCGCTTGCCGGCACCGACCTTGAGCACGCCGTCGCCGGAGCTCGCGCAACCCGGTCCGCCCGGGCACACGATGTCGGGCGTCGTGAAGCCCTCGAGCTGCGCGTCGGGCATCGCGTCGGGCGGACCGTGGTGGCCGCCGCCGCACGCGGCGAGCAGGACCCCCGCGGCCAGGATCAGTCGCTGGCTCATCCGCAGGTACGTATCGCAGCGTGACAGGCGTGTAAACGAGCTATTTCGCCCCCACGCCGACGCCGATGGGGCAGCTCACGCCGGTGCCGCCGAGGCCGCAGTAGCCGCTCGGGTTCTTGCCCAGATACTGCTGGTGATAGTCCTCGGCGTAGTAGAACTCGGGCGCTTCGTGGATCTCGGTCGTGATCTGGCCGTGACCGGCCGCACGCAGGCGCTCGCCGTACATCTGCTTCGATGCCTCGGCAGCGGCGGCCTGCCCCGGCCCGTACGTGTAGATGGCAGAGCGATACTGCGTGCCCGCGTCATTGCCCTGGCGCATGCCCTGGGTCGGATCGTGCGCCTCCCAGAACACCGCGAGCAGCTGGTCGTAGCTGACCTGTTTCGGATCGAACACGACGAGCACGACCTCGGTGTGACCGGTCATGCCCGAGCAAACCTCTTCGTAGGTCGGGTTCGGCGTGACGCCGCCGGCGTAACCGACCGCGGTCGTCCACACGCCCGGCGTCTGCCAGAACTTGCGCTCGGCGCCCCAGAAGCAGCCGAGCCCGAACACCGCGCGCTGGAAGCCCTCGGGAAACGGCGGAGTGATGCGGTGACCGTTGACGAAGTGCGCGTCGCCGACCGGCATCTTCGCGGCGCGCCCCGGCAGCGCCTCCGCCGGTGTCGGCAGGCGCAGCTTCTTGGTGGAGAAGAACATGGGGGAAGTATACGGCGCGGCTCGCGTTCGGTTACCGTGAGTCATGGCGAGCGTGGCCCTGCTCGGCATCTGCGGCAGCATGCGCAAGACCTCGACGAATCGCGCGCTCCTGCGCGCGGTCGGCGAGACGCTACCCGCCGGCGCGACGCTCGCGATCCACGACAGCCTCGATCTGCCGATCTTCAACAGCGATCTCGCCGATCCACCGTCGGTCGTCGCGCTCAAGGACGCGATCGCGGGCGCGGACGGCGTCGTGTTCGCGGTGCCCGAATACAACTACAGCATTCCGGGCGGGCTCAAGAACGCGCTCGACTGGGTGTCGCGGCCGCCCGCGAGCTCGCCCCTGCGTGGCAAGCCGGTCGGGCTCGTCGGGGCCGCGACCGGCATGAGCGGGACGATCCGTGCTCAGACCCACATGCGGCAGATGCTCGTCTACAGCGACACGCCGTGTCTCAACCAGCCGGAAGTGTTGATTCCGCGCGCACACGAGCGGTTCGATGCGGAAGGCCGCCTCGTCGACGCCACGACCCGCGAGCTGCTCGTCCGTTTCGGTCTCGCGATGGTCGCTTTCGTCGAACGCCACCGGCGCTAGGGGGTATAATGTCGAGATGCGTGCGGCGTGGGTCGCGCTGGTCGCGGCGAGCTGTTACTCGCCGCACCTGCAACCGGGTGCTCCGTGCGATCCGGCGAACCCCTCTTGCCCGATGGGAGAGACGTGCATCGCGTTCGGCGGCGGTTACGCGTGCGAGCCGCCCGGCACGTCGCCGCAGAACGATTCGGGCCCGCTGCCTCCGACCGATGCCCCGATGATGATGATCGATGGCCATCCCGACGGCCACGTCACCGCCACCGACATGGACGGCGACGGAGTTCCAGATTCGAGCGACAATTGCCCGACCGTCTACAACCCGGACCAGGCGAACGAGGACGGCGACAGGTTCGGCGACGCTTGCGATCCGTGCCCGCCGTTCCCCGACATGGTTCCGCCGACCGACAGCGATAACGACGGCGTCTCCGACGCCTGCGATCCGCGGCCGAGCACGCCGGGCGACAAGATCTTCCTGTTTGAAGGGTTCCATCACGGCGTACCCACCACTTGGATCAAGACCGGTACGTGGGCCGCCGGCAGCAACGACGACGTCACGTGCGACGACACGGTGACCGCCGCCGGCGCCACGTTGACCACGCCCGGCCCGACCGACGCCGAAGAGACCGTGTCCACGGAGCTCGTGCTCCTCGCGGCAGGCACGGGAGGTTCGCGCGCCGGCGTCGTCGACGATTATGACCACACCGTGCCGGCCGGCCTCTCGTGCCAACTCAACCTCACCGACAAGGTGAACCTCTTCGACATCGAGCCGGGCACCCAGGTCGGAAACGTCGCGTTCACGTACGCGGTCGGCGACAGGTTCGAGCTCGGCGTGAGCCGCGACGCGATGGCGTTCACGTGCGCCGCGCGCGACACCACGTCGAGCACATCGTCGACGCTGATCTCCGGCAACTCGGCGACCGATAGCACGACGCCCGAGGTCGGCATCCGCATCCACACGACCGCGGTCGCGGTGAAGTGGGTGATGGTCGTGTCGCACTGAGCCGAGCGACGGCTACTTGAACGAATCCTGATAGCCCGCGTCCTCGATCGCGCGCGCGGCGGGCGTCGAGTGCAGCGGCAGGAACGCGTCGCACATCACGGCGAGCTCGTCGGTTCGAGTCGTGCCGATCGAGCGCTCGTACGATTCCGGGTGCGGGCCGTGCGGGATGCCCATCGGGTGGTGCGAGATCGAGCCGGGCCCGACGCCGCGGCGCGACGTGAAGTTGCCGTCGCAGTAGAAGATGATCTCGTCGCAGTGCGTGGAGCTGTGCGGGTACGGGCACGGGATCGCTTCGGGGTGGAAGTCGACCGGCCGCGGCACGAAGCTGCAGATCAGCGCGCCTCTCGCGGCGAACGTGCCGTGCCACGTCGGCGGCAAGTGCACGGACGAAACGCGCGGCTGGAACGCGAGGATCGGAAACGCCCACGGATACACCGTGCCGTCCCAGCCGACGACGTCGAGCGGCGAGTCCTGGAGACGGAACCCGTGCCAGCGGCCTTCGCGGCGCACGACGAGCTCGCGGATGTTCTCGTCGAACGGCGCGCGCAGCTGCGGGCGCTTGAAGTCGCGCTCGCTGTACGGCGCGTCCATGCGCAGCTGGCCGACGTCGTTGCGCCACTGCTTCGGCACGTGCAGGCCGCCGGTCAGCTCGAACCAGCACCAGTGCTGCGGATCGCCGCTGGGCAGGAAGCGATGGAGCAAGCCGCGCGGGACGAAGACGTAGTCGCCCTGCGCGAACTGGACGTCGCCGAGCAGCGAGCGCAGCGTGCCGCCGCCGCGATGGACGTAGACGAGCTGGTCGCCGTCGCCGTCGACGACGTAGACCGGATCGTGCGCGGTCGGAAACGCGACGCCGCACGTGAGGTCGGCGTTGTAGAGCAGCGGCACGCGCGCGTCGATCTGAGGGCCGCCGCGGCCTTGCAGCTCGCTGGACTTGTAGTGGCGCTTCGCGAGCGCGCGCTCGGGCGCTTCCGCCGGCCCGACCCAGCCGTGCGCGGCGGGCGCGAGCTCCTGCGTGTGCGGCCGGCGCAGGTGATAGAGGATCGTGTACGGGCCGTCGAAGCCGTCGCGGGTGAAGCACTCCTCGTAGCGCAGCGCGCCGTCGTCGCCGCGCAGCTGGATGTGGTGCTTGCGCGGGACGTCGCCGACTTGCATGCGATCGATCACGGGATGACGCCTCGCTCGCGCTGGTCGCGCTCGATGCTCTCGAACAGCGCGCGGAAGTTGCCGGCGCCGAAGCCGCGATCGCCCTTGCGCTGGATGATCTCGTAGAAGAACGGGCCGGCTTTCGGGTCGCCGTACAGGCCCGAGGCCTCCTTCAGGAAGATCTGGAGCATGTAGGCGTGGTGGTGATCGCCGTCGACGAGGATCTCGAGCTCGCGCAGGATCTTCTGGTCCTCGTCGATCTTGTCGATCCCGCTCTTCGCGATGCGCTCGGGCAGCATGTCGTAGTACGTGCCCGGCGTCGGCATGAACGTGACGCCATTGCCGCGCAGCGCGCGCACGCCCGACACGATGTCGCCGATCGTCAGCGCGACGTGCTGCACGCCGTCCCCGCGCAGCTCCTCGTTGAAGATGTTGATCTGCGAGCTCTTGAAGAACGGCCGCGCCGGCTCGTTGTTCGCGAACTTCGTTCCGCTCTCGGGGTCCCACATCACGATCGACTTCAGGCCCGAGCCGGTCTTGCGGGCCGGGTCGACGTCGCTGGTGTGGAACGCGACCTCCCACATCTGCTCGAAACCGAGCACGTGCTCGAGCCAGAGCAGCATCGGCTTCATCGTCTGGAAGTTCGACGTGACGTGATCGATGTCCTGGAAGCCGAACTTGTTCGTCGCCTTTTGGCCGCCGACTCCGGTCGCCGGCACGGCGCCCGGGTACAGCGTGCGATAGCCGCCGTGCTCGCGGAACCGGAACGTGCAGTCGCCGAACGGCGTCGTGATCGCGAACTGGCGCAGCGTGCCGCCGTCGTCGTGGAACGTCTGGATGTCGTCGATCGGCGTGCCGCCGCGCTCCTCGAGCAGCTTGAACGTGCGCTCGATGTCCTCGACCTCGAAGATCAGCGTGCCGACGCCGTCGGGGTGCTTCGTGAGGAAGCGGGCCGCGCGCCCGCCATCGCCCACGGGGCTCGAGCACACCACGTTGATGTTGCCCGCCGAGAAGCACGCCGACTTCTGGCGGCCGTCCTTC
>DATJXL010000221.1:0-2434 GCA_035500135.1 Kofleriaceae bacterium
TTATCCATCGGGCGGAAACCCATCGGTTGCAAGAGCTGCCGATGGGAAGCTGTGGTTCCCCACCGCGGGTGGCGTAAGCATCTTCGATCCGCGTCGGCTTTCGTTCAACAAGCTGCCGCCGCCTGTCCACGTCGAGCAGGTCGTCGCCGACCGCAAGACGTACGAGGCTTCTTCGCGGGTGAATCTCCCGCCATTGGTGCGAGATCTACACATCGACTACACCGCTCTGAGTTTCGTCGCGCCCGAGAAGGTACTGTTCCGCTACAAGCTCGAAGGCCGCGATCGCGACTGGCAGGACGCGGGCAATCGCCGGCAGGCGTTCTACACCGACCTCGATCCGGGCAACTACCGTTTCCGCGTCATTGCGTGCAACAACAGCGGCGTCTGGAACGAGGAAGGCGCGTCGCTCGACTTTTCCATTGCGCCTGCTTACTGGCAGACCAACTGGTTCCGTGCGCTGTGCGTGGCTTTGCTCGCGGCATTGCTCTACGCGATCTACCGCCTGCGTCTTCGCCAGGTCGCACGTCACTTCAACGCTACGCTCGACGCGCGCGTGAGCGAGCGCACCCGCATCGCGCGCGATCTGCACGACACGCTGCTGCAAAGCTTTCATGGTCTATTGCTGCGGTTCCAAACGGCCGTCGATCTGCTGCCGAACCGCGCAGCTGAAGCGAAGCAAGTTCTCGTGAGCACGATCGATCAGGCGGCCGAGGCGATCACGGAGGGGCGAGATGCGGTGCAGGGTTTGCGCGCCTCGACCACCGAGACCAACGATCTCGCCGACGCCATCCGAACGCTGGGCGAAGAGCTCGCCGCCGAAGAGGGCGAAGCCGCTGCCGAAATCCTGCGCGTCGACGTTCAAGGCTCGCCTCGGACCTTGCATCCGATCCTGCGCGACGAGATCTTCCGCATCGCCGGCGAGGCCGTGCGTAATGCGTTCCGGCACGCGGGGGCGAAGCAGATTGAAGTGGAGCTTCGCTATGACGAGCGATATCTTCGGTTACGCGTGCGCGACGACGGTAAGGGTATCGACCCGAAGATCCTGAGCCAGGGTGGACGCGAGGGACACTTCGGCATGCACGGCATGCGCGAGCGCGCCAAGCTCATCGGCGGCAAGCTCACCGTGTGGAGTGCGCTCGACTCGGGAACCGAGGTCGAGCTGACCATCCCCGCTCCGCGTGCGTACGCGGCGTCGCCTTCATCCTGGCGTTCGCGGCTCGCGGAGAAGCTCCTGCGGCAACGCGCTACGAGTAATGCATCAGATTCGGGCACGTAGCCACGAACGCCGGTACCCTTGCTGCGCCCAGGCTAGTCGCCGTAACATTGCAACCTATGACCATCGAAACCACTGTCGCTTTACCAGGAGACATCAAGCTTGCCTTGGACCGCCGTGCTCCAAGTGCGCCTGAGCGCGATCATAGCGGCGGCGCTGCGCGCCTACTTCGCCTGGCCTCGGCCAGGAGATGATGCCGCGGATCTCGCAGTGATCAACGCACATGCCGACGAGCTGAATGCTGAGGCAGTGGACGCCCTCGAATACCACGTCCCGCTGTGAAGCGAGGAGAGCTGCACCTCGTTCTTCGGCGAGCGGTTTCTCCAGGCAGAGTCATACGTTGACATCATGATGCCTTAAGAGTAGCATCATCGCATGCGTACGACGTTAACGCTCGATGAGGACGTGGCCGCAAAGCTTAAGGCGGAAATGCGAAGATCCGGGAAATCGTTTCGCGACATCGTGAACGATACGCTGCGCCACGGTCTCGTCGAAAAGCGCGTTGCGACACGCCGCCGCCCATTCAGAGTCGAGGCGCGCGACCTCGGCAAATTGCGTCCTGGTCTATCGCTCGACAATGTCGGCGAGCTGCTCGAGCAACTCGAAGGATCGCTTCATCGATGATGCTGGTCGACGCGAATCTGCTGCTGTATGCGTATCATTCGAAGTCAGACCAACACAAAGCGAGCAGGGCGTGGCTCGAAACGGCGCTCTGTGGCACCGAACTTGTTCGGTTCGCGTGGGTGACGCTGTGGGCATTCCTCCGGATCTCCACGAATCCGCGCGCATTCGAGCGCCCACTCTCAATCGCCGAGTCGCACGTGGCAATTTCGTCGTGGCTTGACCAGCCTGTCGCAGGAATCCTTGAACCAGGCGACCGTCATTGGGACATTCTGCGAAAGCTGATGAACGACGGCCAGACCGTTGGTCCGCTCGTTATGGACGCGGCTCTTGCCGCACTTGCGATCGAGCACGGAGCCAATCTCTGCACGACTGACCGCGACTTTTCCCGGTTCGCTGACCTCAAATGGACCAATCCGATTGCCAGCTCGGCCGTCGGCTAGTATTCGGACGAAACGGTTCGCGTCTTCGCGTTTCGGCCGTTACAGTAACTACCTGATCCGTACGCGCCTCCAGGTCGGGTAGCGCGCCCCCGCAACC
>DATJXL010000222.1:0-21031 GCA_035500135.1 Kofleriaceae bacterium
CGTCGTCGTAACCCCAGCACTCGACGCCGCCGCCCACGAGCTCGCACGCGGTCTCGTTGCTCACGACGATCTGCCCGACGCCGAGCTGCTGCGGCGCGGTCGGGTTCGCGTCAGCGCTGGTCGTGCCGTCGCCGAGCTCGCCGTCGGGGTTGCTGCCCCAGCACACGCGCGAGCCGTCGCCGCGCACCGCACACGCGAACGCGTTGCCGAACTGCACCGAACCGACGGCGCCGCTCTGCAGTAGCGTCACCGAGGTCGGCCCGGCGGTGGGCTGATCGTTCGCGAGCAGGTCGCCCCAGCACGCGAGCTGACCCGAGGCCATGCCACAGGTCGCGATGTCGCCGCCGAAGATCTTGGTCCACGTCGTGGCAGCGGGCGCCGCGACCGTCGCGACGCCGTAGCCCCCGCTCTGACCGTTGCCGATCTCGCCGTCGCTGTTGTCGCCCCAGCAGTTCACGGTCGCGCCTTCGCGATCGCACGTGTAGTTGAGACCTGCGACCAGCTCGTCGGGCACGCCGACCTGCGCGGGCGCGGCGGTCGGCAGCGGCGCATCGCACGTCTGCGCCGAGCTGCACGGTTGCATGTAGCCGTGCGGATCGACGGCGCGGATCGCGCCTTCGCCGTCGTAGCCCCAGCAATACAGGTGGTCGTCGCTGGCCTCGCCACACGCGTGGTAATCGCCGCCGACGAGCGATTTCCAGGTCAGGCCCGTGCCCGGCGGCGCGACCTCGACCGGCACCGCGTGGGCCGACGTCATCCCCTGCCCGAGCTCGCCGTTCGGGTTGTCGCCCCAGCACGACAGCTTCGTGCCGTCGAGCAAGCACGCGAACGCGGTCTGGTCGCCGTCGAGCGCCGAGCCCGCACGCTCGACCGCGAGCGCAGCCCCGACCGCGGTGGCGGCCCCGACGGCAATGAACGCCGGACGCGTCCAGTAGCCGTTGCCGAGCTCGCCCACGCTGTCGACGCCCAGCACTCGGCTTGCCCGGCGTGCACGCCGCACGGGCTGCCGCCGTCGGGTGACGCCCACGTCCACAGCGAATCGGCTCCGAGCTGCGTGGGCACGACGAAATCGCCCGGCGAGTAGGCGCCCCAGCACCACAGCTCGCCCGCGGTCGCGGTCGCGCTCGTGCCCATGACGGCGCACGTCAGGCTGTTCTTCGCGAACACGTGGAGCGGAACCGCGCCGCCGGAGATGTTGACTGCGGTCGGCGCCGTCACGGTCGGGAGCCCCGAGGCCGGCACCGCCTGGTGGCGGTTGTTGTGGCCCCAGCACAGGACCCCCTGGCTCGCGCTGATCGCGCAGCCGTAGTCGAGCCCGAGCGAGACTTCCTTCCAGTCGGTGATCGCCGGATCGATCTGCGACGCGTACGGGTTCCCGGCGCCGCCGTCGCCGATCGCGGCGCTCACGCCCCAGCACCACAGCTGACCGGCGCCGACCGCGCACGAGGCTTCGCCGCCGGCCGCGACCTGCGCGAACGCCGGGGGCGTCGTCGCCGGCGCCATCATCACCGGCTGCGGGCCGAGCACGCTGCCGCCCGGCGCGCCGGTCGCTTCGCCTTCGCTGTTGCGGCCCCAGCACGACACCGCGCCGCCGGCGATCGCGCACGCGTGCTCGCCGCCGACCGCGAGCGCCGACCACGTGCCGGTGCCCATGCGCGTCGGGACCGCGATCGACCCCACCGACGGCGCGTCGACGGCCTGGTCGAAGCGGTTGTCGCCCCAGCAATAGATCGCCCCCGAGGTATCGAGCGCGCAGGCGTGGCGCGCGCCGAGCCCGAAGCTCGCGAATGCGATCGACGGGATGCTGCCATCGCCACCGGCATCGCCGACCAGGCCAGTGGCGTCGAACCCGATCCGACCGCATGCCGCGAGCAGCGCTGCCACCAGCGCGCCACGCCCCATCCAACCATTCTATCACGAGGCTGGCGTGGGCAGAACGTCGACGGCAAAGCGGGCACCACTTGACCGCCGTCGTGGCTTTACTCGCCGTCGGCGGCCAATTACCATCGGTCGAGCGGTTTTATCGGGCATACGATGGCCAAGCTGATCGTGATCTCCGGTGAGGAGCGGCAGGAATTCGAGCTCGCCGCGTTCAACACGATCGGCCGGCACCCGGATAACACGATCCAGATCCTCGACCGGATCATCTCCAAGGAACACGCGCAGATCCAGCGCGCGGCAGATGGCCGGTACCTGCTGCGCGACCTGCGCTCGCTCAACGGCACGTTCCTGCGCGGCGAGCGCATCGCCGACCACTACCTCGCCGACGGCGACGAGTTCACGATGGGCTCGACCCGCATCGTGTTCGTCGACAAGCCCAAGGCCGACGACGCGCTCCAGCGCGTCACGATCGCGCCCGGCCTCACCGAGAGCCACATCCGCGGCAAGATCCAGGCGTCGACCGGCGACTTCATGCCGGAGCGCCAGCAGACCGACGACAAGATCCTGCGCCGCGACTACGAGCGCCTGCGCATCGGCCACGAGCTGGCGCGCGCGGTCGGCAGCGAGCTCGATCTCGACAAGCTCCTGCCGAAGATCCTCGACAAGGCGTTCGAGCTGGTCGGCGCCGACCGCGGCGTGATCCTCCTCGTCGACGACAAGAACGAGCTGCAGCCGCGGTTCGTCAAGACGCGCTCGGGCAAGAGCGATCCGAACATCGTGCTGTCGAAGACGGTGATGGCCGAGGTCACGAGCAACAAGGCCGCCGTGCTGTCGAGCGACGCGACCATGGACGCGCGGTTCTCGGGCGCGCACTCGATCATCATGCAGGGCATCCGCTCGACGATGACGCTGCCCCTGCTCCACGCCAACGAGCTGCTCGGGATCATGCACCTCGACTCGCTGTTCACGTCGAACGCGTTCACCGAGAAGGATCTGCAGATCTGCACGGGCATGGCCGCGCAGGCGGCGATCTCGATCCAGAACGCGCGCCTCGCCAGCCGCATCGAGCGCGAGGCGCAGACGCGCGCGCAGATCTCGCGGCTCATCCCGCCCAGCGTCGTCGAGCAGGTCGTCAAGGGCGAGCTCACGATCGAGAAGGGCGGCCGGCTCAGCGAGTGCACGATGCTGTTCTCCGACATCCGCGGCTTCACGACGATGTCGGATGGCCGCCCGGCGCAGGAGATCGTCAACACCTTGAACGAGTACTTCGAGGTGATGGTCGACATCCTGTTCAAGTACTCGGGCACGCTCGACAAGTTCGTCGGCGACGAGATCATCGGCCTGTTCGGCGCGCCGATCGCGATCGACGACGCGCCGTACAAGGCGGTCGCGTGCGCGCTCGCGATGCTGCAGGCGCTCGAGGAGTTCAACCGCACGCGTGCGAGCGAGAACCAGGCGCCGATCCGCATCGGCATCGGCATCAACACCGGCAACGTGATCACCGGGTCGATCGGCTCGACGCGCGCGCTGCAGTACACGGCGATCGGCGACGCCATGAACGTCGCGTCGCGGCTCGTCAACGTCGCGAGCTCGGGCGAGATCATCGTGTCCGAGCACACGTACCGCCATGTCGCGGGCCGCGTCGAGGCGATCGCGCTGCCGCCGGTCAAGGTCAAGGGCAAGGCCGAGGAGCTCAAGGTCTATCGCGTCACCGGCCTGCGCATGACCGCGACGCCGGCACCGAACGACTGGGCCGGGCCGACGAACGCTTGAGGAAGCGCCGAAGGCGCGTTCCCTCAACGCGTCTCCGCGGACCGCGGCGCGAAGCGACGCCGCGCCCGTAGGGCGCTCGCGCCGAAGGCGCGGGGCCAAGAGCGAGAACGCCTACTTAGGGCTTTCGAGCACGAGCGTGATCGATACCCGCCCGTCGAGCCAGCGCTCGGGCGCGGTCCAGTGCTTGTCGCCGGTCCACGCGCGGTAGCCGTCGAGCGCCTCGGCGATGGCGCGGCCGTGGGTCATCGCGTCGTCGGACGCGAACAGGAATGTCCCGGCACAGCCGGCAGAGAAGCAGCCGACCTGTGTCCAGCCGGCTGCGTGTCCGTCGTGCGCGATCGTCTCGAGCAGGAGGTTGCCGTCGTGCCCCCATGGCGCGGCGACCTTGCCGGATTGCGCGAGCTTGCCGACCGCGAGCTCGCGCTCGAGCTTTGCGGCGGCGAGCTCGGGCGGCACCGGCGACGGGAGCTGCGGCCGCGCGGGTGCGGGCCGGGCACTCGCCGGCATGGCCGGTACGCCGGGCGACGACGAGGGCGCCGGCGCGACGTCGCGATGCCATACCGAAAACAAAATCGCCGCCGCGGCGACGACCACCGCGACGGCGACAACGACGTGCGCGCGCTTCATGCGCGCGTCATCCTCTCACTTCGGCAGGTCGGTGTCGCTGGTCGGAGAAACGCCGAGATAGACCTTGCTCGTCGTCGAGTTGTAGTTCGCCTCGACGATGCCCGACAGACCCGTGAACGTCTCGTTCGCGGTCACCGCGTTCGTGCACGGGTACGGCATCGCAACGCCGGTGCACGGCAGGCAGTAGTCGACCGTGTCGTAGTACGTGAAACCGATCGACAGCACCGAGCTGCCGACGGTCATGTCGAAGCCGTCGTACGTCGTGCCGTTGGTCTGCGGCGGCGTGCTCATGTCGGTGCACTTCGCCTGGAACTCGGGGGCGGCGATGTTCGTGGCCTTGAACGAGCTGCCCGTCACCTGCACGTAGCTGCCTTCGTAGGCCGCCACGCTCGACGACGAGTACTGGGCGGACGTGATGTCCGACGCGTCGACCGTCATCGCGGTCGGGGTCGCCGTGTTGGCCGTCATCGTGATCATCGGCGAGTCGATCTCGAGCGTCGCGACCGCGCCGGCCGGCGCGCTCGACGACAGGTAGCTCGAGAAGCTGCCGGTCACGTTGACGACGGTGCCGATCGCGAGACCTTCGAAGTCGGTCTCGGTCATCGAGCAGTCGGGCGACGTTCCGCCGTAGTCGCAGAACAGCTCGATGCCGCTGTACATGCCGCCGCCGGCGTCCTGCACCCAGGCGTACCCGTACTTCTTCGACTCGACATGCGCGGTCACCACCACGTTCTGCAGCGTGATCATCGTGCCGTTGGCCGGCTGGTTCTGGCGAATCGTCGAGATCGTCGTGGCGTCCGACGCGTCGGGGCCGCCGCCACCACCACCACCGCCGCCGCCGCCACCGCCGCCGCCGCCACCTCCGCTGCCGCTCGCGCGGCACGCCATCAGACCGAACATCAGGATCGCGAGAGTCGTCTTGTGCACGTCGTCCTCCGTTTTACGGTCGCAGCGAATAACACGCGTGCACTCGCGAGATCGAGAGAATTCGTCGTCGGGTATGTGACGATCTCGTCGTGCAAACATCGCACAGGGCCTACGTCCCACAACGCCCCTGTAACGTGTGCAAGTCGCTTCACAAGCAACGAATTCGTGATCTGTCGTCGACGTTTTCGGTTGCGCGATCACGGGGGCATTCACTACGGTGCGGCCGTCCATCAGGCGGAGGGCCTGACATGAAGAGCGCATCGATCTTCTCGGGATTCGTCGCGTCGTGCTCGATCATCGCGATCGCAGCGTGCGGGCCGACCGCGACCGGAAACGGTGGCGGTGGCGGTGACGGCGTCGACGGCGGCGGTGGCGGCGGTGGCGGTGGTGGCGGCGGTGGCGGCGACGGCGGCGGCGGCAGCTACACCGTCTACGCGCATGGCGACACCGTGCTGTACTCGATCGATCTGTCGTCGCAGACGCTGCAGACGGTCGGCAACTTCAACGCGCCGCCGCCGACGGGCTCGACGTCGCCCGACGTCATCACCGACCTCGCGGTCGCGCCCGACGGCACCATCTACGTCATCTCCGAGACCGCGCTCTACACGGCGAGCCCGACCGATGGCCATGTCACGAAGGTCGGCTCGCTGGCGACGTGCGGCACGAAGGGCGTCGCGCTGACCACGACGTCCGATGGCCGGCTGTGGATGGGCGACTACATGGGCGCGATCTGCCAGATCGACATCTCGGGCTCGACGCCGGTCGTGAAGTCGCCGGTGACGATGCAAGGCGGTTACGCGCTCGCCGGCGACATCGTCGGCATCGACAGCGGCACCGTGTTCGGCTCGGCGTACAAGCTGTCCGACTCGACGACGCAGAACAACAACATCCTGGTCAAGGTCGACGTCACGACGGGCGCGGTGACCGAGGTCGGCGCGACCGGCTTCCCGAAGCTGTTCGGCGTCGCGGCGGCCGCGAACGGCGTGTTCGGCTTCACGCACGACACCACCGGTCGCGTTATCACGATCGACACCAACACCGGCGTCGGCACGATGTTCGGCACGTTCATGGATCCGTCGACGAGCAAGGGCATCAGCTTCGCCGGCGCCGGCGTCAGCTCGCTCGTCGTGATCCAGTAGTCGAGTCTCTTGGCCGCGATCGCGGCCGTGATCGCGGACGCGACTAACCGATGGTCAGCCCCATCTGCGCTCGGACCGTGAAGAACTCCTCCGAGATCGAGTAGAGCACCAGCTCCTTGATCTTGTCCTTCACCTGCGGCCCGCCGACCGTGACCGGCTCGGCCGAGACCATGCGCGCGGCGACCTCGAGGTCGCCGCACACCACGAAGCCCGCGCGGTGTGACACCGCGTCGACCGCATGCGCCCACTTGGCGACGTTGACCTCGGGCTGGGCCTGGATGAACCGCTGGACGACCGCTCCGAGCTGCTCCATCGCGTGCGGCGGCATGCGCTTCTGCATCTCGCCGACGTACTGCGACACGGTCTGCACCATGTCGGGCGGGACCGGGAAGCGCGGCTGCAGCATCGCGATCGCCGAGAACACGACGACCTTGAGCTCGGTGTTCGTCGGCAGCAGCATGCGCAGGTAGTACTCGGGCCGCATGAACGTCAGGCGGCGCGCGCTCAGGAACGCGACCTCGCGCTCGTTCTTGCCCTGGAGCAAGTGCGGGCGCACGACGAACGACGGGCACAGCTCGTTGCGATCGATCGCGTTCGCGAGCTGGATGTCCGCGGCCTTGTTGTCCTCGACCAGGTACACCTCGGGCAGCGGCACGTTCAGGACCTGCGCGACGTACAGGAACAGCTTGCTGAACATCAGCGGATCGCCCTGGAGCTGGCGGCGATCCTTGCGCTTCACGCCGAAGTCCTTGTGCGGGAACGCCTTCATCACCGCGACGCCCTGCCAGCACGCGCCCATGATCGCCGAGATGAACCGATTCTCGTCGGCATGGACGAGCTTCGCCCACGTCTCGTTCGTCATCATGTTCTTGGCCTTGACCAGGCCGCGCGGCTTGTACTGCTCGTAGAACTGGAGCTCGTCGGGGTCGGCCTTCTTCAGGAACGCGAGCGTGTTACAGACGCACCACGTCTTGTCGTACTGGTGCGTGTCCATGTAGATCTTGCGCAGCGCCTTGTAGGAGTCGTACTTGAACGGCTCCTTGCGCAGCATCAGCATGTGCTGCGCGACCGCCTTGTCGGTGTATTCGGGGCCGGCGACCAGATACAGCTCGGCGAGGATCTCGGCGCGATCGGTGCCGTCGGGGCGGAGCGAGTTGTCGGGATCGAGCTGTTGCGCGACCTGGAACGCCTCGGTCGCCGACTGGAAGCTCTTGAGGCGCGAGCGATAGATCTCGCCGAGGCCGTCGAACAGCCCGACCTGCAGCTTCATGAACATCGGGCTGCCCTGCTTCGGGAGCCGCTTGAGCATCGCGCGGTACGCGCGCTCCTGCGCCTTCCAGTCGCGCTTGGTCGTCAGCACCTTGTCGATCGCTTCGAACGACTTGAGCGCGCGCGGCAGCGACTGCTCGTTGAGCTTCTCGGGGGCGGAGAAGAAGCTGTCGAGCGCCTTGTTGTAGTACTCGACCGCCTCGTCGAGCGACTTCAGCTCGTCGCGGCACAAGGTCGCGGCCGCGTGGTAGTACGCGCCGCGCCGCATGCCGTCGGCCTCGAGCGCGACGAAGCGCTCGATGGTCTCGACCGCCTTCTTCCACTGCTTGGTCTCGCTGTACAGCTCGAGCAGCTTCTGCAGCAGCTGGTGGTCTTCCGGCGCGACCTCGAGGGCCTCGAGGTACGCCGCGGTCGCCTTCTGCGGGTTCTGCAGCTTCTCGTAGTAGACGCCGCCGATCTGATCGAGCAGCGTCGCCTTCTCCTTGTCGCCGGCGGTCTGCATCAGGCCGCGCTTGGCGTGGACGACCGCTTCCCAGTCGCCCTGCGCGGTCTGCAGATCGATCACCGCCTGCAGCGTGTCGCGGTGGTGCGGATCGATCTCGAGGGCCTTCTCGAACATGTTGAGCGCCTTCTTGCGCTCGCCGAGGGCCTGGCGAACCATGCCGAGCCGGTTGTAGATGCGGACGACGTCGGCCTCGTCCTGGCCGTCGCGATGCTGGACCAGGATGGTCTGGTAGATCTTCCCGGCGTTGTCCCAGTCCTGCATCTTGAACAGCAGGTCGGCGCGGCCGACCAGCGTCGGCAGGTACGTCGAGTCGATGTCGTACGCGGCCTTGTAGTAGCCGAGCGCCTTCTGGTAATCGCCGAGCTCGTCGGCACATTTCGCAGCCCGATAATAGAGCTCGTTGAGGTCCTTGGGATCGGCGTGGAGCTGGCCGATCTTGCGGCACAGCATGTCGATCACCGGCGACAGCTCGGTCCACTGCTGGTCGTGGAAGTACAGGTCGGCGAGCGGCCGGCCGGCCTCGACGTGCTCGGGATCGAGCGCGATCACCGACGCGTACAGCTGCTTGGCCTGGTCGTCCTGGCGCAGCTTGTACATGTAGATGTTCGCGGCCTCGAACAGCAGGCGCTCCTTGTCGACGGTCGACGCCGTGTAGCCCTCGGCGCGCACCATCATCTGGGCGGCCTTGAGCCAGTCGCCGTGATCGGCGTACTGCTTGGTGAGCGCTTCCATCGACGGCACGTGCGCCGGATCGATCGCGAGGCCGCGCAAGAGGTTCGCTTCGGCCGCGTCGGCATCGTGGAGCTGGGCGTACTGGATCTTGCCCATGCGCCAGAACAGCTCGACCTGCTTGCGGCCGTCGTCGACGAGCTGGACGAGGCCGTTCATGACGTCGACGGCGCGGTCCCACTCGCTGATCTTCTCGTACAGGCGGCCGAGGGCGTCGAGCGCGCGCTGGTCGTTCTGGTCGAACGACAGGACGTCGTTGTAGGCCTCGATCGCGCGGTCGACCTCGTTGAGCTGGGTCTCGTAGACCTGCCCCATCGCGACGTACAGCTCGATGCGGGTGGCGACGTCGGTCGTCGCCATGATGTGGTTGCGATAGGTCTCGACCAGCGCCTCGTACTTGCCGGCCTGCTGGTACAGGCGCGCGAGCTCGCGATAGGCGCTGTAGTTGCGCTGATCGATCGCGACGATCTTCTCGTAGGCCTCGGCGGCGCGATCGAGCTTGCCGAACCGCTCCTCCCACGCCGCGGCCATGCGCTCGTACAGCGACACGCGCTCGGCATCGGACGGCGACGCGTCGAGCTGCGCCTCGAGGACGTCGAGGTACTTCTCGGTCTGCTCGGTCTTCTCGTACAGCTGCTCGAGCGCGCGCAGCGCGACCGTGTTCGACGGATCGAGGTCGAGCACCTTCTGATACGCGGTGATCGCCTGGCCGGCGTCGAACAGGCGGAGGTCCCAGATCGAGCCGATCTCGAGCCGGATCTTGATGATCTCCTGGTCGTCGGTCGACAGATCCGCGCGGCGCGCGAGCACGTCGATCAGCGGCTCCCAGCTCTCGCTGCGGCGATACAGCCGGTCGAGCGCGACCAGCGCCGTGCGCGAGCTCGGATCGTGGTGCAGCGCCTGCTGGTAGCTGTGGATGGCGCCGCCGAGGTCCTGCATCTGGCGCTCGAGCAAGTCGGCGAGCTGGATGTACAGCTCGGTCTTCTTCTCGGGCGACGGCTCGACCGCAGCGTGGCGCTGCAACGTCTCGATCAGTTCGCCCCAGCTGCCGCGCTTGCGCTGCAGGTCGGCCATGCCAGCGAGCGCGCCGGTGTGCGCCGGATCGATGCGCAGCGCCTGCTGCACGGAGTGGATGGCGTACTCGAGGTGGCTCAGGTGCTCCGCGTACCAGCGGCCGATCTTGACCCACAGGTCCGCCGCGCTGCCGCGGTCCTCGCGCTCGAGCTCGTTGACGCGGTTCGTGTACTCGTCGAGCAGCTCCTGCCAGCGGTTGGTCGCGGTGGCGAGGCGCTCGAGCTCGTTCGCGGTCTCGTCGTGCGCGTAGTCGCGCTTGAACGCGGCCTGGAGCACGTAGAACGCGCTCTCCTGGTCGCCGATCTCGCTCTCGTAGATCTTCGCGACGTTGTTGAGCAGCGAGATCTGTAGATTGACGTCGGGCACGATCTCGCTGCGCTCGAGCAGGATCTCGACCAGCTCGGTCCACTTGTACTGCTGGCGGTAGATCGCCTCGAGGCGCTCGCTCGCGGTCTGGTTGGACGGATCGCTCGCGCGCACGCGCTCGTACACCTCGGCGGCGCGGGTGAGGTCCTCGACCTTCTCTTCCCACGTCGCGGCGGCCTGGAGCAGCGTCTCGCGGCGCTGGACCTCGTCGTCGAGGACGAGCGCGCGCTTCTCGAGCACGTCGATCGCCTCTTCCCACCGGCCTTCGCGCACGAACAGGCCTTCGAGGGCCTCGAGCGCGCGGAAGTCGGACGGATCGATCGCGATGACCTTGCGCCAGGCGTCGACCGCCTCGTCGACGCGGCCGAGCACGTCGCCCTCGAGCTGACCGAGCTGCGCGTACAGCTCGATCGTCTCGTGCTCGCCGATCGTGCCGGTCAGCTGGCCGACGTCGATGATACGGCGGATGGTCTGCGACAGCTCGTCCCACGCCTGGGTCGAGCGATACAGGCGCGACAGCGAGCGCAACGTGTCGAGGTCGTTGCCGTCGATGCGATCGGCGGCGAGCCAGGCGTCGAGCGCGTTGCGCTCGCGGCCGAGCTTGTCCTCCCAGATCCGGCCGAGGTGCTTGTACAGCGGGATCTGCTCGTTGTCCTGCGAGACCGCGATCTGGCGCTCGACGATCTCGACGAGCTCTTCCCACTTGCCCTGGCGGGTCGTGAGATCGGCCAGCGTCTGCAGGGCCTGCGGCTCCTCGCCGCGGATGTCGAGCACCCGGCCGAGCAGCTCGATCGCCTTGTCTTCCTGGTTGAGCGCGTCCGAGCAGATGCGCGCCATGCGCGCGTAGATGTCGGCCATCTCCGCGTCGGTGTCGGCGGTGTCGATCAGCTTCTCGTAGGTCTCGTAGAGCTTCTTCCAGTCCTCGCGGCGGAAGTGGATGCTCTCGATCGCCTCGAGCGCGCGACGGTTGCGGCTCTCGGAGTCGAGCACGGCCGTGTAGCACTTGAGCGACTGTTCGAGATCGCCGAGCGCGTCGGCGAAGATCGCGCCGCGGCGGAACTGCAGCTCGATCTGCTCGTCGGGATCCTGGCTGACCTCGATGCGGCGGCGCAGGATCTCGGCGAGATCCTCGTACATGCCCGCGTTGAGGTAGAGGCGGTCGAGCGCGGCGAGCGCGTCGGCATCCTTGGTCTCGATCTCGAGCACGCGCAGGTGCGTCGCGACCGCGTTGGCCGCGTCGCCGAGCTCGAACTCGTGGACGCGCGCCATGCGGAGCAGCGTCATCCGGCGGACTTCCTTGTCCTGCGTGCGCTCGAGCGCGCGCGTGTACGCCTCGACTTGCTCTTCCCAGCCCGCGGTCGAGCCGGCGAGCCGCTCGCTCTCCTCGAGCGCGTGATCCCAGCGCGGATCCTCGACGAGCGCCTCGCGCCACCAGTGGAACGCGCGCACCGCGTCGAACAGCTTGTGCTCGGCGAGCTCGGCGAGCCGCTGGTACATGGCCTGGCGATCCGGCCCGGCGAGCTTGCCGAGCTGGACCTCGTAGATCGCGTGCAGCTTGCCGAACTCGCTCGCCGCCTCGTACAGCGGCTCGAGCACGCCGCCGATCTCGGGCTGCAGGTGTCCGGCGTGGAACATGTGCTCGAGCGCGCTGATCGCCTGCTCGTGCGCTGGATTGTCGGTAAGGATCTCGCGATAGACCTCGACCGCGGCCTTGCGATCGCCGAGCTTTTCTTCGAGCGTCTGGCCGAGCCGGAACTGCAGCGCCGCGACCGCGCCGGCATCAGATGCCCCCTGGGCGAGCGAGATCTCGCGGCGCAAGATCTCGGCGAGCTCGGGCCACGCGGCGGTCGCCGAGTACAGGCGATCGAGCGCGAGCACCGCGGGTGCGTTGTCGAACTCGACGTCGAGGATCTTGCGGTAGGTCGCGATCGCCTTGTCGACGTTCGCGAGCTCCTCTTCCCACACGCGCGCGAGGCGCGACAGCAGGTCGACCTGGCGCGGGACGTCGAGCGACTTGCTGCCTTCGGCCTGATAGAGGTTCGCGAGCGCTTCCCAGCTGCCGGTGATCGCGGCGAGCCGCTCGATGTGACCGAGCGTCTGCTGGTTGCCAGAGTCATCGCGCAGCGCGCGCGCGTAGGCGTCGAACGCGGCGTGCGCGTTGCCGATCATCTGCTCGTGCATGCGCGCGATGCGGTGGAGGAGATCGACGCGCGCGAGCGGATCCTCGTTGTGCGCGACCATCACCTCGAGCACGTCGACGAGCTTGGCGTACTCGCCGCTGGTCTCGTAGATCGGCTCGAGGACGCGAGCCGCCATGACCGGCTCGATCTTGCCGTGGACGAGCCCGTCGAGCGCGTGCAGCGTCTCGGCGTGCGCGGGATCCATCTCGAGCGCCTCGCGGTAGCTCTCGATCGCGCGCGCGACATCGCCGAGGCGCAGCTGCCACAGGTTACCGATGCGGTACTTGAGGCCGACCGTCTCGGCCGAGCTCTCGGCGAGCTCGACCTGGCGCTCGAGGTTGCCGAGCAGGTCGTACCAGCGCTCGGCCTGACCGTAGAGCCGGTCGAGCGACTGGATCGCGGGCAGCTCGTCGGCGTCGAGGTCGAGGATCGCCTGATACGTCTCGATCGCTTTGCCGACGTCGCCGAGCTCGCGGTCGTAGACCTGCGCGAGCACGTAGAGCATGCGCTTCTTGTCGTCGGGATCTTCGGCGAGGTCCGCCTTCTTCGCGTAGACGTCCTTGAGCGGCTCCCAGCGGGCGAGGCGCACGTAGAGGCGCTCGAGCGCGTCCATCGCCGTCATGTCGACGTCGTCGATCGCGAGCACCGAGCGGAACGTCTCGATCGCGGCGTCGGCGTTGCCGAGCACCTCTTCTTCGATCTGCGCCGCGCGATACAACAGCGCCTTGCGCTCGTCGAGGTTGGTCAGGATCTCGGACTTGCGCTTGAGGATGTCGACGAGCTTCGGCCACTCGCCGGTGCGCTCGTGGATGGTCTGGATCGCGCTCGCGGCTTCGACCGTCTGCGGCGACGCCTTCAGCACGCGCTCGTAGGTCTCGACCGCGCCCTTGTCGTCGCGCAGCTCGCCCTCCTGGATCTGCGCGCGCCGGAACAGCAGCGAGACCTTGAGATCGTCTTCGTGCGCGTCGTTCGCGACCTGATCGTAGAGCGCGACCACGTCCGGCCACTTGTCGAGGCCGCGCGCGAGGCGATCGAGCTGGGCGTGGGTCTGCTCGTTGCGCGGATCTTCACGCATCGCGCGCGAGAACGTCGCGAACGCGGCGTCGGCGTTGTCGCCGCCGATCTCCTGCAGCTCGCTGATCTGGTGGAGCAGCTGGATCTTGCGCGCCGGATCGAACGCGTGACGCGCCATGATCTCGTACACGCCGATCTGCTTGGACCACTCGCCGCGCGCCTTGTAGATCGGATCGAGGATGTTCGCGATCGTGAGCTCGTGCTCGGCGTTTCCGATCAGTCGCTCGAGCGCGCTGACGGCGTCGCGGTTCTGATCCTCGAGATCGAGCACCTGGCGGTAGGTCTCGACCGCGGCCGCGACCTCGTTGAGGTGGGTCTCGCGCAGCTGCGCGAGGCGGACCAACAGCGCGACCTGCTCGTACGGCTGATCGACGAGCGTGAGCTGGCGGCTGATGTTGTCGCCGAGGTCGCGCCACTGCTTGCCCTGGACGTACAGGCGATCGAGCGCGCGCAGCGCCTTGAGATCGTCCGGCGCCTGGCCGAGGATCTCCTGGTAGATCGAGATCGCCTCCGCGGGCGCGTTCAGCATCTCCTCGTGGATCTGCGCCGAACGGAACAGGAACTCGAGCCGCTCGTCGGGCTCGTTCGCGATGTCGATGCGGCGGCGATAGATCTCGAGCAGCTCGGTGTACTTCTCGTCGCGGGTAAAGATCGCTTCGAGGGCGGCGAGCGCGTTGAGGTCGTCGGCCTCGAGTGCGAGCGCCTTCTTGAAGAACTCCACCGCCTTCGCGCTGTTGGTCAGCCGGTCTTCGTAGTTGCGCGCGACCTTGGTCGCGAGCTCGTGGGCGAGCGCCGGGTCCAGATCCTTCTTCTCCAGCGCCGCCTCGAACAGCTTGACCAGCCGCGCCCAGCCGTCCTCGACGAGCGGCGCGAGCCCTTCGAGCTGCTCCTTGGCGGCCTCGGTCGACGGATCTTCCTTGAACGCGCGCGAGTACGCGTCGAACGCGCGCTCGGCGTCGAGGAGCTTCGTGCGCAGGAGCTCGCCGATCCGCAACAGCAGCGACGTGCGGCGCAGGCCGTCCGTCTTCGCATCTTGGGCCTTGAGCTGGATCTCGTGCACGCCGACCAGCTGCGCCCACTCCTGGAGCTGCTCGTAGATCGGCTCGAGGATGCCGGCGACGACCAGCTGCTGCTTGTCGTTGTCGCGCAGATGGACTTCGAGCGCGTCGCGCGCCTTGGGATGTCCGACGTCGACGTCGAGGATGTCGCGATACTCTTCGATCGCGCCCTTGCCGTCGTCGAGGAACTTCTCCTTGAGCTGGCCGAGCCGGTACTTGAGCTCGACGTGCTGCGCCTTGTCGGTCTCGGGCCCGACGATCGTGAGCTGGCGGCCGATCACGTCCGCGAGCTCCTTCCACATCGAGTTGCGCACGTAGATGCGATCGAGCGAGCGCAGCGCGCTCGGCTCGTCACCGCTCATCTCGAGGATCGACTGGTAGGCGGCGATCGCCTTCTTGTCGTCCTTGATCTCGTCCTCGTAGAGCTGGCCGATCTTCGACTGGATCTGCACGCGCTCGTCGGGATCCCCGCTGAGCTCGAGCTTCTTCTCGTAGACCTTGAGCAGATCTTCGTAGCGACCCTTGCCGAGGTAGAGCCGATCGAGCGCGTCGAGCGCCTGCTCGTTGCGCTCGTCGATCGCGAGGATCTGGCGGTTCATGTCGAGCGCGCGGTCGACATCGCCCTGCTCGCGCTCGATCACCTGCGCCATCACGAGCATGAGCGGCAGCGCGTCTTCTCGCCTTTGCTGCGCGAACTTCGGCAGCGACGCCGCATACGCGTCGACCAGCGCGTTCCAGCCCTGCGTCTCGGCGGCGAGCCGCTCGATCTCGGTGCGGATCCACTCCGCCTCGTGATCCTCGGCGTGCGCCTTGAGCCACCAGCCGAACGCCGCGCCCTTGTCGCGCAGCTTGTCCTCGCTGTACTGGGCGAGCCGCTGCATGCGCTTCTGGCGCTCTTCCTTGTCCTTCGTCGCGTCGAGCTGGATCTCGAGCACGCGGACGAGCGCGCGCGGATCGCGGCCCTGCTCGTAGAGCGGGATCAACGCCTCCGCGGCCTCGAGGTTGTGCTCGTCGAGCTGCAGCACCTTCTCGAACGCGCGCATCGCGCGGTCGGCCTTCTGCAGCTCGTCGCGGTAGAGCACCGCGATCTTCATCGCGAGCTCGAGCCGGTGCGATTCGCTGCCGCTCTCGACCTCGCGCTCGAGCACGCGGATGTACTCGTCGATCTTGCCGCGCGCGCGGTAGAACTGCTCGAGGTCGGCCCAGCGGCCTTCCGTGACGTAGAGCTTCTTGAGCGCGTCCTGCGCGCGGCGGTTGCTGTCGTCGATCTCGAGCAGCTTCTGCCACGCTTCGATCGCCTTCGCGCTGTTCTCGACCTTCTCGGTGTAGAGCAGGCCCAGGCGCTGCAGCGCGTCGGCGCGCACCTTGGCGTCAGGCGCCGCGTCCGCCTGCTTCTTGCAGATGTCGGCGAGCTTGTCCCACTCCTTGTTGCGCTCGTAGAGCTTGTAGAGCTCGGCGAGTGCCTCGTCGTGCGTGGGCTCGTACTGGACGACCTTCTCCCACCAGTACGTGCAGATCTCGGGCTTCTTGACCTTGGTCTGCGCCATGCGCGCGACGTCGATCACCTTGGCGGCGCGCTCGTGCTCGGGCGCGCGATCGATCTCGGCTTCCTTGAGCTTGATGAGCTTTTCCCAGTCGCGGCGCTTCTCGTAGACCGCGAGCAGGTGGTCGACCGCCTGCGCGTTGTTGGGATCGAGCTCGAGGACCTTCTCGAACGCCTTGATCGCCTCGGCCTGGTTCGAGAACCGCTCGAGATACAGGTTCGCGATCTGGAGATAGATCGCGACCTTCGCGTTGCCGTCGATCGTGCGCTCGGCCTTCTCGCCGAGGACCTTGACGAGATCGGGCCAGCGCTTCTTGTTCTCGTAGATCGCGGCGAGCTTGTCGTACGCGTCGAACAGCTGGTTGTCGTTCGCGATCGCCTGCGTGAGCGACGCGATGACCTGGTTGTCGTTGTTGAGCTTGCCGTACGCGTCGGCGAGCTCGAGGTACACGGCGGCCTTGTCGGCCGGCGTCGGCGAGGCCTTCGCCTCTTCGTCCTTGAGCGCGTCGACCAGCTGGGCCCAGCTCGTCGCACCGCGCAGCACGCGCGCGAGCTCGCGGCGCGGAGCCTTGTCGGACGGGAACTTGGCGATGACCGCCTTCCACGCGCCGATGCCCTTGTCGCCGGAGGATTCGGCGGACTTCGCGGTCTTCATCGCGGCGTCGAGATCGGGGGAGAGCTCGGCAGCGGGAGCCGCTGCCGCTGCCGCTGCCGCGGCCGGTGCCGGTGCCGGTGCTGCGGCCGGTGCCGGTGCCGGTGCCGGTGCCGGTGCCGGTGCCGCTGCCGGCGCCGGTTCCGCGACCGGAGCTTCCTTCGCCGCGGCCATCGCCGGCATCGATCCGGCTGCCATGCCCGGCATCTCGTCCGGACCGACCGCCTGCACGAAGTCCTGCACCGTCGGGTTCTGGGGCTCGATCGACAACGCGATCGCGAAGAACTTCTTCGCGCGCGCGAGGTCGTTGACCTTGTCGAACGCGATGCCGCCGGCCTGGATCGCGACGTAGAGCTTGTCCTCGCCGATCGAGATCCGATCGATCAGCGCGTCGGCGAGCTCGAGCAGCCCGGCCCACTCGCCCTTGTCGCCCGAGACCTGCTTGAGCAGCGAGAACGCGGCGACGATCGACCGCATCGGCGACGCGCCGTTCTGCAACGTCGCCTTGAGCGCGGCGTCGAAGAACTTCGCGCCGCGATCCTTGTCCTTCCAGCGCTGCACCCACTCGAGCGCGAAGCGGCGCAGGACCTCGACCTTGCGCACGTGATCGCTCGCGCGCTCGGCGCGGCGCAGCTGGTGCTTCTCGAGATCGTCCCACCGGTTTTGCGCGGCGAGCATCGTCTCGTACATGAAGTTCGCGCTCGGCTCGTCGATGTCCTTCGCGAACACGCGCTTGAGCAGCTCTTCGAGCCGCTCGTTGTCGTCGGGCGCTTCCATGCGCAGGATGCGAGCCGCGCGCACGAGCATGCGCACGCACGTCGCGTCGTCGAAGCGGTCGGCCTCGTCGCCGAGCCGATCGACCTCGTCGCTCCAGAACTCGGTGTCGTAGCTGACCGCGGCCAGCGCGTCCTTGACGCGCGTCGAGTCCGGCGTGACGCCGAGCGCGCGCTGCAGGATGGGCAGCGCCTTGTCCTTCTGGCCACTGTCGAGGAACGCCTCGCCGACGATCTGGGCCAAGTTTTTCGCAGCCAGCGGCGAGCGCAGCTCGAACTCGCCGAGCTTCGCGACCATCTCGAAGCGACCGATCTCGCCGTACACCTCGCGCGCACGCGACAACGCCTTGAGGTTGTCCGGATGCAGCTTCCAGGCGCGCTGATACAACCCGAGCGCGCGCTCGCGCTCGGGGATCACGTCTTCGACGAGAGCTGCGAGCTCGAACAAGCGCTCGGACTGCTCGGGCTTGGAGCCCGAAGCTTCGAGCTCTTTCTCGAGATCATCGATCGTTTGCGTCCAGTCGCGTGACCGACGCAGGCGTTCCCGAAGCAGCGTACGCGTATCCATCTGCGGTCTATCCTCCCGCATTTCCAAAAGAAACGACGCCCCTCATCCTCGCAACGTTTTTATCACGGGGCGCGAGGGCTTTGGGGCATCGCTGATGCCGAAAAGCGCTCGTGTTTCTGATGTCCGAATGCGTAGCATTCAACACGGCGGCGACAACGTCTTGACGCTTCTTCGTCGAAGTGCTCGACGGATCGTCGGGCACGGGGCTTGTAGAGCCCGCGCGCATGCTTCGCCTTGCAGTTACTGCAGTTTTGTTAACCGCCTCGTCCGTCGCCCTCGCCGATCCGCCCGGTGAAACCACACCGCCGCAGCCGGCGGTCGGATCGTATCGACTCGAGACCGTGGCCGTCGACGCCGCCGCGGTGGCGCTGCTCGCGGGCGGGCTCGAGTGCGCTCACGCATGCTCGAGCTCGTCGGCGATGACGCCCTGGTTCGTGGCCGGAATCGGCGTGTACCTCGTCGGTGGGCCGGTCGTGCACGGTTTGCACGGCCGGCTAAACCGCGCGTTCGGCGACTTCTTGATGCGCGCCGCCCCCGTCGCGCTCGGCCTCATCGTCGCCGGCAACTCCGACTGCGCGGCGCAAGACGACGACGGGTGCTGGACGAGCGCCAACGGCCGCGCGCTCGAAGGCGTCATGGTCGGCACCGCCGGCGGGCTCGCCGCCGCGGTCTACGATACCTGGGTGCTCGCGCGCGGTGACGAGCCGCGCATCGCGCCGGTCGTGACCTCCAGCCGCGGCACCACCGTCGTGGGCTTCGGCGGAAGGTTCTAGCCTACTTCTTCTTGCCCTTGGACTTGTTGACCAGGTCCTCGGGCGACATCTTGTCCGCCGGCGGCGGCGATGCCGCGCCCGCGGCCTTCGCGGCGATGTCCATCAGCATCTTCGAGGCCTGCTGCTTCGCGAACTCGAGCGACGCGCCGCCGCTCTTGGAGAACTCCTCGAGGTCGCGCTTGGCGTGCTCGAAGTCGCCCTTGCGGTAGTACGCCTGGCCGCGCTGAAACTTCGCGCGGTGGTTGTCCTTCTTGGTCTCGATCGCCTTGCCGAACGCCTCGATCGACTTGTCGTCCATGCGCTTCGAGTCGTAGCCCATGCCGAGCTCGTACCAGATGTCCGAGACCTCGTTCGAGCCCGGCACGGCCATCGAGCCCTGCTGGGCGACCTGGATCGCCTGGTCGGTGTAGTCCCAGCGCCGGTACAGCTCGGACAGCGCGACGTACGGGCCCTGCTCGCGCGGGTTGGCCTTGATCGCGTCGGTGAACTCCTGCGCCGAATCCTTCGACTTGTCCTCGGCGCGATAGATCTTGCCGAGGTAGTAGTGGGCGCGCCAGAGGTCGGGGATGAGCTTGGTCGCTTCCTTGAGGTGCTGCTCGGACTTCTCGAAGCTGACCGCGGATAGATCGGGATCGATCTCTTCCTTCTTCTTGTTGGCCTTCTTCGCCTGCTCGTCCTTGGCGGTGTCGACGGCCTTCTCGTACAGCGCGATGCCGTAGAACATCTGGTACATGCCCTGCTCGGGCGCGATCTGGACGGTCTTCTCGAGCGCGTCGACCGCCTTGCCCCACTCGTTCTTCTTCACGTAGGCGAGGCCCATGCCGTACCAGGCGAGGTGATTGTCGCGATTCTTCTCGACCGCCTTCTCGTATTCGTTGATCGCAGTCTCGAACTGATTCTGGCCGAGCGCCTTGTTGCCCTGTTGCAACGCGACGTTCGACTCGTTCTTCGACTCGTTCGGACAGCCCGCCGTGGTGACGACGAGCCCGACGACCGCGAGAGCCCCGAGCAGCTTCATGCGTGAAACGTAGTCGGTCTTCATCGTCCGCTCAAGCAAATCGGAAAGAGTTACCGCCAAGGCGCCAAGACGCCAAACAAGACGCCAGGCAGAACTGAGTTCTGCCTGGCGCCTCCTCTGGCGTCATGGCGCCTCGGCGGTAATTCCGCTCTTACTGCCCAGCCGGCCTGAACGTGAACGGATAATTGACTTGCACGCCGCCGCCGCCTTTCGGCTTCGGGAACTCGATGCCGTGGATGACGTCGGCGACGCAGTTGGCGACCTCGGGATCGACGCCGGAGCCCGACGACTGCGCGACGTTGCCGTTCGGCGTGATGAAGAACTGGGTCTGCACCGTGCCGGCGAGGCCCGGCTTGGCGAGCAGCTGCTTCTCGTAGCAGTACGTGATCTTCTGGATGTTGCGCTTGATGTAGCGGCGGATGATCGCCTTGTCGAGGTCGCCGTTCGCGTTGGGCTGGCCGATCGACACCGTCGGCACCGCCGCCGTGCGACCGCGCATACCGCCGCGGCCACCGCCGACGCCATAGCCCGAGCCGGTGCCGGAGCCGTGGCCGATCGTGCCGTAGCGGCCGGTACCGATCGTACCCCAGCCGGTGCCGCCGCCGCCCGGGCCGAAGCCCGACCGGCCGTAGCCGAAGCCGCCGTTCATCTCGCCGGCCTCGTTGCCGAGCAGACCGCCGTAGATGTTGCTGTCGTCGAAGCCGCTCGAGATGTCGCCGGTGCCGGTTAGCGACGCGAACGCGCCGCCCTGGACGAGCGCGGTGTTGCCGAGGATGCCGGCGTTGCGCGCCTGCTCGATCGCCTGCTGGCGGGCGAGCTGCGGGTCGTCGGCGTTCTTCTGCATCTTGTACTGGCCCTCGGCGCGGTCCGAGTCCTTCTTGCCCATCTTGCCTTCGTCGAGCGCCATCGCCTGGCCGGTACCACCCGACTCGTCCTTGCCGTCATCGGGCTGGTCTTCGGGCGGGGGCGGCGGCGGATCGTCCTGCGACGAGCTGTTCGTGCGCGTCGACGTGTCCTCGAGCGAGGCGAGATCGATGTTGGTGTTCGAATCCTCGACGGGGAGCTGGTTGAGCAGCGCCCATACGCCCAAGTGCACAGCCAG
>DATJXL010000223.1:0-17910 GCA_035500135.1 Kofleriaceae bacterium
CGTCGTCGGTCTGCTCGCACCTCGCGCGCAGCACCGACCTTCACTGCAAGCACGATCGTCCACCGCGCTCGGCGCGAGCGACGCGCGGGAGCGGCGCGGGGGCGGCGCCGCCGGCCACCGCGAGCAGAGCCCAAGGGGAGCGCGTCACACGCTCGAACGTTCGCGCCGTCGGACCGCGGCCGCGGCCGAAGCCGTGGTCCGCTGCCGCGAGCCGCTGCCGCGAGGCCGCGAGCCGCTGCCGCGAGCCGCTGCCGCTTACCGCTGCCGCTTACCGCTCCCGCTGCCGCTTACCGCTGCCGCGAGCCGCTGCCGCTGCCGTAGCCGCAGCCGCCGCCTACAACGTGAAGATCGCAGCGCCCCACGTGTAGCCGGAGCCAAACACCGACGACACGATGCGGTCGCCGCGCTTCACGCGGCCTTGATGGCGCCAGTAGTCGATCGTGAGCGGGACGGTCGCGGCCGTCGTGTTTCCGAAGAACTCGATCGTGTTCAGCACCTTGTCGTGCGGGATCTTCGCGACCTCGGCGACCTTCTCGTTGATGCGCAGATTCGCCTGGTGCGGCACGAACCATTGCACGTCGTCCCACGTCATCCGCGTCGCGGCGAGCGCCTCGTTCGTCGACATCACCATCCCGCGCACCGCGTTCAGGAACACGCGCTTGCCATCCATCTTCGGATACATGATCGCGTTGTGCTCGCGATCGCGCGGGTCGTAGTCGAGATACGGCATGCGCGAGATCTCGAAGATCTTCAGCTCGAGATCGCGCGCGCCGTTGCCGTCGGCGTAGGCCTTCGTGTAGATCACGCCGGCGCGCGGGTCGTCGGTCTCCATCGGGCCGAGGACGATCGCGCCCGCGCCGTCCCCGAACAGCACCATCGTGTCGCGGCCGCGGGTTGTGAAGTCGAGCGCGTGGCTGTGCAACTCGGCGCCGACAAGCAACACGCGCTTGTACGTGCCGGTCTTGACGAACGCGTCGGCCATCTGCAGCCCATACACGAACGCCGAGCACTGCTGGCGGATGTCGAAGCACGCGCAGCACTTGTCGGCGATGCCGAGCTTCTTCTGCAAGAACACGGCGCTGCCGGGAAAATGCTGATCCGGCGACAACGTGCCGAAGATGATGCAGTCGATCTCGCCCGCTGCGACGCCGGCATCGCCGAGCGCGCGGCGCGACGCTTCGAGCGCGAGATCGCTGGTCGCTACCGAGCCGTCGTTCGGAACGAATCGTCGCTCCTTGATTCCCGTTCGCTGCTGGATCCACGCGTCGTTGGTCTCGGTGTGCCGCTCGGCATGCCTCACGTGGTGGTCGTCGAGAAACGGGATCTCCTCGTTGGTCACGACGCGATCGGGCACGTAGCTCCCGAGACCCAGGATCTTCGTGCGCAGCATCCGCGTGAGATAGCATATCGCCGTGCGGGCGTGGCCCTACGTGATCCTCGCTGCGGCGGTCGCGAGCGCGCAGCCGGCGAAACCCGGTGTGCAGGATCCGCGCATGCTCCCCGGCTGGGCCACCTACGACCGCTACTGCCTGGCCTGCCACGGCTACGACGGCGATGGTCGCGGCCCGGCGTCGCCGTTCACGTGGGGCCGGCCGCGGTCGTTCGCGAGCGGCGAGTTCGAATGGCGGTCGACCCCGATCGGCTCGCCGCCGACCGACGCCGATCTGGCCGCGACCATCCGGTACGGCGCGCCCGGTACGTCGATGCCGGCGTTCGGCGACGTGCTCGGCGATGTCGAGGTCGCACACGTCATCCAGGTCGTCAAGGCGTTCTCGCCGGCGACGTTCGCGGCGCGCCCGGCGGCCGAGGTCGCGCTCGGCCCGCTGCATCCGATCGATCCGGTGCGCGGCGCGTATCTCTGGACGCAGCTCGCGTGCGATCGCTGCCACGGCGAGCGCGGCCACGGCGACGGCCCGAGCGCGAAGGCGCTGACCGAGCCGCCCTACGATCTCGTGACCGAGCCGCTGCGCCGGCCGCGCGCGAGCGACGACCCCGCAGCGCGGCGTGACGCCGCGGCACTCAGCATCGCGACGGGCATGGCCGGCACCGCGATGCCCGGTTATGCCGGCCAGATCTCGAACGCCGACGTGTACGCGCTCGCCGATCGCGTCGTGCAGCTCGGGCTGCACGCCCGGCGCGCCGACCGCAGCTCGATCGACGACGACGAGATCGCAGCGGATCGCGCGCATCCCGCCGCGACCGGCACGTGGCCGGCGAACGATGCGAGCGAGGCGCGCGTGTTCGGCGCCGCCATCGCCGCGCAAGGTCCCGCGCCCGGGTCGCTCGCGCCCGCCGAGGCGTCGCTCGCAGCGGCGCAGTGCGGACGCTGCCACGCCAAGCAGGTGCGCGAGTGGCAGCCGTCGCTGCACGCGGGCGCGATCTCGCCGGGCGTGCGTGCGCAGATCGAGTTCGGCATGGCGGCGAGCGACGTCGCGCACTGCCTGCGCTGCCACGCACCGCTCGCCGAGCAGCGCGACGACCGCGTGCTGCGCGCGGAAGGTGCGACGTGCGCGGGCTGTCACGTGCGTGGCTGGAAGCGGCTCGGCCCGCCGAACGTATCGCCGACCTTGCTCGCGCTGCCGGGTTACCCGCGCGAGCAGCTCGCGATCTACGAGCGCGGCGATTTCTGCCTGCCCTGCCATCAGCTGATGCCGCGCGACGCGGTCGCCGGCCGGCCGCTGCTCAACACCTACAAGGAATGGCTCGAAGGCCCGTACATGCGGCGCGGCGTGCAGTGCCAGCACTGCCACATGTCGAACCGCGAGCACGCGTGGCTCGGCGTGCACGATGCCGCGACGTTTCGCCAGGGCATCCACCTCGACGCACGCGCACACCGCGCGCACGACGCGATCACGGTTGTCGCCGAGCTGCGCAACATCGGCGCCGGTCATTATCTGCCGACCACCGCGACGCCGGCCGCGTTCCTGCGCATCGAGCTCGTCGACGCGCACGGCCGCGCGATCGCCGGTGCGCGCGACGAGCTGCGCATCGGCCGCGACGTCTACTACGACGGCTCGTGGCACGAGCGCGCCGATACGCGCATCCCGCCCGGCGAAGCGGTGACGATGGCGCGCGCGTGGAAGGCGGGGCGCACCGGCGACGCCGCGTTCGCGCGCGTGACGGTCGAGGTTCACCCGGATGCCTACTACGAGCGCTTCTACGCGAACCAGCTCGCCGGCACGCTCGCCCCCGGCGCGCGCGCGCTGTTCCTGGAAGCCGCCGCGCGCGCCGCCGCGAGCCACTACATCGCGGAGCAACGCGAGATTCCGATCGAGCGCTGACCGTTCGACCCGCGCTATGCTCGAGGCGTGATCTTCGCGTGCCCCGCGTGCGACAGCCGCTACGACGTCAGCGGCTATGCACCCGGCCAGCAGGTCCGCTGCCGGTGCGGCCAGGTCAGCGCGCTGCCGGTCGCGTCGACCGCCGCGAGCATGCTCGCGTGCCCGCACTGCGGCGCCGGGACGTCCGCGAGCGCGAGCAAGTGCGAGCATTGCGGCACCGAGCTGCTCCAGAAGGCGTGTCCGCGCTGCGTGCAGCGCACGTTCGTCGGGTACAAGCACTGCCCGAGCTGCGGCGCCGAGCTCGACCTCGCCGCCGCCGGCGACGTGCAGACCGAGCTCGCGTGTCCGCGCTGCGATCGTCCGCTGCGCGCGCGCCTCGTCGGCGACGTCGTGATCGACGAGTGTGCGAGCTGCCTCGGCTTGTTCCTCGATCACGTCGCGATCCGGCGCGTGATCGAGGATCGCGCGCAGGCTCGCGCGACCACGCTGCTCGGCGCGCTGCCGAAGCAGGAGATCACGACGCGCGTGCCGCCCGGTCAGCGCATGTACGTGAAGTGCCCGCGCTGCCGCGACGTGATGAACCGCAGGCTGTTCGCCGCGGGCACGGGCGTCGTCGTCGACGTGTGTCGCGCCCACGGCACGTTCTTCGACGCCGGCGAGCTGCCCGCGATCATCGCGTTCGTGCAGGCGGGCGGCCTCGCCGAGGCGGCACGCAAGGAGCTCGCGAGCGAACGCGACCAGCTCGAGCGCGCGCGCAACCAGCGGCAGGCGATGCCGCCGCTGACCACGAGCTACGATCTGTCTCCCAGCACGTCCGGTGGAGCGCTGATCGATCTGCTGTTCTCGCTGATCGATTAGCGAGCATTGGCGCGGCGCCGTCACGTGGACGCCATCGCGGCGCGCTATGGTCCGCGCCGTGAAGTGCTCCGCCCTGGTCTGGCTCGCCGCCGCGTGCGGTGCGGCCACATCACACGGCCGCTCGATCGCGCCGCTTCCGCCCGATCACCAGCCGAGGCTCGTCGTCCTGCTCGTGCTCGATCAATGGCCGGAGTGGGCGTTCGAGCAGAAGCGGCCCGCGTTTCACGGCGGCTTCGATCGCTTGCTCGCCGAAGGCGAGTGGCACGTCGGCGATTACGAGTCGGCGGCGACGCTCACCGGTCCCGATCACGCGCTGCTCGGCACCGGCGTGCAGCCCGCGCAGTCCGGCATCATGGCCGACGAGTGGTGGCATCGCGACTCGCGCCTCTTGCTCGAGTCGGTGCACGCCGAGGACGGCGCGATCTCGGCGAAGTGGCTGCGCGTGCCCGGGCTCGGCGACGCGGTCGCCGCGAGCGGACGCGGCGGCAAGGCCGTCGCGGTCAGCTTGAAGCCGCGCGCCGCGATCCTGCCCCTCGGGCATCACGGCCTGTCGATCTGGTACGACTCCGATGCGATCGCGTGGACGTCGTTCGCGCCGCCGGCGTGGCTCGTCGAGTGGAACCGCGCGCAGCCGATCGAGCCGCGCCTGCACGAGCCGTGGACGCCGATCGATCCCGAGAAGCTCGCCGAGCTCTCCGGCGTGACCGATGACCAAGCCGGCGAGGTCGGCGAGCGCGGCCTCGGTCCGACGTTCCCGCACGATCCGCAGAAGACCGCGGCGCCGGGCAAGGCACTGTCGGCGCTGCCGCTCGGCAACGACGTCGTGATCGAGACCGCGACGCGCGCGATCGATGCCGAGCAGCTCGGCCATCACGCGGCGCCCGACCTGCTCGTGATCTCGCTGTCGGCGCACGACTACGTCGGCCACGGCTGGGGCCAGGAGTCATGGGAGATGTGGGATCTCGAGCTGCGCCTCGACGCGCGGCTCGCGCGGTTCCTCGACGAGCTCGACGCGAAGGTCGGCGCGGGCAAGTGGGCGCTGATCGCGACCGGCGATCACGGCGCGAGCCCGCTGCCGGAGCGCAGCCACGGCGGCCGGCTGACCGAGCGCATCGTGCGCGATGCCGCGAACCGCGCCGCCTCGGCCGTGCTCGGCGAAGGCAACTGGATCGACGACGCGCATTATCCGAACATCTACCTGTCGCGCTCGATGGTCGCGCAGCCCAAGGGCGAGCGCGTGTCCGCGGAGAAGCGCGTGATGGACGCGCTGCGCGCGCTGCCCGGCATCGCCAGCGTCGGGCGCACCGCCGATTTCATCGGTCACTGCGAGCAGCGCCGCGGCGACGCGCGCGCGCTGTGCGCGACGTTCGACGCCGAGCGGTCGGGCGAGCTGTTCTACATGCTCGCGAGCGGCTGGATCCTCGAGGACGAAGACGAGCGCACGGCGACCGCGCACGGCTCGCTCCACGATTACGATCGCCTCGTGCCGCTGATCGTCGTGCCGCCCGATCGCGCACGTCATGCGCCCGCGACCGCTCCGATGCCCGAGCGCTATCCGATGACCGACGTCGCGCCGACGCTCGCGCGCTGGCTCGGCATCGCGCCGCCACAATCCGTTCGCGCGGTTCGCTGAGCGCACGCACTTCGTGCACTAACCGACGGCTCACCGCCGGCTCACCACGAGGGGGGTGCGACCGTAACCGCGCCGTACCCAGGAGCTGCCCTACACCCCCGAAAAAACAGACGATATTGGGTTCATGGAGGCAAACAAGACCATGAAGACCATGAACCTGATCGCGATGGCTCTCACTTCTCTCTCGGCTCTGGGCACGGCGCACGCCGGCAGCTCGAGCGCCAACCTCAACGTGTCGGCGTCGGTCGCGGCGAACTGCACCATCAGCACCGCGGCCCTGGCGTTCTCGTACGACCCGGTGGTCGCGAACGCGGCGTCGGGTGCCGACGCGCTCGCCACGGGCGGCGTGACGGTGCAGTGCACGAAGGGCGACACGGTGTCGGTCGCCCTCAACTTCGGCCAGAACGTCAGCGGCACGACCCAGCGCCGCGTCAAGAGCGGCTCGAGCTACCTCAGCTACAACCTGTTCACCGACAGCACGTACGCGACGATCTGGGCCGACGGCACGAGCTCGACCTCGGCGCTCAGCTACGGCCCGTTCGCGAGCAGCACCACGGCGATCACCACGAGCGTGTTCGGCAAGATGCCGAAGGGCCAGGACGCGCCCGTCGGCGCGTACAGCGACACCGTCCTCGCCACGGTGAACTTCTAGTCATGCGCGGGCTCCTGTTGATCTCGCTGATCGGAGTCGCGGCGCTCGCGGGCACGGCGCAGGCCAGCTCGTTCACCGTCAATCCGATCCGCATCGACCTCGACCAGACGTCGCGCTCCGGCATGCTGACCGTGAAGAACGACAGCGCCGAGCCGCTGCGCGTGCAGGTCACGGCGTTCGCGTGGAGCCAGAGCGCGACGGGCGAGGTCGTGCTCGCCGACAGCAAGGACGTGATCGCGTTCCCGGGCCTCGTCGAGATCGCTCCCGGTGCAGAGAAGAAGATCCGCGTCGGCGTGAAGGCGCCGGCGAGCGCGATCGAGCAGACGTATCGCGTGTTCGTCGAGGAGCTGCCCGGCATGCAGCAGCCCGGCGGCAAGACCGAGGTGCGCGTGCTGACGAAGTTCGGCGTGCCCGTGTTCGTGGCGCCGACGAAGATCGTGCGCTCGGCGCGCGTGAGCGGCGTGGCGGCGAGCGGCGGGAAGCTGGCGTTCAGCGTCGAGAACACCGGCACGGTCAGCACGATCGTGAAGACCGTGACCGTCATCGGTCGCGATGCCAGGCAGGTCGAGCTGTTCCAGCGCGCGCAGTCGGGCTGGTACGTGCTCGGCGGCGGCAAGCGCGACTATCAGCTCGAGCTGCCGGCGGATCGCTGCGGCGAAGCCGCGCAGCTCGCGATCGAGGTCGTCACCGACCAGAACCAACCCATTCGCGCCGAGCTCGCGCTTCCGGCGGGAGCTTGCGCGCGGTGATCACCCGCGCGGTCATCGCGTGCGCCGTAGTCGTCGAGCTCGGTGCCGGCGGTTCGCTCGCTCGCGCGGACGTGCGCGTCGCGACGATCGTCGTGCGCGCCGACGTCGAGTCGGCGTGCCGCGTGCAAGCGAGCGAGGGTGACGGCGTCGTCGCGCTCGTCGTGCGCTGCAACGCGAGCCCGAGCCCGGCGATCGCCGTCGGCGAGCCGGCCGGCCGCAGCGTGACCGTGGTCGTGAACCTGTGATGCGCGGCCTCGGGCTCGCGCTGGCGATCGTCGTGGCGAGCGCAGGGTCGGCGCGCGCCGACGAGGACACGCCCGCGATGCTCGCGCTCGAGGTCGATCACGTCGCGCGCGGCGACGCGGCGGTCGTGCTGCGCGGCGACGACGTGCTCGTGCGCGTCGCCGACCTCGAGGCCGCCGGCATCCACGCGATCGCCGGCACGCAGGAGACGATCGACGGCGAGCGCATGGTGTCGCTCGCGTCGCTGCGCGGCGTGAAGTTCGTGTTCGACCGCGACGACCTCGCGCTCTCGATCGAGGCCGCGCCCGAGCTCCTGCCGCACACCGTGATCGACCTGCACGAAGGCCGGCCGAGCGGGCTCGTCGTCGCGCGGGACTCGAGCGCGTGGGTGAACTACGCGGTGACCGGCGGCAGCGGCGGCGCGCTCGCGCTGTCGGGCGAGGCCGGCGCGAGCATCGGCGGCAGCTTGCTGTACACCGGCGTCACGCGCCCCGACGGCGGCCCGACCGTGCGCACGGCGTCGAGCTGGACCGTCGACTGGCCCGACTTGCTCGTGCGCGGCGTGTTCGGCGACAGCTTCGCGAGCGCGGGCGGGCTCGGCGGCGGCGCGTTCATCGGCGGGCTGTCGCTCGGCACGAGCTTCGCGCTCGATCCATACTTCGTGCAGTACCCGGGCTTGAAGCTGCAGGGCGCGACCTACGCGCCGTCGGAGGTCGACGTGTACGTCAACGGCACGCTCGTGCGCCGCGAGCAGCTCGCGCCCGGCCAGTTCACGCTGCAGAACGTGCCGGTCGTCGCCGGCAACGACTCGACGCGCATGGTGATCCGCGACGCCTACGGCCGCGAGCAGACGATCGACTCGAGCTACTACTTCTCGACCGGCGTCTTGAAGCCCGGGCTCGCGGATTTCTCGGTCAACGTCGGCGCCGAGCGCGACAACGTCGCGACCGACAGCTTCGATTACTCGCGGCCGGTCTTCGTCGCGCGCTACCGGCGCGGCCTCACCGACTGGCTCACCCCCGGCGCGCACTTCGAGATGCGCGACAGCCTCGCCGCCGGCGGTGCCGGCGTGACGATGCGGCTGCCGGTCGGCGAGCTCGCGCTCGAGGGCGCCGCGAACCGCGAGGCGCAGGCACGCGCCGGCGCCGCCGCGTCGCTGACATACACCTACGCCGACCAGCGCGCGAGCGCGGGCGCGGCGGTGCGCGCCACGAGCGACACCTACGCGACGCTGGCGACCGCCGCGAGCGACGACCGCGCGACGCTGCAGGCGCAGCTGTTCGCCGGCACGCACCTCGGCCGGCTCGGGCTGTCGGCGGAGCTCGTCGCCGCGCGCATGCGCGACACCGGCACGAGCGACCAGGCGCAGCTGACCGCGAACACCGTCGTCGGCGGGCTGCTCGTCACCGCGACCGCGACCTACACGATCGCGTCGGCGACCGGCCGCGACGTCGAGCTGTTCGCCGGGCTCACGCTGCCGCTCGGCCCGCGCACGACCGCGAGCGTGTTCGGTACGCAGCACGGCGGCGCGACGAGCGCGCAGGCGTCGCTCGTGCGCTCGCTGCCGGCGGCGCCCGGCTACGGCTACGACCTCGAGACCTCGGCCGGCCCGACGGCGGCTGCGTCGAGCGTGCAAGCCGGCGGGCTGTACCAGACATCGTTCGGTCGCTACGAAGCGCACGCGAGCGACATCGCAGGCAGCTACGGCTACTCGGCGACCGCGAGCGGCGGGCTCGTCGCGATCGGCGGCCGCGTGATCGCGACGCGCGCGGTGCAGGACGGCTTCGCGCTCGTGCAGGTGCCCGATGTCGAGGGCGTGAAGGTGAAGCTCGACAACGTCGACCTCGGCACGACCGATCGCGACGGCGACCTCTTGATCCCGACGCTCGTGCCGTACTACGGCAGCCGGATCTCGATCGACGCGGCGGGAATTCCGCTCGATCACGCGGTCGACGCGACCGACCTGCTCGTCGCAGCGCCGTTTCGCGGCGGCGCGCTCGCGCGGTTTCCGGTGCGCGAGCTGAAGAGCGCGAGCGGCTCGGTCGTCGTCGCGATCGGCGGCGAGCGCGTCGTGCCGCGCTTCGGCGAGCTCGTCGTCACCGTACGCGGCAACGATCACACGTCGCCGATCGGCAACGCCGGCGAGTTCTACCTCGACGATCTCGCGGCCGGCACGTACGACGCGCGCATCGACTACGAGCGCGGCACGTGCCGCTTCGCGCTGCACGTGCTCGCGAGCAAGGACGCGATCGTCGACCTCGGCCAGGTCACCTGCAAGGACAAACCATGAAGCGCGTCGTGTTGATCGTCCTCGTCTGGCTCGCGCACGCGCGCGACGCACACGCGTTCTGCTCGATCACGCAGGTCAACCCGGTGTCGTTCGGCAGCTACGACGTGTTCGCGTCGGGCAGCACGGTGATCGCGCCGGTCACGATCGTCGTTGCGTGCGACGGCAGCTACAGCGCGTACCTCGACATCTCGCTCGGCACGTCGTCGACGTCGTTCGCGTCGCGCCAGCTCGTGCAAGCGGGCCAGCCGAACCTCGCGTACGCGTTCTACCTCGACGCCGCGCACACCACGCTGTGGGGCGACGGCACCGGCGGCAGCAGCAAGTACGCGTGGACGACCGCGAAGAACACGACCTACAACATCACCGTGTACGGCGTGATGACCGCCGGCCAGGACGTCGCGGTCGGCTCGTACGCCGAGCCGACGTCGCTGCAGATCTCGCTCACCGACAAGTACCACACCTACCAGACGACGTCGCTCGCGGTCAGCGCGACGGTCGCACAGCGGTGCACGATCGCGACCGGCTCGCTCGCGTTCGGCTCGTACGATCCGGTGACGGCGAACGCGGCGAGCGGCGCCGATCTGCTCGCGACCGGCGCGAGCGCGGTCACGGTGCACTGCACGCGCGGCACGTCGCCTGCGCCGTCGATCTCGCTCGGCGCCGGCCTGTATCCGTCGAGCGCGTTCAACCGGCGCATGGCCTCGGGATCGAACCGGCTCGCGTATCAGATCTACACGTCGAGCGCGCGGACGACCGTGTGGGGCGACGGCACGGCCGGCACGACCACGCAGAGCGTCGCGACGCCGGTCGCGAGCATGCTGACGGCGCAGGCGTTCACCGCGTACGGGAAGATCGCGAAGGGCCAGGACGTCGCGGTCGGCTCGTATACCGACACCGTCACCGCGACCGTCAATTTTTGAGGCGGCGCGTGTAGTAGTGAATGCCATGCTGTGGGTGGTCGAAGCGGATAGCGAGATTCGGGCTACCTTCGAAATCGCGCGGCAGCTTCGCCGCGAAGCGACCGTCCTTCGGACTTGTCGGCACGGCGATCGAGCCGACGCGCACGGTCCATCCGGGAAGCACCGCGCCGCGCACTTCAACCCCGCCTGCGATCCGGTCTCCCTCGCGCGGCGAATCGATGTAGACCTGCGCCGCGGTCTGATCGAATCGAATGATCAGCGTCGTGTCCTTCGACTTCTCGCCACCGTGTTCGGTCCACAACGTGTACTTGCCCTCCGCGAGCGAGTCACCGGGCACGTGAAACGTGCCCGGTGACTCGAACGTCTGGTCGCGTCCGTTGCCCGAGACATGAAGGACCGAGTGCATGCTCTCGTCCTGCGTGCGGCGAACCACGACGCTCGGGATCCGGGTCTGGTAGTCGAGGCGATAGAGTCGACCGTCCGCGTCGATCGGGACTACCATCGCGGGCTTCGGCAGCGGCCGCATGCCGCTGTCGTGAAGCACGACGATGCGGCCGGCGCTGACGTCGCCGGGCCCGCGGTCACAGCTCACACGGTAGTACCAAAGCCCCGCGTTCAGGATCACGCTCGAGTTCGTGATGACTGGCGAATGAAAGGCCGCGTCGCGTGATGTCTCGACATGCACGCCGGGACCGGGGCAACGAAGCGGATCGAACACGACCTTGGTCGTGCCCGCGGGGTCGTGAACGGTCACGGAGTCGCCGAAATCCACGACGACTTCGGACACGTCGTCGGGCGGAGGCGCAGGTTGCGGTGCAGGTAGCTCCACGCCGGGAGACGCTTCCTCGATCTCGGACGGCTCGCCCGGGCGGCTCGCGACGACCGCGACCACCGCAGCGACGCCGGTCACGACCGCGAGCGCGCCGATCCACCTGCGCCGGTGCACCGCTGCGCGTGCATCGATCACGCGCTCGGCAAAGTCAGCGGGCGGCGCGAGCGGCGTCCACTCGTCGAGCAACTTGCGTTCGCGCGGTGAGAGCTGGTCAGTCATCGTGCACCTCCGCGAGGCGCTCGCGCAGCGCCGTTCGCGCGCGCGACAGTCGCGATTTCACCGTGCCGAGATCGATCGCGAGCGCCTGCGCGATCTCGGCGTATTCGAGGTCGTGAAACTCGCGCAGCAAGAACGCGGCCCGCAGCTCGGGCGACAGCTCGGCCAGCGCGGCCTCGATCGCGCTCAGCACCTCGCGGCGGCGGGCGCCGGCGTCCGCGCGCGCCGTGCCGGCGATCTCGACCTCAGCGCGCGGCTCGGGGCGGCGCCGGCGCAGCTCGTCGATCGCGCGCCGCGCCGCGATCGTCAGGATCCACGTCGACAACCGCGCCGGCCCGCCGGGGCGAAACTCGCGCAGCCGGCGGAACACGTCGAGAAACGCATCCTGTGCGACGTCCTCGATCACGGCGCGGCCGCGAACGGCGAGCATGCGAGATACCAGCGCGAAGATGCGCACCTGGTAGCGCTCGACCAGCGCGCGCGAGGCCGCCTTGTCGCCCGCCGCGGCGCGCGCGATCGCGAGCTCGTCGAGCTCGTCGGGATCGGGTACCGGCCGGGTGGCGCGCAGCACGCTCAGCATGTCCTCGCCGATTTCTCGGCCGAGCGCTCGCGATGTTCCCCGAAATCGGAATAATCGTTGCGAACGCGGCGCTGATCCGGCGTGAGCCTCCTCGATCGCGCGGAAGATCGCGGGTTTGCGCCCGTGCTGGATGGGCTCGACGCGATCCGGCGCACCGCGTTGCGGCGATGCGCGCGCGTCACCGCGCCGTTCGTGCGCGATCGCGATCTGCGCGTCGTCGCGGCCGCCGCGCTCGCGTGTGCGACCGCGCTCGCCGGTACCGCATTCGCGCCCGGCTACATGCTGCTGTTCGGGCCGGTGCTGCTCGGCGTGCCGCACCTGTGCTTCGAGGCGCGCTACCTGTTCTTCCAGCACGTGCAGCTGCGGCGCGCGTCGCTGGTCGCGATCCTCGCCGCGCAAAGCGCGCTCGCGTTCGCGGGCCTCGGCATCTACACGCTCGGCGTCGCGTGCCTGGCCGCCCTCGCGGTGACCGGTGCGCTCGCGACGCGCCGCGGCCAGCTGCTCGCGCTCGGCGCGGTGCTCGTGCAAGCTGCCGCGCTCGTCGGCCCCGACGACAGCCGCTTCCTGCTGCTGCACGTTCACAACTGCATCCCGATCGCGGTGTGGGCGCTGTGGCGGCGCCGGCCGACGCGCGTGTCGATCGCGGTCGCCGCGTGCTTCGTCGCCGGCGTCGCCGCGATCCTGTGCGGCGGCTTCGACGACCTCGCGCTGCGCCGGCCGTTCGCGGAATCGACGTTCTCGATCGTGCACGTCACCGATGCGGTCGCGGCCGGCTTCGGCGGGCCGTGGCGCCACCGCCTGCTCCTGTTCTTCATCTTCACGCAGGCGTTTCACTACGCGGTGTGGCTGCGCTTGATCCCGGAAGAAGCGCGCGAGCGCGCGACGCCGCGGTCGTGGCGCGCGTCGTGGCACGCGTTCAAGCAGGACTCCGGCCCGTTCGCGGCGCGTGCGACGATCGCGCTTTCCCTCGCGGTGCCGGTCGCCGCGCTGGTCGCCGGCGTCGTACGCACGCGCGCGCTCTACGTCACCGCGTCGGAGTTTCACGCGACCGTCGAGGCGATCCTCGTCGCCTGCGTGCTCGCGACCTAACCCCAGAGTTCGCTTGTGATGATCCGAGATCGCGGAGCAGGTCGTGCGAGGCCGAGGCGCCGCCCCGAAGCGCTCCTCGCCGGAACGCGAGGACGCGGCAACGACGGCATCGCGCGAGCTGCCGCCGCGAGACGGATCAGCACAGGCGAACTCTGGGGTTAGAGCTGTCCGCGCGCCTTCTGACCGTACTCGTCGCGCGGAAACCGCGCCGCGAGCTCCTTCAACGTCGCGGTCGCCTCGTCGGTGCGGCCCGCCGCGCGATGGATCTGCGCGAGGTCCCACATCACCTTCGGGCGCTTCAAGCTGTAGGGATGCTCGCGCGCGAGCGCCGCCGCGATCGCGACGTAATCGTCGCCGCGGTCGAGCACGCGTGCCGCTTCGGCAGCGGCGGCGAGCGCGCCGTCGGTCAGCGGCATGGTCGCGAGCTGCGTCGCGATCGCGCGGTAGATCTCGAGCACGCGCGCGCGATCGCCGGCGCGGTCGAGGTCGATGATCGTGCGCGACGCGGCCGTGCGCACCGCGCTCGCATCGCGCTTGCCGATCGCGTCCATGCACTTCTGCACCTGCTCGCGCAGCGCGCGCGGCAGCGGCTTGTCGGTGGCGGCGCGCGGCACTTGCCTCGCGACGGCCACCGGCACCTCGCCGGCCGCGGGCTCCGGATCGGGCGCGTCGTACGGCTCGTCGCGGCCGCCGATCATGCGCGCGACGAGCGCGACCGCGAAACCGAACGCGAAGCCCCCGATGTGCGCCGAATACGCGGTCGAGTCGACGTGGGTCATCGACTGGCTCTGCAGCCAGTGTTCGAGCAGCTGCTCGCCGAGCCACACCGGCAGCGCGACGTACGCCGCGACCAGGAACGTGCCGGCGCGAAACCCGAACCAGTAGAAGAGCCGGATCTGCATCTTCGCGAAGTAGACGAGGAACGCGCCCATCAGCGCCGACACCGCTCCCGAAGCGCCGACGAGCAGGCCTTCGCCGCTCGTGACGAAGTCGTACGCGAGCGCCGAGGCCGCCGAGCCGGCGAGCCAGAACAGCGCGAACTTCATCGGCCCCCATCGATCCTCGAGCGCGGCGCCGACGAGCCACAGGAAGATCATGTTGCCGATGAGGTGCAGCCAGCCGGCGTGCACGAACGCGGACGTGAACACCCGCCAGGTCAATCCGTAGCCGGTCGGATAGCCGAAGTGAACGATCGGATTCTTGTTCGCGTAGTCCTTGAGCTCCTGCGCGATCTGCTCCGCCTTCTGGGTGTCGATGTCGACGTCGCCGGTCGCCTTGTCGTCGATCATCGTCTCGCTGAGCTTCTCCTCGACGTGCTGGCGGATCTGTTCCAGCGACGGCGCCCACACGTCGCTGTAGATCTGGACGAGCGTGCACAGCGCGATGATCCCGATCGTCACGCGCGGCAGGCCGCGGATCGTGTGCTCGATTCCGACCGGAACGATCACGCGCGCACCTAGATCTCGTGCGGCATCGGCCGGCGCGGCGCGCGGAAGTAGCGCAGCGGCGAGTACGGTCCGAAGTTCGAGACCCGCGACGTGTACAGATCCGCGTAGTCGTTCACCTGCTCGCCGAATCGCGAGTTCTCGTTGCCTTCGCGCAAGCAGCTCCCCCAGTGCGAGTTGTACGCCCGATCGATGCGCGCCTCGAGCGAGTCGACCTCGGCATCCATCAGCCCCGCGCGCTCTTTCAGCGCCTCGACGCTCGTGCGCGCGGTCCGGCGCTCCTCTTCGAGCCGCAGGAGCAGCGGCGCCGCCGTGCTGTCGTCCTCGATCAGCCGCTGGATCTTCTTCAACCGCAGCGATTGGTAGTCGATCTCCGATTCGAGGTTGCGGTGGCGGCGATCGAGCAGGTCGAGGTCCTGGATCTGCGCCTCGAGCCGCTCGCTGACCGTGATCTCGCGCTCGAGCTCCTGCAGCACCATCGCGGTGCGCCACATGTGCTGTTTGCGCAGCCGCAGGATGTCGCCGTAGATGTGGTCGCCGATGTAGAGGACCTGCTCGCCCTTGATGCCGGTCATCTGCTCGAACGCGACGACGTTCCCGGCTTGATAGACCTTGTCGCGCGACAGGTGGCGGATCTCGCCGTTGTGCGACACCCCCTGTCCGCTCGCCGGATCGATCTGCACGAACGGCCGCAGCTCGCTGAAGAACGCCGGCTTCGCGCCGCCGACGATCACGATGTCGAAGTAGTTGCGCCACGACGGATACGCCTTGCGTTCGCCGTCGAGCAGGTAGCCCATGACGACGTTCGTGTAGTCCCACAGCGAGTTCGTCAGCAGGAAGAGCTTCTTGCCCGAGCTGCGAAACTTGTGGAGCGTCTCGCCGAGCAGCGGGTCCTTGACGATGTATGCCGGCAGATCGGCTTTGATCACCGTCTTCAGCGTGTCGTCGCGGTGGGCCTCGTCGATCGCGGCGCGGATGTCGCCGAACAGCTTGTCGTAGTCGACGGTGCCGGTCCGGCGGTCCGCCCAGTCGACGAGCGTCGTGTACATCACCGCCTCGGGCAGGCCGAACAGCGTGTCGATCCATTCGAACCGGTCGCTCGACAGGTTGATCTTCTCGTTGCGGTACGTCGCCTTGCGCTGGTCGTGATCGAGCTCGCGGAACCCGTGGTAGCAGCGCCCGACGTGGGCGTGGCGGTCCATCTTGAACACGTTGCCGAGCTGGCGATCGACCATGAGGCCGCGGATCGCCCACCGCGGATCGTAGGTCAGCGTCCGGATGTCCTCGGCGTAACCGTGCTTTTCGACGAGCTTCTTGAGCGTGAGCTCGATCGACAGCTGCTCGAGCTTGTCCTGGTGGTAGAGCGCGAGCGTGTAGTCCATGTCGAACCCGATCATCTCGATCGAGTCCATGCGCAAGTTGCGGTTACAGAACACGCGGTTCTTGCGCGCGACGTCGATCTCGGTGGTGGTCTCCCCGAGGAGCGCGGCGAGCGCCGGATCCGCCTCGGGCACGATCGCGACCATTCGATCTATTCTAGCGCGTTGCGATACATTCGGGCCATGGTCGCAGCGCCCCCCGCCTGGAACCGAACGCCTGACCCGTTTGCCGAGCTCATCTCGGCGGAGGCGATCGCAGCCCGCGTGCGCGAGCTCGGCACTCAGATCACGGCCGATCACAAGGCGCTCGCGGAAAAGGCCGACGTCGTCGTCATCGCCGTGCTGAAGGGCTCGGTGATCTTCCTGGCCGACCTGGTGCGTCAGATCGCGCTGCCGGTGTTCGTCGATTTCATCGGCATCTCGTCGTACGGCGACGCGACGGTGTCGTCGGGCGTGGTGCAGATCACGCAGGATCTGTCGCGGCCGATCGAGGGCAAGCACGTGATCGTGGTCGAGGACATCGTCGACACCGGTCACACCGTGCATTACCTGCTCGAGAACCTCGGCACCCGCCGACCCGCGTCGATCAAGCTCGCGGCGCTCCTGCACAAGCCCGAGCGCCAGGAGCGCCAGGTCTCGATCGACTACCTCGGCTTCACGATCCCGAACAAGTTCGTCGTCGGCTACGGGCTCGACGTCGCCCAGCAGTATCGCAACCTGCCCTTCATCGGCTACGTCACGAACGCATGAGGACCCTCGCGTGAAGCCGGAGCAGCTCGCGAAGCTCCCGGCGGTGCTGTTCGAGATCGGCAAGCTCGTCGGCTCCGACCTCGATCCCGGCATCTTGCTGTCGCGGATCGCGGAGCTGGTGTGTCAGCTCGTCGGCGCGAAGGCGTGCTCGGTGATGCTGCTCGACGCCGATCGCAAGCGCCTGCTCGCGAAGGCCGCGTACGGCCTGCGTACCGAGCGCATGCACACGCTGTCGTTCAAGGTCGGCGAAGGCGTCGCCGGCTGGGTCGTCGAGAAAGGCGAGCCGTTGCTGATCAACGACGTCGCGCAGGACGGGCGGTTCGTCGCGCTGCCCGCGAACCAGACGCCGATCGCGTCGATGCTGTGCGTGCCGCTGCTCGCGCGCGGCGAGCGCGTCGGCGTCGTGACCGCGACGAGCGAGCACGTCGGTGCGTTTCATCCCGACGACCTCGAGCTCGTGCGCTTCATCTCGACGACGATCGCGCTCGACATCGAGAACGTGCGGCTGCACCGCGTCGCGGTCACCGATCCGCTGACCGGCGCGTTCAACCGCGAGTTCCTGCACCAGAAGCTGCCCGGCGAGATCGAGGCCGCGATCGATCGCGATCGCCCGCTGTCGCTCGCGCTCGTCGACGTCGATCACTTCAAGGCGGTCAACGACCAGTACGGCCACGGCATCGGCGACGTCGTGCTCTCCGAGGTCGCGCGCCGGCTGCGCGGCGCGATCCGCGGCGGCGACCTGCTCGTGCGCTACGGTGGCGAAGAGTTCCTCGTGGTGCTGCCCAAGGCCGACGCCGGCCGCGCCTGGGAGGTCGGCGAGCGCATGCGCCAGCGGGTGTGCGAACGCGCGTTCGACGTCGGCGACGGGCTCGCGCTCATCCTGCGCGTTTCGGTCGGCATCGCGCAGTGGCGCGTCGGCGAGACGATGCCGGAGCTCATCGATCGCGCGGACGTCGCGATGTACGGCGCCAAGCAGCGCGGGCGCAACCGGGT
>DATJXL010000224.1:0-4549 GCA_035500135.1 Kofleriaceae bacterium
CATCGCCATCCCAGAACTCGTCAGCGTAACCAAGTACGATGTTGCCTTGGGCTTCTGGTGTCACAGCCACCAGCGCAAACATCGCAATTACACGTGGCATCCATGTTGAGACTCTCACGGCTGTGCCCCTTCGGTAGAAACGATGGGGGCATCGAATCCCGTCGTTGTTCCATGCTTGAAGTAGTAGTTACTTCCATTTCCGTAGCGGTCAGTTTCGCCTTCCCACAGAATATCTACCGACCCGAATGCTGTCGTAGCGTCGGTGCGTAAGGTAATAGTCCCGGTCAGGCCTGGCTCGCCAGCGGAGTACTGCTCGACGAACCAGCATGGAGCATAGTTGTTGACCGCAGGATTGCAGCTGTCCTGATAGCACTGTGAGAAAGTGACTTGGGCTCCGCTATTTGTCATGTCCGCACTAAGCCCTTGCGTCGTCGTGACCGCATTGGCAGCCGGCGGTTGCACAGAGAGCATGACCCAACGAAACCCAGTCGGCTGGTTACCAGCCAGGATCGCACCCAGCATGTCTTGATGCTCCGGTGCCGTAAAGGCCACGTTGGTCGCACTTGTATTGGATATCGCCGCTATGCTTGCAGTGGTCATGGTGACCTGTGGATTCGAACTCGAACACCCGAAGCAGACCGAAAGCGCTACCAGTCGCGGCGCGGACGTCTTCCACACATTCCCAATATTCATTCGAGTCCCCTCCCTGAGATTGGGGCGAAGTTACCAACGTAGATCGAGTGCGTCAATTCTCCTCGTACAACACCTGACACCTGGCTGGGTAGTTCGATGTCCCGGGTAACTTATTACCCACTCCGAACCTCGACCTCGTTAGCCGCGCGCTCGCTACGCCCGCGCGCCACGCATGCGCTTCAGTGTCGTCATCAAGTTCTCTCGTGTCACAACGTCGAGCATGTTGAGCGCGGAGCCCTCGATCCGGAATAGTAGACGGTGGTGGATACCGATCCGTGCCATGAGAACCTGCCGCGGCATGTCCTTCGCCTGCTTCACCTTGCGCCAGGCGCTCGCGTCGCCGGCGCAGACGCTGCCGAATGTGCGCAGCGCTTCGGACGCGACGTGCTTCGGTACCGCGCCGAGCGCGTCCTCCGCGCGGCGCGATAGCTGAGGGATCACAGGGCCTCGATCGATCACATCAATGGGCTCGCAGGCACCGTCGTCGCGCTCGGCGGCAGTGGCGAGCGAAAGGGGCAACGTTTCCCGTGCGCGCGATGCTGCGCTCGTCGCGGCGGCGAGCTGGCGACGCAGATCGGCGCGCTCGGAGTTGCGCTCGCGCACAAGTCCTTCGAGCTCCTCGACGCGATTCTCGAGATCGTGAACGCGGTCGCGCTCGAACGCGTCCCGCGGTGCGGGCGCGGCCAGCACTGCGACGGGCTGCAACGAAGTGCGAGCCGAGTCGAGGTCTGCTTGCTTGCGTGCGAGCTCGCGCTCGAGGTCCTCGACCCGCGATGAAGCGACGCGCAGCGAGCCGCGCAACGCGGTTGCCTCGGCGGCGGCGCGCTCCTGCTCCTCGTCGTGCTCGTCCGAGTCGTGGTCCTCTTTGAGCTGGGCGTGAACATCCCAGGCTGGATCACCGGGCATCAGCAACAAGGCATCTCGCGTCTCCTCGATGCCACCGAGCAGCGAGTCGTTCACCGTGGCGCGTCCCGGGCGCAAGCATCCGCGCGCGACGAGCAACCCGAGCGCGGGCACCGCGCGCAATAGCGTGTGCGCGAGCTCGGTCGCGGACGGAGCGTTGTCGTTACGCACCGCCTCGTCCGCTGCCGTCGCGAGCGCCTCGAGTGCGCCGTCGCGCCGCAGCCGTAGATCGATCTCGAGCTTGTGCAGCCCTGCCGCGGCGGGGTCGCGCATGGCATCGAGCTGCTCGGCCGCGCGTGTCACGTCGTTCGCATCGAGCGCTTCGCTCAAGATCTCGTCGCGCACACCATCGACGTTTACCTCGGTGTCGCGCGTGGCGAGCAACGCGGTGCCGTGCGTGGCGCGATCGAGCAGTCGCTCGCGCTTGAACCGCCGAATCGCCGCGACGAGCGGGAGGTCACCGAGCCGCGCGAGATCGACGCGCGCTAGCTCGCGCATGGGCAGCGCGTTCACGTCGTCGATCGACATGTGCTCGGCGCCCTTCGTCACGTACTCGTCCCACGACAGGCCCGCGACCGGCGACGGCGCGACGTGCGCCTGCTTGTCGGCGCAGCACCGCTTGAACTTCTTGCTGCTGCCGCACGGACACAACTCGTTGCGCCCGGCGCGCGGCGCTAGACGGACCGTGAAGCGCGCGACCGGCTGCGCGGCGATCTGCGGCGGCAGCTCTTCGATGACCTCCGCCGCCGAGCTCGCGAGGATCCGATCGATGCGGGCGATGAACTCGGCGCCCGGCTTGTTCTCGGCCATGATGCGGACCGGCTTCGCCGCTTCGGTCAGGCTCGGATCGACGCTCGCATCCGCGATCGTGTAGAGCAGCGCGTAGCCGCGCCAACCGCACGCCATCCGCACGAGCCGGCGCGCCTCGACCGCGATCGGATGCAGATCCGCACCGGCGCGCCACGCCGCGTACAAGGCGACGACCGAGACCGTCGTCGCCTCCACCTTCTCGGGAAAGCGTCGATCCCGAACGCACGCGAGCCACGCGTTGCCGCGGTCGCCGCTCGCGATCGCGCACAAGCTCGCCGCGAGCGTGATGTCGCGAACGCCCGGAAGCATCCGCGCGATCGTCTCCGCGGGCGCGTCCTCGCCTGCCCGCGCCCTCGCGAACGCGAGCACCGCGGCGCGATCGTAGTCGCACGCGGCGGTCGCGCGCTCGATCTCGTCGATCGACCACGACGTCGGATCCACCACGGCGTCGACGAGCGCGCGGCTGATCGGCATCCCCTTCGGACTCTTCGCAGCTGCCATCACCATGATGGCAAAGCTAATGGGGGCCTCTGATCATCGTCCGGAAACCGGACTTATCGAAGTGACCGATCTCGGCACTCCCGTTGGAGTCTCGCGATGTTGTCAACCTGACTCTATGTTCAGTGTCAGATCCCGGGGGTATTCGTGGCGCCTCAACAACTCAGCAGGAGGCTCCCGAATGAAGTCCCCGAATGATACCGGCACCGAGACGGGCCGGAACCCGAACGATGCGAACGACGGCGGTACGGAGCCGTTCGCCCCGAACGAGGACTGGATCCAGCAGTTCAAGACGCAGTGCAACCAGAGCCTGATCACGGGGCTCAACAACTACGCGCGCACGCGCATGCTCGGCGTGGCGTACGCCGGCCGCAAGGTGGACGACTACTACGCGCGCGAGCTCGTGCTCGACGCGATCGGCGACACGTGGATGGGCGTCGTGCGCTGGGACCCGTCGCGCTTCCCGCTGAAGCATCACCTGCTCCGCGTGATCGACGGCCACTCCGACAAGCATGCGAAGCACGCGATCGCGCACCCGCACGAAGCGATCGGTGACGACTGCAAGGAGTCGCGCGCCGCCGAGCGCGCCGCGTCCGAACAGGTCGCCGAGCCCGAGATCGCCGCCAAGCGCGTGTACGCGTCCGAGATGCTCGCGAAGATCCGCGAGCTCGCCGCGGGCGACAAGGACGTGCTGCGCATTCTCGACGCGTACGACGCGGGCGCGACGACGAAGGAGGACGTGCTCGCGCTCGCCAAGATGAAGGACCGTACCTACCACAACGCGTATGGCCGGCTGCGCCGGATCATCCGCAACCTCACCGACCAGCGCCTCGCCCCCAAGGCGAAGGCGTAGCAAAGGAGCTGCACCATGAAGAAGAACAAGGATCCCGACAACGATCTGCGCGTGCTCGACATCATCACGCGCGAGGTCGGTCTGCTCGAGTACGAGAGCGGCCACGTTCGCGCCGAGGACAAGCAGTGGGCGAACGGCGTCGTCGCCGACGTTCAGGCGAAGATCGGCGAATACCGCCGCGCGCGCCTCCCGAAGGTCGCGCCTCCGATCAAGAAGGCCGAGCCGATCAGTAAGCGTCTGAAGGCGATGCCGCGCGTCGCGCTCGAGGCGCTGTACGCGCAGCTGCACGAGGTGCTCGGACCGCGTGTGCAGGTCGCGTTCCGCAATCTGTCGGAGCTGAGCGACAACGACCTGCGCCGGCTCATCCAGAAGATGGAGAAGGCTGGCGCGCAGGGGCCGCGGGGCTAGCGATGACGCAGCCGGCGACGAAGCGGCGCGACGCGATCGCGCAGGGTTGGCTCGACGCGCACAGGTTTCTTCGGGACTACGCCGTCAAGGCGCGCGCGGACATAGAGCCGGAAAAGTGGGCGCACGATCTCGGCATCGAGATTGTCGAGGAGGACCTCGATGGCGCCGCCGCGCAGCTCGTTCGCGTCGGCGACCTCGTGCAGATCGTGCTTCCGACGCGCATCACCGACTACTGCGCGCGGCGGTTCGCGATCATGCACGAGCTGTATCACTTCGTGAAGAAGCACCCGTCGCTCGCGCCGACGATGATGTGCAAGCCGAAGTGGCTGCGCGGCGAGGTCGACGCTCGGCTGAACGTGTTCGAGGTTGGCTCGAACGCGTTCA